>NZ_JANLOA010000013.1:0-91816 GCF_025466035.1 Pseudomonas sp. 20P_3.2_Bac5 | reverse complement strand
CGCCAGCCCGACGAAGGGCCGCTGCACCAAGTGACCTTCGCCAAGCCGTTCGCCATCAGCCGCTACCAGGTCACTGCGGGTGAGTGGGACGCCTACGTGCGCGAGTCCGGGGCGAAAATCGCCGACGGCGACACCCGCCCGGGCCGTGAATGCAAGGCCAGCAAGCCGCGTTACAAGCAGGGGCCGAAGCAGCCGGCGGTGTGCATGAGCTACCACGATGTCGAGGACTATGTGGCCTGGTTGTCGAAGAAGACCGGCAAGCACTACCGGATGGTCAGCGAGGCTGAACGCGAATACGCCGCCCGCGCCGGCAGCACCGGGCCGTTCCCGTTCCCGCTGGACCCGGACGCCGAATACGAGATCAGCCGCAACGCCAACGTCTACGGCCCCAAGGATGGCTACAGCTTCACCTCGCCGGTGGGCAGCTACGCGCCGAACGACTTCGGCGTGTACGACATGCATGGCAACGTCTACGAGTGGGTCGCCGATTGTTATCACGACAGTTATGTCGGGGCGCCGACCGATGGCAGCGCCTGGAAAGAGGCCAATTGCAAAGTCGTGCATATCCGCGGCAACGACTGGGGCGAGGCGCCGATCTTTTCCCGCTCCGGCAACCGCAACAATGTCTACCCCACTACTCGCGGGGACTGGATCGGGTTCCGGGTGGCGCGGGAGCTCTGACGAACGGCAGTAAATTTTTTGCGGGTGGTTTCGTTCATGCGCAGAAGGGCTCTGTGGATGAGGCCCCAGAGACCCGCACAAGGAGCAGTGAGCAATCACACCATCCTGCAAAAAGCTCGAAAATTGGCCAGAAAACCCGTCACCGAAGCATTTGCTTACATTTCCACTGACGGGTTTACGATTCTCGTTCGTCCTTATAAGTGCAGCCCTCAGGTTGAGCGTCGGCTCGACCCCACTTTTTACGAACAAGACAGAAGCAATGGCCCAACAATCGAAAAAGTCCAAATCCAGGTTGTGGTTCCTCGTCCACAGCTGGCTCGCTCTGCCGATCTGGTTCTTCGTGCTGATCGTCTGTGTCACCGGCACCCTGGCGGTGGTCAGCCAGGAGATCGTCTGGCTGGCGAACCCCGACGTGCGCGCCAGCAAACCGGACGGTGATGCCGAACGCCTGAGTTTCCAGCAGGTCCTCGATGCGCTGAACAAGGCCGAGCCGGACATGGCCGTGCGCTTCATCAGCCAGCCGGACGGTTCGCACTTCGCCCTGACCGCGGCAGTAACCTTCCCTGACGGCACCGCGCCGACGCTCTACGTCAACCCGTACACCGGGGCGATCCAGGGCAAGAGCCCGGAGTTCAACTTCGAAGCCTTCACCCGCGCCCTGCATGGCTGGTGGCTGGTGCCGTTCACCAACGGCTACAGCTGGGGCTGGTATCTGGTGTCGCTGTTGGGCCTGCCGATGCTGGCCTCGCTGGTCACCGGGCTGGTGGTCTACAAGAAATTCTGGAAGGGCTTTTTCAAACCGGTGCTGCGCTTCAACCACGGCGCGCGGATTTTCTGGGGCGATTTCCACCGCCTGAGCGGCATCTGGTCGATCTGGTTCATCGCGGTGATTTCCATCACCGGCACCTGGTTCCTGATCCAGGCGATCCTCGGCGACAACCACATCACGATTTCCACCGAGCCAATCA
Organism: Pseudomonas sp. 20P_3.2_Bac5; assembly: GCF_025466035.1. Classification (NCBI taxonomy): domain Bacteria; kingdom Pseudomonadati; phylum Pseudomonadota; class Gammaproteobacteria; order Pseudomonadales; family Pseudomonadaceae; genus Pseudomonas; species Pseudomonas sp. 20P_3.2_Bac5. The sequence continues at coordinate 90,167 of NZ_JANLOA010000013.1, read as the reverse complement.
CCCCGGTGATCGCCCGCGAAGACGTGCCGCTTTCGGACAACCTCAAGCCGGTGCCACGCATCGACCTCGACGAAGCCACCCGCATCGCCACCACGCAGATTCCCGGCCTCGACGTCACCTTCGCGCAACTGCCGTCGAACGCCTACGGGCACATCTACCTCGGCGGCCGCGGCTGGTATCCGCTGATGTTCCAGACCGCCAACGTCAACCCCTACACCCGGAACGTCGACGCCTCGTTCCTGGTCTCGGACCGCTCGGCGCTGGAGTTCGTCACCGAGTCGATGCGCCCGCTGCACACCGGTGACTTCGGCGGCCTGGCCATCAAGCTGATCTGGGCCTTCTTCGGCCTGGTGCTGTCCATGATGGTGCTCAGCGGCCTGCTGATCTGGACCAAGCGCACCGCCCAGGCCACCGCCGCCGCGCTCAAGCGCAGCGAAAAGAAACCGCGATCGCGCCAGGTCGCCCAGGAAACCGCCACGCAGGTGCAACCATGAGCCAGACCCTGAATGCCGCCGTCAAGCCGAGCCCGCTGAAGCAGGCGTGGCTGAAGTGGCGTTTTCACCTGAACATCCTGCTGTTGCTGATCCCGCTGGGCTTTATGCCCAAGTACTTCGCCGACGCCGCGCTGTTTCGCGGCGACAGCGGCCTGGGCGCGACGCCGATCGACGATATCCAGGTCGGCCCCTGGAGCCTGACCCTCGCCGAACTGCGCGACGAAGCCCCGCGCCAGGACGGCCCGGCCGGCTACTTCAAGTCGTTCAACGCGGCGCTGTGCAAGACCTGCATCGGCGAGGTCAAGGCCGCCTACCTGCGCATCGGCAAGCCGCGCAGCCTGCGCGCCGCCGGCACGATTTTCTTCGGCACGCCGTACCGCATGGGCACCAGCCTGCCGGTGCCGGAGCGCACCCGCGCCGACGCCGAACTGTGGATCACCCTCGAAGGCTGGGACGGCAGCATGCACCAGGCCTCGGTCCCCCTGGCCAAGGCCTCGCCCGCCACCGTCGCCTGGCTGAACAAACAAGGAGGCAAATGATGAAACTCAAGGCCGGCAGGCTTGCCCTGCCCCTGTTCCTGCTGGCGCTCGCCGGCCCCGCCCTGGCGCACAACCCGATGTGCCAGTGCGAGCCGATCGACGGCGAGCAGATCAAGTGCACCGGCGGCTTCTCCGACGGCAGCGGCGCACCGGGGGTGACCCTGGACGTGATCGGCTACGACGAAAGCGTGCTGGTCCCCGGCAAGCTCGGCGACGATTCGACCCTGACCTTCAAGCGCCCGGCCGGCGAGTTCTACGTGCTGTTCGACGCGGGCCCCGGCCACGTCGTGGAAATCGACTACGCCGACATCGGTGAGCCATGAGCCGGGTCCAGGTGGTCCGCCCGGCCGGCGCCGGGCATGAAACCCTCTACGTGCTGCTGGTCGCCGTGCTGATCCTGGCGCTTGCCGCCACGGTGGTGGCGCTGCGCGGCGAGCGCGAGGACGAAACCCGGATCGAGGCCCATCAACTGGATGCCCGCCGCGACCTCAACGCCGCCGAACAAGGCATCTACACCGACCTGCGGGTGGCCTTCGACGAGATCCAGGCGCGCCGCGAAGAAGAGCCGGGGCTGGTCAGCATCGAGTTGCTGGTGGAGGAAGGCTTTGCCCCCTTCGTCGCCGATGCCAGCAGCGTCACCCGTGGCGAACACCAGTGGCGCCAGGCGCCGGGCAATGCCTACCTGGGCCTGAGCCCGCGCCCGGAAACCGCCGGCAGCTTCCTGCTGCTGGTGCCCGAGGCACACGACGGCAATGCCGACGTCTGGCTCAACCGCACCGCCCAGCCCACCTTGCCCGCCGAACTGTCGGCCAGCGCCCTGCAAGGCGCCGGCTGGAAACAGATCGCCGCCCACTATGACGCCGGTGTCACCCGCCAGCATCAGCACTGACCGCCAAGGAATGCCCATGCTCCGCTCCGCCCTCGTCCGCGTTCTCAGCCTGTTCGTCGCCCTTGCCCTGCCCGCCCTGGCCCTCGCCGAAAACGGCAAGCCGCTGCGCATCGGCATCACCCTGCACCCGTACTACAGCTACGTCAGCAATATCGTCGGTGACCGCGCCGAGGTGGTGCCGCTGATTCCCGCAGGTTTCAACCCGCATGCCTACGAGCCGCGCGCCGAAGACATCAAGCGCATCGGCTCGCTGGATGTGGTGGTGCTCAACGGCGTGGGCCATGACGACTTCGCCGACCGCATGATCGCCGCCAGCGAAAAACCGAACATCGCCACCATCGAATCCAACGCCAACGTGCCGCTGCTCGCCGCCACCGGCATCGCCGCCCGTGGCGCCGGCAAGGTGGTCAACCCGCACACCTTCCTGTCGATCAGCGCCAGCATCGCCCAGATCAACAACATCGCCCGCGAACTGGGCAAGCTCGACCCGGACAACGCCAAGTACTACAGCAAGAACGCCCGCGACTACGCCAAGCGCCTGCGCAAGCTGCGCGCCGACGCCCTGGCGCAACTGACCGAAGCACCGAACCCGTCCTTCCGCGTCGCCACCATCCACGCGGCGTATGACTACCTGGTGCGCGAGTTCGGCCTGGAAGTCACCGCGGTGGTGGAACCGGCCCACGGCATCGAGCCGAGCCCGGCGCAACTGAAAAAGACCATCGACCAACTGCATGCGCTGGACGTCAAAGTGATCTTCTCCGAGATGGACTTCCCGTCGGCCTACGTCGAGACCATCCAGCGCGAAGCCGGGGTCAAGCTCTACCCGCTCACCCACATCTCCTACGGCGAGTACACCAAGGAGAAATACGAGGTGGAGATGAAGCGCAACCTCGACACCGTGGTCCGGGCGATCAAGGAGAACCAGGCATGACCGTTGCCGAAAACGTCGTCGCCGCGCCACGCGGGCCGTCCATCGAATTCAGCGGCATCGACCTGACCCTGGGCCGCACGCGGATTCTCGATCAGGTCAGCTTCCAGGTCGCGGCCGGCAGCGTGCACGCCATCGTCGGCCCCAACGGCGGCGGCAAGAGTTCGCTGATCAAGACCCTGCTCGGGCAAATGCCGCACCAGGGCCGCCTGGCGCTGAACTGGCCGGACAACGGCCAGGTGATCGGCTACGTACCGCAAGCCCTGGAGTTCGACCGCGGCCTGCCGATGACCGTGGACGATTTCATGGCCGCCATGTGCCAGCGCACGCCGGCCTTCCTCGGCCTGTCGCGGCGGGTGACGCCGGCGATCGACGCGGCCCTGGCCCGGGTCGGCATGCAGGACAAACGCAAGCGGCGCATGGGCGCGCTGTCTGGCGGCGAACGCCAGCGGGTGCTGCTGGCCCAGGGGCTGATCCCGGCGCCGCAACTGCTGGTGCTGGATGAACCGATGTCGGCGCTGGACGAAGCCGGTGCCCAGGTGTTCGAACGCCTGCTGCAGGAATGGCGCCAGGCCGGGACCACCGTGCTGTGGATCGAGCACGACCTGGAAGCCGTGGCGCGCCTGGCCGACCGGGTCACCGGGCTGAGCCGGCGGGTGCTGTTCGACGCGCCGCCGAAAGAAGCGCTGACCCCTGAGCGGCTGCTCGGGCTGTTTTCCATTCACCCGCGCAGCGAGAGCACCGCCTGATGAACTACGAAGAATTCCGCCTGCTGATCCAGGGCTGGGCGTCCTCCGGCTACCTGCCCGAAGCCCTGGCCTACGGTTTCGTGGTCAACGCCCTGCTCGCCGGCCTGATGATCGGCCCGGTGCTCGGCGGCCTCGGCACGCTGGTGGTGGTCAAGCGCTTCGCCTTCTTCTCCGAGGCCGTGGGTCACGCGGCGCTGACCGGCGTGGCCATCGGCATCCTCCTCGGCGAACCCTACACCGGCCCCTACGGCAGCCTGTTCGGCTACTGCCTGCTGTTCGGCATCCTGCTCAACTTCCTGCGCAACCGCACCGGCCTGTCGCCGGACACCCTGATCGGCGTGTTCCTCTCGGTGTCGCTGGCGCTGGGCGCGAGCCTGCTGCTGATGCTGGCCGGCAAGATCAACGTGCACATCCTCGAAAACGTGCTGTTCGGCTCGGTGCTCACCGTCAGCGGCCAGGACCTGGTGGTGCTGGGCATCGTCGGCAGCCTGGTGCTGGGGCTGGCGCTGCCGCTGTACAACCGCATCATGCTGGCCAGCTTCAACCCGCAACTGGCGGCGGTGCGTGGCGTCGCGGTGAAAAGCCTGGACTACCTGTTCGTGGTGCTGGTGACGCTGGTCACGGTGGCGGCAGTGAAAGTCATCGGCGCGATCCTGGTCGGCGCGCTGTTGGTGATTCCGGCGGCGGCGGCGCGGCTGGTCAGCCAGTCGCTGAAGGGTTTCTTCTGGGCCTCGGTACTGATTGCGACCTTCAGCACCCTGATTGGCATCCTGCTGCCCATCGTCTTCGACCTGCCGGTGCCTTCGGGCGCAGCGATCATCCTGGTCGCCGGCAGCTTCTTCGCCCTCGCCGCGCTGGCACGCGGCCTGGTTCCACGCCTGCAAGGAAACCCGGCATGACTCCAACCCTCAAGCACCTGAGCCTGGCCCTGCTGCTGGCCGGCCTGCCCCTCGCCAGCCATGCCCAGAGCGCGGCGACACCCGCCGCGCAACAGGCCGCCGGCGTCACCGTACTGGCCTCGCTGCCGGTGACCTACGGCCTGGGCAGCCTGCTGCTGGACGGCACCTCGGTCAAACTGCAACGGGCGGCGCCGGCGAACATCCCCGCCAGCCGCCAGCCGTCCTACTTCAGCGGTCGCGGCCTGGCGAGCCTGCAAAAGTCCGCGGGCAAGGCTGACGCGGTGATCGGCCTGCGCTCGATCTGGAACGACGACCCGCTGTACCCGGTAGCGCGCCGGAGCAATATCCGCATCGTCGAAATCGACGCCGCGCGGCCGGTGGACGGTGCCCTGCCGGGTATCGCCGTACAGGGCAACAACGTGTTCTCGGGTTACCCGTGGCTGAACCCGACCAACCTCGGGCGCATGGCCGACGTCCTGGCCAGCGACCTCGGGCGCCTGTCGCCGGCGGACCAACCGAAAATCCAGAGCAACCTCGCCGCCATCAAACGCCAATTGCTCGACCTCAGCGCCAGCAGCGAAGCGAAGCTGGCCGAGGCCGACAACCTCAGCGTGGTCAACCTGTCGGATCGCCTGGGCTACCTGATCGGCGGGCTGAACCTGGACCTGATCGACCACCCGCAAGTGGCCGACGACCACTGGACCACCGAACAGCTCAAGCACCTCGGCGACGAGTTGAAAGGCCAGGATGTTGCCGTGGTGCTGCACCACAAACAGCCGAGCCAGGCCGTGGCGGACGTGATCGCCGCGTCCGGCGCGAAGCTGGTGGTGGTGGATACCGACAGTGACGACACATTGGCCGGGTTGAAGGCTGGGGTGGAACAGGTGGTGGGGGCGTTGGCGGGGAGTCAGGGTTAAACCAAGGGCCCTGTAGGAGCGAGCTTGCTCGCGAAGGGCCGCACGGCGGCCCCCGCCTTTTATCGCTTCATACACCGCTGATACCGCTCATCCACCCGCTTGGCGAACCACGCCGTGGTCAATTGCCGGGTAATCTTCGGGCTCTTCAGCTCGATCCCCGGCAACACCGCCCGCGGCACGCGCTTACCTGCCGCCTTGTCGGCCAGGGCAAAGACCTGTTGGTACAAACGGGTTTCCTCGAACTCATAACGGTCGCCCTTCTCCAACTGACTACGCAGGGTCGGGTTGCGCATGCCGAACTCCTCGCCCAGCCGCCGCGCCGCCTTTTCGGTACTCCCCGGCAGAATCGAACCCGGCGCGATCAGATCGCCATCCAACGCCAACTCCACGCCCGTGACCCGGCTCAGCGCGCTCTGAAACGCGGCGTTGCGGCTGGCGTACCAGCCCGCGTTGAAATCGGCGAAGCGATACAGCGGCTGGTCGTAGTTGGCCGGATACCCAAGCAAATGGGCGATGCCGAAATACATCCCGCCGCGCCGGCTGAACACCTCGTTGCGCAGGCTGCCATCATGGTCGTAGGGATAATCACCGGCATGGGCCTCGGCAAAATCGATGCTGACCTGCATCGGCCCGCCGGTGCGCACCGGGTTCAAGCCGCCGAGCAGCGTCTTGCCCAGCGGCAGCGAGCCGGTCAGTTCGTCATACAGCCGGCTCAGTTCCCGCTCACTGCGCACCGCCGCCAGGCGCTGGTTCCAAGTCTTGCCATTCGGTGAGCGAGTATCGAGGGCGGCATCCACCAGGGCTTTCGGCACGAACACCCGGGCGGCGCGGCGGTCGATTTCTTCGCGGGCGATACGCCCAAGGTTGGGCACTTTAGGGTCGGCGCTGAAGGTGGATTCCTGCTCGGTCACCGCCAGCACCGCGCAGATATTCGACTGACTGGGATCGAGCTTCTGAGTGGTGAACGCCGTCTCGATGTCGCGGGCCCAGCCCTGACGATCACTGACGCTGGCCGGCAGCAGCGCGGCGATGCGCGCCCGGGCCTGCTCCGGTGTCACCTGCTGTTTCGCCTGCTGGCCAGCGCAACCGGCCAGCAGCAACAGCACCAGCATCAACCCCGTCAATCGGCTCACTGGCTTCACTCCCCTGCCCGGACAATGCGAACACGGTAGCGGGGGCCAGCGGCCCAGGGCAAGACGCTACTTGAAACTACCCGGCAGGCGCCTGCGGTTGGTGATTTCCTCAAGTCCCCTGGCGCCCGGTATGTCCGACTTCAGCGGGATCGAATCGTCCTCGAGATTCGCCAGCACCTGCTCGTAGTTTCGCTTGACCACCTGGTGCGCCGACTGTTCCCGCTCAAGATCGCTGGCCAGGTCCTGGCAGCGGGCGCGCAAGTCGCGCAACTGATCCTTCAGGTCGAGAATGGACTGTTCCTGCAGGATCGCCTCGCCCTTGAGTTCGTCGAAATCCGCCTGGCTGCGCAGCAGCTCTTTTTCCGCCTTGCCCAGCGCCCGCTTGCTCGCACGCAGTGCCTTTTCCTGCTCGCTGGAGTGTTCGGCGCTGGCATCGGCCAACTGCCCGAGCAACTTCTTCAACGCCGCCGGTTTGAACTCGACAAGATCAGTGGCACGCTCATCGTCCGGCAGAATGACCGACGCCACCGCCGTGAATTTCACCCCGGCGAGAAACTGCAGTTTCTTCGGCAGCGGGTTGTTCTTGCCGTAATCCGCACGCAAGGTGCGCTCCAGTGTCTTGCCCGATTTGCGTGCCATTCGCTTGGGTCTCCTGTTCAGCAGCCCGGTTTGCTCAGTTCGGTACCGATGGTCACCGCCGTTACCTTCACCGCCTTGAAACTCTGGTTGGCGACCTCATCGAAGTCGCGCTCGCAGTTGAAGCGGGTGTCGATGACGAAATCCTGGCCCTTGGTTTTTTCCATGGCCTCGCTCCACTGGTTCGAGGCATTGATGGCGGCATCGTCGGCCAACACAGCCTCCAGCAGAACCTCGGTGAAATTGACCGCGTGCGGTCCCTGCCAAAGCGCGTACACCGAGGGGTCAGCGGCGTTGCCGCACAGGTGCAGGCAGTCGGCATAGAACTCCAGCTGGCCGCCGCTGGATTCACTCATCGCGCCGAAGGTCAGCGGCTTGTTGGCGGGCGGTGCGAAGGTGCCGATGAAGCTGGAAAGATCGGCCTTGCACGACGACGAAAGCTGCAGGCGCAGTTCACTGACAGTGCCGCCCGCGGCGTTGGCGGAGATTTCGCAGCCCTGCACGCGGTAGCTGTGGACATCCCCCGCCGAGGTCCTGGCAATCCCGGCGATGGATTCGAAATAGCGCAGGTTGGTGCCAAGCATCTCGCCATTGAAGACCTGGGCCACCGTGGCCTGGGCCTGAGCCAGTGTTGGCAGGCAAGCGAGCGTAAGGGTCGAAACGAGAACAGCCAGTGCGCGGGAAGCCATCGAAACATCCTGTCAGTGTGGAAATCCAGCGCGCACTTTAAAGCAGGGAATATCGAATTGCCATCAACCTCAGGGCTGCTCCCCGACCAGGAAGGTCTTGCTGATCTGGCGGAATTTCTCGTGGCCGGCGCTGCGCATCAGTTCGAACAGCACCATTTCGCGGGTGACGATCTGCGCGCCGGCATCGCGCATGCGTTCGAGGCCGGTGGCTTTGCTGAACGCGGTGCGGCTGTCGCAGGCATCGGCCACCACGAACACCTGCTTGCCCAGGGCCAGCAGTTCGAGCACGGTCTGCAGCACGCAGACATGGGTTTCCATACCGCACACGATCACCTGCTCGCGGGCCAGCAGCGTGGCGGGCAGGCATTCGCCGGCCACGCAGGAAAAGTGCTGTTTCTCCACCACCGTGGCGCTGGCTGCGACGTCCAGCAGGCTGGCGACGGTGTGGCCGAGGCCCTTGGGGTATTGCTCGGAAATCACCGTCGGCAGCCCAAGCTCTGCGGTGGCGGCGAGCAGCCAGCGGGTGCGCGCCAGGGTGCCAGCGGGGTCGCTGACCGCGCCGATGAGTTTTTCCTGAACGTCGATGACCAGCAGCGTGGCCTGGGAGGAATCGATCAGCATTGCGTCGTGGCTCCTTGCAGTCGGGGGTGCCCGACTATGCAAGCCCGGGGTGCCGATGGCAACCGCCGGGCCGGCATCGCCGGGCTAGGCCGTCAGGCGCAGGGGCTCCAGCGCAGCGCTGAGCACACCCAGCACGCGGTCTTCATGTTCGTGGATGAAGAAGTGCCCGCCCGGAAACACCTCCAGGGAGAAATCGCCCTGGGTTTCCGCGCGCCAGGCCAGCAACTGCTCCTCGCTGGCGCGGTCGTCTTCGCCGCCGAAGACGTGCAGCGGACAGCGCAGGGCCGGACGCTGGCGATAGGCGTAATGCCCGCAGAGCAGGAAGTCGGCGCGCAGGATCGGCAGCATCAGGCCCATCAGCTCTTCGTTGGCCAGCACTTCCTCGGGCGTGCCCTGCAAGGTGCGCAACTCGTCCATCAGCTCGGCATCGCTTTTCGCCTCGCGCAAACGGGCGCCGTCATACTCCTCGCGGCGACTCGGCGCGGCGGTGCCGCAAGCGAACAACGCCACCGGCGGGCGACAGCCCAGCGCCTGCAGTTCATGTACCAGCTCAAAGGCCAACAACGCGCCGAGGCTGTGGCCCAGCACGGCGTAGGGCTGGTTGGCGGTCAGCCGTTGTTCGGCCGCCAGTTGCCGGGCCAGCGCGGCCAGGTCGGTGTGCAGCGGCTCGGCCAGGCGGGCGCCACGGCCCGGCAACTCGACCGGACGCACGTTCAGCCAGGCCGGCAATTTGCGCCGCCAACGGCTGTAGACCATGGCGCTGGCGCCAGAGTACGGCAGGCACAACAGGGTCAGTGACGACACGCCAGGCCCCTCAGGATACCGCCGCTGCGGCGGCCATCTTCTGACGCAGGCTCAGCGGGCGCATGTCGGTCCAGACCTCGTCGATCCAAGCCAGGCAGTCCTTCTTCAGGCCGCTTTTGCCGGCGGTGCGCCAGCCTTCGGGGATCGCTTTGTAGTCGGGCCAGATCGAATACTGCTCTTCGTGGTTGACCACAACCTGGAACACGATGTCGTCGCGATCGAAAACGGAAGTCATTGCTTGTCTCCTTCATTGAATGACCGCACACCGCCGGGGCGTGCGTCGATGATCTATGAACGAGCGAGGCGGGCCGGAAATTAACCCGCCCCAGCGGGCATGGTGGGGATGAGGCTAAAAGCTGAAGCGGTAACTCACATCCGAGTGGTTCGACGGGCCTGGCAGCCCGACGATACCGGGCGCGGTCGGCGTTGCCGTGCCGTTGGACACCGCGTAATCGAGCATGGCCTGCGGCTGGTCAGCGGGATGGGTCGGGCCGTTGGCCAGCTCGAGCCGGGCGATGTCCGGCGGTGATATCCAGTTGCCCGCGTTGGGTCGGGAGGTGCCGGGCCGCGGGTCGCGGTTGAAGTCGCCGAGCATCACGAACGGCGTCTCGGTATGCCAGCTCACCTCACGCAGCACCCGCGATGAATTGGCCCCGCCTCCCGAAATGGCGTGGAAGTTGAACACCGTCACGTGCTCATGGTGCAGCGCCGACCAGCGCCTCACCCGGATGCCCAGTGCCGGGCGGTAAACGGGGGCGGTCACGGTGACGCCATCGGAGACGACCACCATGTCATGGATGTCCAGATCGCTGGTTCCCCGCACAACGATCGCCAGGTTGACCCGCAAGCGCTGAACATCGAGAAAGAACACGTGATAGACCTCAGGACGCGCGACCGTCCCCAGGTTCCACAGGTAATGGTCGATCTGGTGGGCAACGCCGAACTGGTCATTGACCTGCAACTGCGCGCTGAGCGTCGCGGAGGCGGGCACACTGCCCGCCTCCTGCAGGACCACGATGTCATTGGCCCGCGCCAGTTGCAGCACCCGGGTGCGCCACTTCGATTCCGTGGAGGCCGAAGCGCCCTGCATGTTCCAGGTGGCGATAGCGAAACTGAGCGTCGGTCCGCTCTCCGCGGGCCTACCGATTTCAATCTGCGGCGAGCCGTTATGGACCATGACCCGCGCGGGGTAGTCGTTACTCCCCTGCAGGCGGATATGGGCATGCCAGGGACCGCACGCCGCACCGACGATATGCTGCAAGCGGCGCAGAGCATCGCTGGCATCGAGGAAGAACGGACCGGCGTGGCTTCTCAGGCCGTTCATGATCAGCGCATGGTGCAGGTGGTAGAAACTCAACAGCGTCGAATACAGGTGCGCCCGCGGTGCCGCATGAATGGCACGCATGAGCGTGCTGTCGTTGTAGAGCCGGGCGAACGATTCGGACAGCGCTTTGGCAAAGTAAGCCTGCTCCGTTTCATTGCGGCTTCGCATGTACTGGAAGGACACCACATACGACAGGTAGGCAGCCGTGTGCTGGGCGGTTTCAGCGGCCGTCGGCAACAACAGGACGATGTCCCTGACGATCACTTCAAACTGCGTTTGCAGTTCCGTATCGGCAAGGCCGGGGGTTAAATGGGCATCAATATAGTCAGCAATGGTTCTATCAACAGGCATGACGCAACCTCAGGGTGAACCGCGATACAACACATACAGGCGGTCAGCCAATACACCCAGGCCAACGCGTTCAGTGGCCATGAGGTTTGAACTGACGGTCGGCGGGCTGGTGGAATTGCCGTCGTAGCCATACTGGAAAAGATCACGATTGTCTGGCGCGGAGACCGGGCCATTGAACACGACTTTCAACAGACCGTTGTGGACAACGGCAGCGGGCGCGTTGGTGTATTTTTCCGCAACGAACAACCGCGGCCGCGTCCAGTTGGTGCCACCGTCGAACTTCAATAACAGGTGATTGCCCTGGTTGTTGGTGGCGAATACATGAATCAGGCCCTGATACCAGATAACCGTGGGCGGGTTATCGCAGAGCAACGGCTTGTCGCTTTCTTCATACATCCACTGTTCATCGGACCACGTGGTGAAATCCCTGGTTTTGCGCCAGGCGATGATCTTGTTGGGGCGGCTGTAGAACATGTAGAGCATGCCGTCCATTTCCACGAATGCGGGTGGCCGGGTAATGTTCTTGAGGTTCGGCAACGGCCCCATGATGAATACGCCGGTGACATCGTCATAGAGGAAGCGCCAACAGGCCGAACTTCCGTCCGCCCCCTTGACCACCACGAAGACATACAGGTTTTCACCCCCGGTGAAGATTGCCGGCGCCTGGCTCGCGTAGATCCGCGGGCCCAGGTCCATCGGCGCACTCCAGGCCCCCCGCTCTGTTTTTGTAATGACCTTGATCTGCCCCCAGATATCGAACTCATCGATATACACGCAGAACAGCTTCCCGCCATGAACCGCTACCCCGCAGCCGCCTCGCGTCGACGCGGGGGTTTGCAACGAGTGATTGAATATTCCGTGAGCGCTGGAGGTGTAGAAAATATGCATGCCGGTATTCGCGCAACTGAATGAAGCGCCAGTACAACAGCAACAACCCGGCTGTTCAGCCAGATGCGCGCGCTTATTGGCGTAAGAAAACCCACTGCCCGGCCAGAGCAACTTCGGCTTCGCCAATGGGCCATTCGAATACTGCCCGCGCCCTGCCCTGGAACATTCTCCGTTGACCTTATGGCGCTCTACTACACTGGCTCACTTAGCGAACACGAGCGAGACATGATGAACCGGCTCACCTCCCTGATCTGCGGCATGCTGCTTTCCGTGGCCAGCGTATTCCCCGCCAGCGCCGCACCGCCGAACGCGCCGATCCTCTTCGGTGACATCACCTGGGAAAGCGGCAGCTTCACCACCGAGCTGTTGCGGTTCATTGTCGAGCACGGCTATGGCTATCCCACCGATACGCTGCCGGGCAGCACGGTGAGCATGGAAGTCGCGCTGGCGCGCAACGATATCCAGGTGATCGGCGAAGAATGGGCGGGGCGCAGCCCGGCCTGGATCAAGGCCGAACAAGCCGGTGAAGTGTTCGCGATCGGCGATACGGTGAAAAACGCCGACGAAGGCTGGTGGGTGCCGGAATACGTGATCAAGGGCGATGCGCAACGCGGTATCGAACCGCTGGCCCCGGAGCTGCGCTCGGTCACCGACCTCAAGCGCTATGCCGCCGTGTTCCAGGACCCCGAGGTGCCAGACAAGGGGCGTTTTCTCAATAGCCCCAGCGGCTGGACCTCCGAGACCGTCAACAGCCAGAAGCTCAAGGCCTATGGCCTGGACGGGTTGTACGTGAACTTTCGCAGCGGCTCGGGCGCGGCACTGGATGCCGAGATCACCTCGTCGATCCGCCGCGGCAAGCCGGTGCTGTTCTACTACTGGTCGCCCACCCCGCTGATGGGGCGTTTCCCGTTGGTGCGCCTGGAAGAGCCGGCCTTCGACCCCGCCGCCTGGGCCACCCTGACCGATGCCAGAAACACCGACCCCAAGGGCAGCCGCTCGTTGCCGGCCAAGCTGTCCATCGGCGTGTCAGCAGCGTTTCGCCAACACTATCCGGAACTGGTGGCTTTCTTCGCCAAGGTCGACCTGCCGATCGAACGCCTGAACAAGGCCCTGGCGCAAATGAGCCAGCAACGCCAGGAGCCGGCGACGGCGGCGCGGGACTTTCTCAAAGCCAACCCGCAGATCTGGCGGCAATGGGTGCCCACCGACGTGGGTGACAAGGTCCAGGCCCAGTTGTAAACCTGGGGTTTGTACGACAAGTCGCCGAGCGGCGATCAGGCAACGCAGCATGATCGTCGCGCAGGCACTTTCCGTATAAAGCCTAGTCGTTTGCGTGGCCCTCAAGGTTGGTCAGCTCGTCCAGCAGGCTGCGCTCATCCTGCCGGACCCGCGCCTCCAACTCGCGGACCCGTTCACTCGAGCGCTCCGGTATATCGTCCGGATACAGGTCCAGCAGCTCCAGCACTCGCGCCTGGAACATGTTGTTGATCAGGTTGAAACGCTCGGCATAGACTTCGCGCAGGTACGCCACCCAGAAGTCCTGCTGCGCCGCATAGACCAGGAATGGCTGCCCGCCCTCGCCCTGACGGACCCGGTCCAGCGCCCGGTCCAGTTCGATCGGCCGCACATCGGCAACGGTGCGGTACAGCATCCGGCTCGGCGGCAGCGGCAGGTCGAGCTCTTCAGCCCAGTGCATGCGATACACCAGGCGCACTTCCGCTTCGTCGCGGGTGCCGGCCTCATCCCGGGCAATCGTATCCAGCTCGTGCAAGCGGTACAGACGCCGTACCAGCCGATACAGCGTCAACCCGCGCTGGCCCTCCGGCACCTCCTGCAACGACTGGAGGGTGAAGACCTGGATTTCCATCTGGTTGAACTCCAGGCGGATACCGTCAGGGCAGGTGTCGTAGCTTCTGAGCTGGTCCAGTGGCTCCTGCGCCATGCCATTGAGGGTCTGGCGCAGCTCGATATTCTGGGCCGTGACATCAAGCACCCGCCACACGCGGGCGACCAGTTCAGGCCGGCTGGCGGCGTTGCGGAAGTCGGCGGTGTAGCGTAGCCGCCCGATCATCCGCAGCAGGTCAGGAGCATCTTCGAAACCTTCAAGCTGCTCCCAGGTGCCACGCCGCGCTTCGTTTTCATCCACGCTGCCGATCAGCCAGTTATCGACCGGGAAGTCTTCCTCCCCGGAACTCGCGCTGCCGCCATGGGAATGCGCCAGACTGCCGAGAGACTCCTCCGAGTCCGAGAGGTGCGCATCACCGTGGAGTTGCCGGATCTCGTCGGGCAAGTCGATTTCGAATACAAACGGCCGATTGTCCGCGATCGAAACATAGGCACGGCGCATGGTCTCGTAGTTCAAGGGATTATCGAGCAGTGAAATTTCGGTCAGGCCCTCGGGGTTGCGACGGTTTTCCAGCAAGTATTCAGGCAACTCGGTGAGCCGGTTGCTCTCCAGGCTCAGCACCTCCACGCGCTGTGGAATCAGTTGGTCGAGCCAGGTCGGCCAGGTGTCGATGCCCATCTCGTTCATGCTCAGCAGGTCAAAGTGACGCGCGGTCAGACCCGACACGTTGGTGATCGTGCCCAGGGTATTCCCATCGAGTTCCAGTGACGAAAGCTGTGGCAAGCTGGCGATCAGATCCACCGCCCCCTGGTCGATATGCAGCCCTTGATAGGTCAAGGCCAGGCTCCTCAAGGCGTGCATTGTTCGCAGTGAGCCCGGCAAGTCGGTGGCCGGAGGCGCGCGGCCACTGATGGCAAGCTCTTCCAGTTGCGGAAAGCTGGTGAGAAAGCGGTCGAGCATTTCGGTTGTGCCAATGGGCATCGTCAGTTCCAGACGACGCACCCGCTGATAGAAAAAGTCCGGCAACCGCGGCGGAAAGTCATCGAGCGCGAGCGATTCCAGTTGCAGCAGCGGGGAGGCGTTGCCCTGCGCTTTATCTCGCCAGAAATCCACAAGGCTGTCGGACACGCGATGACGTGCGGCTATCTGTTGTTCGCTCAACGGCCGCGTCGAGGTTGAGGATTCGCGCCACATCTCAAGGGCCTCGATCAGTTGACCGCGTTCGTGCTGGTGCAGGTTCAGATCGGCCTGGAGTGTTTCGGAAATATCCATGTCGAAACTGAAGCGGCGGCCAGCGCCCTCGCTCAACCGCGCATTGAGCGTCGCCTGGCGAGAAAACGCATTGCCTCGCAGCGCGACCCGGGTGTGATGCGCATTGATGTCGTTGCGCAGGATATGCGCCGGCAATTCGAGGAGGCGGTTGTCGACCAGGGAAAGCACGCTGATCCGGCTCAGCGCCTGGCTATCGAGCCAATTTGGCCAGCGCGTCATGCCCACGCGGTCCAGCGCCAGGGAGCTCAGGTTCGGCCCCAGAGCATGCAGGTTCAGCTCCGGGTTGTGCAGATGCAGCCCGGTGAAATGGATGTTCGGCGCATCCGCGAGGAAGTTGCCACTGAGGTCCAGGTGCTGCAACTCGGTCAAGCTGGCCAGCGGTTCCAGCGCTTGCCAGTCCAGGTAGAGTTGCAGGTTGTTCAGGTGCAGGCGCCTGAGCCTCGGGTAACTGAGGGCCACGACCCGGGGCAGGTCCCTGACCGGCCAGCCAATACTGTGGTGGAGTTCCAAAACGCGGACCCGGCCAAAACGCTGCAGAAACCGCGGCAGCATGCCGTGGTACTGGAGTGCACCGTCCGCGCCGAAGACCGCCGTCGGCGCCTCCACGATGAACTCGCGCAGCACCAGGGCTTGCACGCGCTCGTAGACGAACGCTGGCAACTGCTCGGGAAAGTCCGATACAAATATCGACTCCAGCCGCAGCGCCCGGTCGGTCCGACCGATCTCAGGCAGGTTGTTGCCTCGCCAGTGCTCCCACAACGCCAGGGTAATGCGATCCCGGCCGATGATGTGCGCTTCGCTCGCACGGCCAACCGCGGACAGGTCCTGCCGCCAGTGGCTCAAGCTGCTGAGCAGGACATGCTGTTCCACGATCAATTGGTCCAAGCGCTCGCTGATGGCTGCCCGGCTAAAACCAGCGCTGTAGAACGCCTGGAGGATGGCCTCGGCAAAGATGTCCGGGAATTCGAGGTGACGGATCTTGTCCAGCAGCGTGTCTTCGGTGACATAGGCTGCCAGGGCGCCCCGACCGCTCAGCGGGTAACCGACCCGGCCATCGGCAAGGCGCATCGGTGAACGGGCGCCGGGCTGGGCAGCCTGCATGTGCAACGCCTCCAGTGCCTGCGGCCGGGGCAGCAATGGCTGCTCATGCAGATGAAGACGAAGCGCCGCTTTCCCGCCCGGTACGACGCCCAGTGCTTCCCGCTGCGCCAGCGGCAGCGCCTCGAGCACCGCCGCATACAAATCATCAGGGGGCGCTACGGCGAGCGGATCGTCGGGGCTGGCGACCTGATAGCCTTCGTCGCCCTTGAGCAGCACCTTGTGAAGCGGCGCATCCTCGGGCCCCACGCTGTCGATCAAGCGTCCGTCGAGGGCGCCTTCGCGGATTTCCAGGCGCACCAGCGGCGACCACCCCGGCAGGGTTTCAAGGCTGTGCAGAACAAGAATGTCGCTGTCGGAACTGCTCACATGTTGTAGATGCAGGCCCTCGTAGGCCCGCGCCAGACGCACGTTGCGCTGATAAACGCGGGCCTCTTCGGCGAGTCGCAACGGCACCGTGCGCTCATCCTTGAGTTGCGCCAGTTCGGTCGCGTCGGCATGCGCCAGCAATTCGTCGGCCACCACCACGGGTAACCCGGTGAACGTTTCCGTCAGCAACCGCGCTTCGGCGGATGCCTCCGCCTGCAGTGCGTCATACCGGGCAGCGAACAACGCCGCCCGCTGCGAACGGCTCATGCCTTCGCTGACAGCGCCCAGCGCCTGGTCAAGCCGCAAGCGCTGGAGGCTATCGATGAGCAACGCGGGTGGTCGCTCACTGTCGGCCAATGCGCGCCGCAATTGCGCCGGGTGGGTGTGACTGATGTGAAGAAGGCGGCGGGTGGTGGGTTCCGGCAGCCCCTCCGCCAACGGACCCAGCCGCTGGAACAGGGTCTGCCCTTCCCACTCCAGCGGCTGGTCCAGCTCATGCAACCAGGCGCCGGCGCCGTTGCTGCGCAATAAGGGCCGGTAAGCGTCGGCCCGGTTCGGGTGCGCCAGGTAATGCGCGGAATCCGGCGAGTCCGACTTGACGCAAAAAGTGCGATCCTCCAGCGCCAGCCAGCGTTTGCCCTGGTAGCTGTAGAGCCCGACGGCGTCGGGCTTGAGCCCCCCGGGCAGAACAATGTCATGGGCGAAGGGCCGCAGGTCGGGTTGCCACAGCCGGTGACTGCCATCCTCGAGGCGTACCGTCCGCATCGGCTCCACCGCCGGTGGCACCTCCAGCGCGGGGATGCCGCGCCCGGCGTGCCAGAACGCACCGAACGCGGCAATCTCGGCGAGGTTCTCGAGCACATCCATCAGGTACGCCCACGCCTGATCGCGATCGCCCTCCGCCAGGCTGTGGAAACCTTCGTAGACTTCATAACCCAGTTGCGCGGCGGTAACCGCCAGCATGGCCAAACCCACCGCCGGAATCACGAAGGCCGCGATATTGAGCGCACTGAACGACACTTCGACGAAATAGCGCAGCCGGTCATCGCGGGTCTTCTGGTCTTCGTCCGCGGTCGGCACCGCATGGAACCGGGCATCATCCCTGAGCACGGCGATTTTCTGCCGCACGACACTGGTCAGCACGGCGCCAGAAATGATCTGTGTGCCCAGGACAAGACTGGCATTGCTGTCCTTGCGCTCCTCATACCAGCCGCCACTGTTCCAGACCTTTGGGTTAAAGGCCTTGCGGATCTTGGCAAACACTTCATTACGTTGCCGCGCAGGAATGAAACGCTCGAAAAACCTCAGGTACTGCGGCTGCAGCAACTTGTCGCGCAAGGCGTCATGAAAATGCTGGAACGATGCGTACTCTTTGATCGGGCTGAAGGGGTCGCCCGGTATGTAGGCGATGATGGCTTTCTTACTGCTATCACGCACCCATTGCGGATGGCCGATCACATACTGGACCAGGCGGTATTCACCGGCGATCACAATGCCCGTCAGTTCGACCCCCCATAGCGTCAGAAAACCGCAGCGCAGCGGCGTCGCTATCGGTGACGGGTCCGGCCGGGTCAGACGCTTCAATAAGGTGTTGTACAGAAGCGCGCTGATGTCATTTTTCAAATACGCCATGTGCGCCTGAAGTATCAGCGCCGACCCCTCGCAGCGCGCAAAGGGGATGTATTTTTTATCGGCATCCGTCACGGCGCCATCCAGTACCGCATCAAGCAACTTCTGGTATTGCCCACCCAGGTCCAGGGTCCGGCAGAGTGCGGCGAACGCTTCAGGCTCGATCGCGACAGGGCTGCTGCGTTGCGTCGTTGCATCTTCGATATAGATGCTCGACTTCAGCCGGGAATATTGCATGCCGCCTGGCTCGGCTTCCCAGGCTTCGAAGTTTTGCAGGGCGGCGCGCAACAACGTCTGGGTCGCGGCTCTCGCGGACCTGGAACTCTCGACAAGCGGGTCCCTGGAGATGGCAACGAACGAGCCATCGCCCTGTACGCGCCCGGCATGAAACAGCCAGGTAGTGCGCACATCGAGGCTGAGGTTGAACTGTTGCTGAATCGCGGCCTTGAGCAACGGTTCGGCGAACACTTCGATGTCGGGAATGCGGGCCAACAGGGTGGCAAGCGTCTTCTCCAGACGGCGATGCATCGCATAGGCCCGCGGTAATAACCTGGCCACTCGCGGATGTTCTTGCATGGCTTTGACGAACCAGGGCGCGGCGTTCGGCCCCGTAGCACGGAGTGCTCGGTGCTCGTCAGCGGGGGCCTTTGTCAGCCATAGCGGAATCTTGTTTTTAACCGCCTCATACTGCGAACTTTCCACCACCGGTTTTTCGCTCAACGGTATGAGAGCGCCGATCGAATTCGACATGGGACTGCCTCGGGTCATCAATAGGAATCCCAGCGTAGCGACAACGATCGGGCTGAATTGAATACAAGAATATTTTCACTGCCCCCTGGTCTTGCGCGGGCCAGGCCCGCGGCGGCCGCTGTCTAAACGAGCTCCAGTCCCTCGAGGTTGGTCAACTCATGAATCAGGTTCAGTTCGTCGCTCTGCAACTGCGTCTCCAGTGTCCGCACCCGCTCACTGGCCCGCTCCGGCGCATCGCCAGGATACAAATCCAGCAACTCCAGCACCCGTGACTGGAACATCTCCCTGAGTGCGCTGAAGCGTTCGGGGTAAGCCTCGCGAAGGTAGGCCACCCAGAAGTCTCGCTGCGCCGCGTAGCTCAGGAACGGCTGGCCGCCCTCGCCCTGCTGGACCCTCACCAGTGCCCGCTGCAGTTCTCCCGGCTGAAGGTCCGCCACCGGGCGAAACAACATCCGTACCGGCGGCAACGGCAAGTCCAGTTCCTGGGCCCACTGCAGCCGATACGCCAGCCGCACTTCCGCCTCGTCACGCGCGCCGGTCTGCTCACGCGCAATGCTGTCGAGCTCCTGCAGCCGATAAAGACGCCGGACCAACCGATACAGTACCGGTCCACGCTGTTCCTGGGGCACATCGCGCAGCGACTGCTGGGTGAAAACCTGGACTTCCATCTGATTGAATTCCAGGCGGATGCCATCCGGGCAGGTGTCGTAGTTTCTGAGCTGGAGCAGCGGCTCCTGCGCCATGCCGTTGAGCGCCAGGCGTAATTGCTCGTCCTCGGCGCAAGCCTCCAGCACTCGCCATACACGGCCGATCAGTTCGGGCCGGACGCTGGCGCTGCGATAGTCGGCCGTGAACTGTAAACGGCCGATCAACCTCAGCAAGTCCGAGGCATCGTTCGCGCTTTCCAATCGCTGCCAAACACCCAGCCGCGCTTCGTTCTGCTCTGTACTGTCAAGCAACCAGGGGGCGGAACTGTTGTAGCCCTCATCAGAGCTTTCACTGGAGCTGCGGCTGAATTGCCCTGGCCCGGTAACCTCCTCCGAGTCCGATGAGTGCGGATCGGCTGACAGCCTCTGGATGTCCTCGGGAACGTTCATGCGAAACACGAAGGGCCGATGCCCCGACTCGGAAATGAAGGCACGGCGCATGGTCTCGTAGCTCAGCGGGTTGTTTAGCAGCGATATCTCGGAGGAGTCATTCAGGTTGCGGTGGTTTTGCAGGAGGTACTCCGGCAATTCGGTCAGAAGATTGTTGTCCAGGCACAGTACTTGGACCTGATGCGGAATCAACTCGCTGAGCCAGTCCGGCCAGGTCTGCATGCCGACACCCGACAGGCTCAGCATATTCAGGTAACGGCTGCTGAGCGCGGACACATCGGTGATGGTCCCCAGGGTGTTTCCATCCAGTTCCAGCGACCACAATTCCGGTAAAAGGGCGATGAAGTCGACCACGCCCTGGTCAAGGAGTATTTGCTGGTCAATCAGGGCAAGGGACCGGAGTTCCCTGAGTTGCAGCAAGGCCTCCGGCAACACGGTCATCGGCGTCACCTGCGCGCTGATATTCAGCTCTTCCAGTTGCGGGAACCGCAGCAGCAGTTGGTTGAGTTCATCCACTGTCCCGCTCGAGCGCAGCAGGTCCAGGCGACGGACCTGTTCATAGAAAAAGTCGGGTAATTGCCCGGGAAAGTCAGCGAGCGCTATCGAATCCAGTCGCAGCAGCGGGGTGAAGAAGCTCTGAACGTACTCACCCCAGAAATCCATGATGACGTCGCTGATGCGTCCACGCAGCCGGGCCTGTTGTTCACCCTGAAGCGGCGTCGATCCGGGCGCTTCACGCCACTGCTCGATGGACTCGGTCAACAACCGGGTCTGCGCTATGCACGCATCCAGTTCGGCCTGCAGCCTGGCGGGAACATCGAGGTCGAAGCTGAACCGTCTGCCCACGCCCTCGCTCAGCCGCACATTGAAGATTGTTTGCCGGGAAAGCACATTGCCGCGCAACAACACCCGCGTGTGATAGACCGAATTGCCCTGGTTGCGCAGCATCGGTTCCGATAGCTCAGTGAGGTGGTTGTCGACCAGGGACACTTCGCTGATGTTTTCCAGTGCCCGACTGTCGAGCCAATCCGGCCAGTGCGTCAGGCCCATGTTATTCAGCCCCAGATAGTCCAGATCCGGCTCGTTGAGCTGGGTGATCGAATCGACGTCAAGCGGGTTGCCGCTGAGGTCAAGTCGGCGCAAGTCCCTCATTGCACGAAAGTCGTCGAATACACGTTGGTTCACGGTCAGGTGCTGGCTAGTCAGGCGCAGTTCCCTCAACCACGGGAAACTTTGCATCACGATCTGCGGCAACTCATTGGCCAGCCATCCCGTGCCGCGATTGAGGCTCAGCGAGGTCACCTCGGGAAACCGCTGCAAAAAGCCCGACAACTGCTGGTCCTGGCGCACGCTGCCATTGGTTTCGACAGACACTCTGAGCGCCGGCGCCGTCAGGTCCTCCAGCTCAAGCGTGTGCACCCGCTGGTAGACAAAGGCCGGCAAGTGTTCGGGAAAGTCGTCCACATAGATCGAGCGCAATTGCAAAGGCCTGCCGCTGCGACCGATCTCGGGCAGAGCGTTGCCTCGCCAGTGCGCCCACAACGCCTCGCCGATCCGCTCGCGACTGGTGACCCGCTCAGTGCTAGGGCTGGCCTGGTTTGCGCTGGCGTTCGCCCATTCGGCCAGGCTGTCACTCAGCGCGCGCCGCTCCTCAAGCAAGACGTCAAGCCGCTCGTTGATGGCGGCCCGGCTCAGGCACACGCTGTAGAGATCGCGCAAGACGTCTTCGGGAAAGGCGTCCTCGAGTTCGAGCAGGCGCACTTTGTCGAGCAAGGTGTCTTCGGTGATGTAGCCGGGCAGGACGCCGCGCCCACTCAGCGGATAACCCAATCGGCCGTCGGCCAGGCGCATCGGCGAGCGGGCGGCGGGGCGCAACGGTTGCATCTTCAGAAGCGCGCGCAGGTCCTGGCGCGACAGCAACGGTTGGGCCTGCACCTTGAGTTTCAACGCCAGCGCCGGATCGTCCCCGACCAGCGCCAGGGCTTCGCGCTCGGGCGCTGTCAGCGCCTGGAGCACCCCGGCATACAGATCGACCGAGGCCGACGTCGGCGCGGCGCCGTGCACGCGATAGCCTTCGGCATCCTCGATCAGCACCCGGCGCGCGGGCGCATCGGCCGGGCCGAGGCTGTCGAGCAGCTCGCCGTCGAACGTCATGGCCCTGACTTCAAGGCGCATCGCCGCCGGCCAGCCCGGCAGCCTCTCCAGGCTGTGCAGCATGAGCTTGGCGCTGTCGGGGTTGTCTATGTAGCGCAAGAACAGCCCTTCATAAGCCCGCGCCAAACGCACTTTTTGCAGGTAGGCGCGGGCTTCCCCGGCAAGGCGCAGCGGAATCTTTCGTTCGCTGCGCAGGTGCGCCAGTTCCGCGGCATCGGCGTGCATCAGCAGTTCCTCGATCACCTTGGCGGGCAGGCTGGAAAAGCTGTGCTTGAACAATCGCGCCTCCACCGAAAGGATCGGGTTGAGCCGTTCATACGCGCCGTTGAACAACTGCGCCCGTTGTGCCCGGCTTACGCTTTCGCCCACCGTTTCGAGCACCTGATCGAGCCGGAAACGCTCAACCGTGTCGCTGAGCAGCGCCGGTGGCCGCTGCCCTTCAGCCAAGGCGCGACGCAACTGCGCCTCATGGGTATCGCTGACATACAGGGCGCGCTGGGCGGCCTCGTCGGACAGCTCGTCGCCCTCCGCGCCCAAGCGCCGGAACAGGGTCAGCCCTTCCCATTCCAGCGGCTCGTCAAGCTCGTGCAGCCAGGCGCCCGCCGTGTTGTGGCGCACGGCGGGGCGGTACGCATCGGCGCGCCCCGGGTGCTCCAGATAGCTGCCGTTTTCCCCGTCCCTGACCGAATAAGTGCGCCCTTCCAGAGGCAGCCATTGCTTGCCTTGAAAGTGGTAGAGCCCCTGCGCATCCGGCGTGAGCCCAGCGGGCAAGACGATATCGTGGGCAAAGGGTGCCAGGTCCGGTTTCCACAAGCGGGTCGCGCCATCGGGCAGGCGCACCGGGCGCATCTCCGCGACCGCCGACGGTACTTCCAGCGCCGCGATACCCGCGCCTGACGAAGCACCGCCCAACGCCGCCATCAAGGCCAGGTTCTCGACCACGTCCATCAAATAATCCCAGGCCTGCTCGCGCTCGCCCGCGGCCATGCTGTCGATGCCTTCGTACACTTCGTAACTCAACTGCACGGCCGCGACCGCCATCATCACCGCGCCCAACCCGGGCACCACAAAAGCCGCGACGTTCAGCACGGCGAAGCTGACCTCGCCGAAGTAGCGCAGTTTGTCCATCAACGACTTGTGGTCTTCGTCGGCCGTCGGCACGGCGTGAAACAAGGCATCGTCCTTCAGGGCCGCGATCTTCTGCTGCACCAGTTTCAAAAAAATGCTGCCGCCAAAGGGAAGATCGCTCAGTTTGAGGCGGGCGTCGTTGTCCTCGCCCTCTTCATACCAGCCCCCGCTGTTCCAGACCTTGGGATGAAAAGCGCGCTGCAACGTCCCGAACAGTTCCGCGCTGTGGCGCGCCGGCACAAACCGCTGGAAGAACCTCAGATAGTCCGGCTCGCGCAATTTGTCCCGCAGCGCCTCGCTGAAGTGGGCGAAGGAGGCATATTCCTTGAGGGGCCCGAACGGGTCGTCGGGAATGTAAACAATCAGCGGTTCATTGCGATTCAGGCCATCCCAGCGTGGGTAACTGGTCGGCAGCGAACCGGGCGAGTAGCTGCCAATGATCACGATGCTTTTCAGTTCAACATCCCACGCACCGAGAAAGCCGCTCACCAGCGGCGCGCCGGAAAGCACCGGTCCATTGCTGAATGATTTGACGGCGTCATACATGCGTTCGCTGATATCGCCTTTCAGGCAGGCGAGATGCAGTTGAAGCAAAAAGGCCGAGCGCTCGAAGTCCTCGAACAGGCGCTGAGTCGCTTCACCGGCAGGTGCCGATGCCCCGGCGAGCACCGATTCGATCAACGCCTGGTATTGCCCTCCCAGGTCGAGGGTGCGGCAGAGGGCGGCAAATTGTTCCGGCACGATATCGAGGGTGGGGCCTTGCAGGGTCTCGGTAGCGCTCAGCGCAACGTAGACCATCGATTCATGAGGCGGATTGGCCATGCCCGACGCTTCGGTTTCCCACGCTTCGAAGTTCTGCAGCGCGGCGAGCAGTAACGGCTGGGTCGCCGCCCTTACGGCGTTGTAGCTCGCCACCACCGGGTCCCGGGATGCGGCAACGAATGAACCATCGACGTGCACGCGGCCGGCATGAAACAGGTAGGTGCCGCGCACATCGAGGTCCATGCCGAACTGCTGGCTGATCGCGGCCTTGAGCAGCGGCTCGGCAAAGGCCTCAAGCGTGGGAATCCGCGCCAGCAGCGCATTGACCTGCGCCTCGTAACGACGGTGCTGCGCGTAGGCCTCTTGCACGTACGCACCGACGTGAGGCTTGTCACGCAGGGCCTTCTCGATCCAGGGCGAAGCCTCCCGACCGGCTGAACGCAACGCCTGCCGTGTCGCTTGCGGTGAGTCGAGCAACCAGTCGGGGACGTTGCGTCCAATGGATTCAACACGGGCATCGTGCGGGGCTGCGGGTTCTGTTTTGCGCGTCGCAGAACGTTGTGAATCGGCCATGAGCATACCTGCTGGCGTTGGTTGGGTTGGCGGAGGGTATAAGCCCGCCGCCTCGCCAAACAACGTCAATCCGCCCCTGGAAACCCTCGCACTTCCATCAGCAATTCAGCGGCTTCAAGCACATAAATAACACCCCGCCATGGGTCAGTACTTCGCGCCTTCGCGGCGGGTCAGTTCCCCGATCAGTTGCCGCTCATCGTTGCGAAGCTGTTCTTCCAGCGCCTTGACCCGGGCACCGAGTTCATCCGCGGTGTCGCCGGGATACAGGTCTGTCAGCTCCAGCACCCGGGCCTGGAAGTTGCCCTTGAGGTCGTTGAAACGATCGCTGTTGGTTTCACGCAGGTACTCCACCCAGAAATCCCGCTGGCTCGCAAAATCCAGGAATTCCTGGCCCTGCTCGGCCTGGTGCACCTGCATCAAGGCGCTATCCAGCTCACCCGGCCGGATATGCGCGGCGAACTGATAGAGCATCTTGCCGGGAGGGACAGGCAGATCGAGCTCGTTCGCCCAATGCAGGCGGTAGGCCAGGCGCACTTCGGCCTCGTCCCGGCCGCCCGATTCGCGCCGCGCGCAATCGTCCAGCGCCTGCGAGCGGAACAGGCGTCGAGTCAATTGATAAAGGGTTTGCCCACGCGCTTGCTCGGGCACATCGCGCAGCGACTGGCGGATGTGCAACTGCAGTTCCATCTGGTTGAACTCCAGCCGGATGCCGTCCGGGCAGGTGTCATGGCTGCGCACCTGGCGCAGCGGTTCCTCCGCCATGCCGTTGAGCGTCAGGCGAAACTCGGTGTCTTGCACCGCGGCGGCAAGCACCCGCCAGACACGCTCAACCAGTTCAGGACGGGTGCTGGCGTCACGGTAGTCCGCGGTATGCCGCAAACGGCCAACCAGCCCCAGCAAATCCTTCGCATCATGGCCGGCGTCGAGCTGCCGCCAGATCTCACGACGCCCTTCGCTCCGGTCCTCCGCGCCCGCCAGCCACGGCTCGACGGCGGACGCCCTCGGCCCCGGCTCTCCATTGCTGTGCAACTGCTCAGAGCCATCGACGTCGGATTCGGAGAATTCCGAATCCGACTCGTGGCGATCCGGGACCAGCCTGCGGATCTCCTCGGGCACATCCATATGGAAGGTATAAGGGCGGTTCCACGACTGCGAGACATACGCCTGGCGGATCATGTCGTCCGTCAATGGGTTGCCGGTGAGGGCAATTTCGACATGGATATTGGGATTGGAATTGCGGCGGTTATCCAGCAGGTATTGCGGCAGTTCGCTGATCGAGTTGTATTCCAGGCCGAGCATTTCCACCAACTCCGGGAGCAATTCGTCGAGCCAGGCTGGCCACGCCTGCAACCCGACGTTGTTCAGGCTCAGCAGCGTCCAATAGCGGTCCAGCATCGGCGTGCAGTCCAGGATGTTGCCCATGATGTTGCCGTCGAGGCCCAGGTAGGTGAGCTCGGGGATGCTGCAAAGAAACGCGATGGCCGTCTGATCGATCGTCAGTCCCTGGTCGTTCAGCGCCAGGGCGGTCAGTTCCGGCAATTCGAGCAGCGCCGGTGGCAGTACCGTCAACGGCGTGACATGGCCCGTCAGCTTCAAGCCCCTCAACTTGGAAAAGCGCCGCAGGAATTGATTGAATTGTTCGATATCCGCGACAGGCCGGATCAACTCCATTTGCTCCACGCCCTGGTAAAAAAAAGCAGGCAATGTCTGCGGGAAATCGTGAAGGGCAATCGCGTCCAGCCGCAGGCGCGGGACGTTCAGCGCACTCCTTTCGCGCCAGAACGCCAGAAGCGTGTCGCGGACGCGACGACGCGCCAGCAATTGCTCCTCGCTCGGCGCGGTGGTTGAGGTGGACGCCTCGACCCACTGCTCCAGCGCCTCGTTCAATACGCTGTGCTCGTCCTTCAACTGCTCGAAGTCACGCTGAGACTGAAGCGGGTCGAGGTCGAAACTGAACCGGCGATCCGCCCCCTCACCGAACCGCAGTTGCCGGATGGTCGGGACCGTCAAGCGATTGCGCACCAGTGACAGCCGGGTCGCCGGCGTCGCCGCCATGACCGTGTTGTCCAGCAGCCACGCCGGCAAGCGGCTGATCGCGTTGTCCGCCAGGGAGACTTCGGCAAGATGGCCGAGCGCGGTGCTGTCGAGCCATTCAGGCCAGCTCGCGAGGTGCATGCGCTGCAACCCGAGGTAGCGCAGGTTCAGGTTCATGACCGTCAGGGGCGTCTCGCCCTGCCCTGGCAGGTCGGCGGCGTCACCGGCTGCGCCCAGCCTGTTACCGCTCAGGTCGAGCCGCTCCAGGTGCGCCAGGCCGCGCAGGCGGTCGAGCGCCTCCTGCGTGACGTTGAGCGCCACATCGGTCAACGCCAGGCTGCGCACCTGAGGCGCCGCCTCCAGCACCGTGGTTATCAGCTCGCGGCTGTTCAGACCGTCGACGCTGCGCACGGCCAGCGACGCCGCCTGAGGAAAACGCCGGAAAAAATCCGCGAGCGCGGGGCCTGTAGCGCTGTCCGCATGGATCAGTTCCAGGCTGTACACACGGTCATAGACAAACGCCGGCAATTGCTCGGGAAAGTCCCCCACGCTCACGCTCTCCAGCCGCAAGGACGCGGAGCGCCCGGTCTCCGGCAAGCAGTTGGCTTCCCAGTGGCGCCAGAGCGCTTCGCCAATCCGCGCCCGGCTGATCGAACGAAGCTCGCCCAGGTCAGCGAAGGAGGCCGACGCCTGCGCCCATGCGTCGAGGCTGTGCCGCAACACCTGGTGTTCCTCCAGCAACTGATTGAGGCGCGTATCAATGGCCGCACGGCTCAAGCCGGCACGATAAAGCTCGTCGAGGATCTGCTCGGGGTGAGCCTCCTGGAATTCGAGCAGGCGGATCTTGTCCAGCACGCTGTCTTCGCTGACGAACCCGGGCAGCACGCCCCTGCCACTCAGCGGGTAACCGCGCCGGCCGTCAGCAAGGCGCATCGGCGAGCGCGCGGACGGCTTGAGCGGTTGCATGCGCAACACCTCGCGCGCCACAGGGCGCGGCAGCAGCGGCAGGTGTTGCACGGCACGCTTGAGGTCCGCGCCCTGGCCCACATGGGGGAAGCCCAGCTCGCTGCGCTGCCGGTCCGGCAACGCGTGCAGCAGCGACGCGTAAAGGTCTTCGCGACCGTGTAACGGCTGGCCGTCCGCGTCATGCGCCTGATACCCGCCTTCCTGCCTGACCAGCACCTTGCGAATCGGTGCATCGGCCGGGCCGACCCGGTCGAGCAAGGCCCCGTGAAACCGCGCCTCACGCAGTTCCAGACGGACCTGGGGCGACCAGCCGGGCAACCTGGCGATGGTGTGCAACAGCAGTTGTTCACTGTCGGCCGTGTCGACCGAGTCCAGATACATGCCTTCGTAGGCGCGGGCCAGACGCACGTTGTGCAGATAGGCACGGGCCTCTTCGGCGAGGCGCGCCGGCACTCGCTGGGTCGCCGCCATCTGTTGCAACTCGGCCGGACTGGCGTGCTGCAACACCTCGTCGACGACCGGCACGGGCAAGCCGGGAAAACTGCGGCGAACCACGTCCTGGGCGGGCCTTGAGGCGTAGAGCGCGTCGTAGCGGCGGTTGAACAGTTCGGTTCTGCGGGCATGCGCATCACCGGCTTCCTCTTGCTCGATGAAACGCCCCAGTTCGCGGTCCAGTTGCCAGCGCTGCGCGGTATCGTCGAGCAACGCCGGCGGGCGCTGCGCCTCCGCCAGCGTATGGCGCAAGACCGACTCGGGAGTGCCACTGATCCGCAGGATCCGCAGCGCTTCTTCATCGGAAAAACGCGCCGGGGTGTAGCCCAGCCGGCGGAACAGGTACAGCCCTTGCCAGTCCCGAGGCTGATCCAGTTCGTGCAGCCAGGCGCCCGCGCCGTTGTGGCGCACACGCGGCTCATAGGCATCACTTCGCACAGGGTGCTCCAGCCGATAGGGCTCCGTTGTCGAGGGCGGCTTGACCGCGTAGGTCCGCCCGTCCAGCGGCCACCACTGTTTGCCCTGATACTCGAAAAGCCCCGACGCATCGGGCGTGAGCCCCGCCGGCAAAACGATGTCGTGGGCGAACGGGGTCAGGTCCGGCTTCCAGAGCCGGGTGCTGCCATCGGGCACGCGCACCGCCCGCATCTGCCCGACCGCGCTCGGCACTTCCAATGCCGGAACGCCCCGGCCACTCGCGCCCAGGGCTCCGAGCGCCGCGACCATGGCGACGTTTTCCAGCACATCCATGAAATAGCCCCAGGCTTGATCACGCTCACCCTTGGCCAGGCTGTCGATGCCTTCGAAGGTTTCATAACTCAACTGGACGGCCATGACCCCCAACATGACCTCGCCGAGGCCGGGCACCACGAACGCGGCGATATTCAGGGCCTGAAAGGCCTTCTCGAAAAAGTACCGCGTTGCCGCGTCGAAGGATTTCTGGTCTTCAAGCGCCGTCGGCACCGCATGGAACAGCGCATCGTCCTTCAGCACGGCCACCTTCTGCCGGAACAGTTCCGAGAGGAAACCGACCGCGAACGGCTGCTCCTCCACCCGCAGCCGGGCTTTGTTGTCGAGTTTCACCTCGTACCAGCCCAAGCTGTTCAAGACCTTGGGGTAGAACGCCTGGTGGATTTTTCCGAACACCAGGGCGCGTTCGCGGGCGGGCACGAAGCGCTCGAAAAAAGACAGGTAGCCAGGCTGAAGCATGCTGTCACGCAACGCTTCGATGAACTGCTGGGACGAGGCGTATGCCTGCAACGGGTGAAACGGATCGTCGGGGATATACACCAGCACGGGCTCGATAGCGGTGCTGGACTCGCGGTCCGGGCTGATGACCACGATGCCCGTGAGGGTAACTTCCCATAACCGCAGAAGTTTGCAGGTCAGCGGTTTTCCGTTCAGCGTGGCCGGCTTGTTTTTCGCGATCTGCCGCAGGGCTTCGCTTGTTGCCTGATCGATAAGGTTGCGCATCGAGGCCATTTGCACCTGAAGCAGGAAGGCCGACTGTTCGAAACTTTTGAATACACCACGCAAGTTGAATGCCGCGGCATCCGGTGCGTCGCCCGGACGGGAAGAAGGGTTAAATACCGACGCGATCAAGGCTTGATACTTGCGCCCCAGGTCCAGCGTTCGACACATCGCCGCAAATTTTTCCGGCGCAATATCAATCACCGTGCCTTCAATTGCTATGCCCTCGATGCGCGCCTTGAAAACAATAACCGACCGGGTATTGCCACTGTCCATGGCACCGGGCGAAGTTTCCCACGCCTCGAAGTTCTGCAAGGCCGCCTTGAGCAGCGGTTGCACCGCCGCCGCCATCGCGCCCGGCGGTAACAGCGGTGGATTGGGAGGAAATCCCACCCCCGCGTCCGCGGCCCGCCGGGCATGAAAAAGATGGGTGTTACGGACATCGACCCGCAGGCCAAAGGTGTCTTGTATCGCGGCGCTGAGCAGCGGCTCGGCGAACGCTTCCGCGCTCGGCAGGCACGCCAGCAGCGCATTCACCTGCTGCTCATAGAAGCGGTGGTCGGCATACAGCCGGGCCAATTGCCGGGCGGCACCCGGATCGGCGCGGCGCGCCTGCTCGAACCAGGGCAAGGGTTTTGCCCCCGCCTGACGCATCGCCCGATGGGTGTCGGAAGAGGCGTTCAACAACCATCCGGGTATTTTGTTTTTAACCGTGGCGTACTGTTCGCTGTTGGCATCATCGCCATTCTTTGAGGCGGCGGATAAGTTGACTTCAGGCATGAGAACGACCTTCAACGTTATTGACGGGCCGTCCAGAATAACCAGCGAAAGTTCGACAAACGGTTCAAATAACTTATAGAAACCCCACCGCCAACATCATTATTTCAAACGCATTCACACTATAAATAACACCCTGTTCAAACGTTCCCTGAACTGACCCGCGAACGCATGTCGCGCAATAAAAAACAGGTGCGAACCTCCGCGAAATCAATCCCGCAGAATTTCCTCACCTGTTTTTATCGCTGGCTCATATGACCACGCTTGCACGCAAACGCTATGCGTACTTCAGGCCTTCTCTGTTGCTCAGTTCTTCGATCAGACTGCGTTCATCCCTGGCCAATTGCTCTTCCAATACCTTGATCCTCGCGCTGAACTGGTCGGGAAGATCACCGGGATAAAGATCGGTCACTTCCAGCACCCGGGCTTCGAAGGCGTCCTTCAACGCCCTGAAACGATCGGCGTGCATTTCATGCAGGTATTCCACCCAGAAATCGCGCTGGGCAGCGTAGTCCATGAAGCCTTGGTCGCTTTCGCCCTGCTCAACCTGGAGCAATACGCTGTCGAACTCTCCGGGCCGGATATCGGCATGGGACTGATACAGCATCTTGCTCGGCGGAACCGGCAGATCGAGGCGCTCGGCCCAATGCAGGCGATAGGCAAGACGGACCTCGGCTTCGTCGCGGCTACCGGCCTGCCGGCGCGCGATGTCATCCAGCACCTGCAAGCGGTACAGGCGCCGGGTCAGTCGATAGAGGGTTTGCCCGCGGTCCTGCTCGGAGACATCGCGCAGCGATTGGCGGATGTACACCTGAACTTCCATCTGGTTGAACTCCAGCCGGATGCCATCAGGGCAGGTGTCGTAGTTCTGCACCTGGCGTAGCGGTTCCTCGGCCATGCCATTGAGGATCAGGCACAACTCGGGGTCACGAGCCGCCGCATCCAGCACGCCCCATACGCGCTCGACCAACTCCGGGCGCGTCGTCACCCGCCGGTAATCCGCGGTATTGCGCAGGTGCGCCACCATCCCCAGTAGGTCCCGCGCACTGTCGCTCCTGTCGAGTTGCTGCCAGGTGCCGCGGCGCAGTTGATCTTCGTCGCCCGCGGCGGTCAGCCACGGTTCGATGGAGCTGACCATCTCGTCCTGTATTCCACCACCATGGGAGTGACCGAAATTCTCGGTATCGGAATCCGACACCTCAGAATCCGAATCATGGCTTTCAGGGGGCAGCCTGCGGATCTCCTCCGGCAAATCCATATTGAAGGAGTAAGGTCGGTTGTACGATTCGGAGACATGGGCGCGAACCATCATTTCATGGGACAGCGGATTGCCCCTGAGGACGATATCGGTATGGCCAACTTCACTGCGAAGATTGGCCAGAAGGTATTCCGGCAACTCGCGGATCTGGTTGTTTTCCAGGCACAGCATGTCTATCGATCCGGGCAGCAAGGGGTCGACCCACGCGGGCCAGGACTGCAGGCCGACATCGTTCAGGCTCAAGGTCAGCAGCGGGATGCGATGCCCCAGTAGGCTGGCATCCAAAACGGTTCCCATCGTGTTGCCATCGAGCTCCAGGTTCGCCAGTTTCGTGATCCGCCCGAAAAACTCTATGGCCGCCTGGTCAATGGTGAAACCCTGGAAGCAAATCGACAGTGACCTCAACTCAGGCAACTCGAGCAGCGCGTCGGGGAGTTCCAGCAGCGGCGTGACGTGGTCGGTCAATGTCACCGCATCGAGCCTCGGGAAATAACGCAAGAACCGGTTGAGCTGTTGTGTGGTCAGCGTTGGTCGCACCAACTCCAACCGATAAACGACCTCATAGAAAGCGCTCGGCAGCGCCGGGGGAAACTCAGCCAACTCGATCTCATTGAGCCGTAGAACCCGATGGTTCAATGCAGTGGGTTCGCCCCTCCAGAACTCAAGAATGTTGTCGCCGATGCGTCGGCGCATGATCGACTGCTGTGCGCTCAAGGGCCCGCCCGACGAAGACGCCTCGGCCCACTGCTCAAGGATGTCGGACAATGCTTCACGCTCTCTCAGCAGCCGAGTCAGTTCTTGTTCCAGGTACACGGGAACATCCAGGTCGAAGCTGAACCGGTTATCGGCACCCTCGCTCAATCGGAGTGTCTTGATCGTCTGGGTCGAGAGTGGATTGCCCTGGAGCGACAGGCGGGAGCGAGGCCCTCCCGGCTGATTTTCCAGAATATCGCCGGGAAGAATGGTGATCTCGTTATCCATCAACGACACCTCGGCGATAGTGCCCAGCGTGTCGCTGTTGAGCCAGCGCGGCCACACGCCAAAATGCATGCGGTTCAACCCGAGGTAATCCAGGTCGAAGTTGACGGTCTGGATCTGCCGCAGATAGCTCATCTGATTGCCACTCAGGTCCAGGCGCCGCAGATTCAAGCGGCCGAAAAGGTCGAACTGTTCCTGGGTGAAAAAGGTGCCCATGTCGGTCAACTCAAGATTGCTCAAGTGCAGCTCCGTGGTTTCCAGAGCGCGCTGCACCCGATAGACATCCCTGATGGTTCCCTGGCGCATGGCCAGGGAGGTCAAGCGGGGGAAACGACTGAGGAAACGCGACAGAAAAAGCTGTTCTTCTTTCCAGGCCATGCCGATGGAACAGCCATTCAACTCCAGGCCTTGCACACGTTCATGGAAAAAGTCCGGTAGCTGCTCGGGGAAATCGGCCAGGTCGACACGCTCCAGCAGCAACGGCGCCGCCCCCCCGCGCTCGGGCAAGCTATTGGCTTCCCAGTGATTACAGATCGCCTCGCCAATGTCCCTACGACTGATGAACCGCATGGGATTCGGATCTGCAATCGAGGACGAGGCCAGCGCCCACTCGTCGAGACTGCCCCGCAGCGCGCGCTCCTCGTCCAGCAACTGGTTCAACCGGATGTCGATGGCGGCACGGTCCAGGCCAGCGGTATACAACGCCGTCAGCACCTCTTCGGGATAGGCGCTGCGAAATTCGAGCAGGCGGATCTTGTCCAGCAGCGTGTCTTCGCTGATGACCCCGGGAAACACGCCTCTCCCGCTCAACGGATAACCAAACCGGCCATCGGCAAGGCGCATCGGCGATTTGCTGGACGGTTTGAGTGGCTGCATGTTCAGCACCTTGCGCAGCACGTGCCTCGGTAATAGCGGCTGCGCTTGCACCGCCCGCTTGAGCGCCGCGCCCTGGCCGACATGAGGGAATCCCAGTTGAGCCCGTTGCAGGTCCGGCAGGGCGTGCAACAGCGCGGCGTAGAAGTCGTCGCTGCCGTGCAGGTGCCGGCCCTCGGCGTCACGCGCCAGGTAACCCTCGCCCTGCTTTACCAGCACCTTGCGCACCGGCGCATCGGCGGGGCCGACGCTGTCGATCAACGGCCCATGAAACGTGCCATCGCGAACCTCCAGGCGTACCTGAGGCGACCAGCCCGGCAGGGTTTCCAAGGTGTGCAACAACAGCCTGTCGCTGTCGGGGTTGTACACCGATTCCAGGTACACGCCCTCGTATGCACGGGCCAGGCGCGTGCTTTGCAGGTACGCGCGGGCTTCTTCGGCCACCCGCTGGGGCACCCGCTGCTCGGTGCGCAGGCGCTCAAGCTCGGCGGGGCTTGCCTGTTGCAGCAGTTCCTCGGACACCAGGGTGGGCAAGCCGGGGAACGTGCGCTGAATCACCTGCGCCGTCTCACTCGGACGAAGGGCCCGGTAGCGCGTGTTGAACCAGGCTCTTCTCGCGCTGATGGCGCCCTGCGACTCGGCTGCATTTGCGCCGATGGCTGCCACCGACTCACGGTCGAGCTTCAAACGCTGCGCCGTGTCTACCAGCAAGGCCGGCGGGCGCAGGCCTTCCGCCAAGGCGTGGCGCAATACCGACTCGGAACTGCCGCTGATTCGCAGGACACGAAGGGCTTCCTCATCGGAAAACTCATCGCTGGCAACGCCCAGCCGCCGCAACAACCTGACGCCCTGCCACTCCAGCGGCTGATCCGCCTCATGCAGCCAGGCACCCGCCTGATTGTGGCGCACGCCTGGCTCATACGCGTCAGGTCGAGTGGGGTGCTCCAGCCGGTACGGCTCCGGCTTGACCGCATAGGTCTGCCCGTCCAGTGCCAGCCACTGCTTGCCTTGATACTCATACAAACCCAGCGCGTCGGGCTTGAGGCCCGCAGGCAGGACGATGTCGTGGGCATAGGGCCGCACGTCCGGTTTCCACAAGCGGGTACTGCCGTCCGCCAGCCGCACCGGCCGCATCGGCATCACCGCCTCGGGCACCGCCACCGCGGGAATCCGCCCGCCCCCGGCAGAAACGGCGCCCAAGGCGACGACCAGCGCCACATTGTCCACCACATCCATCAGGTAGCCCCAGGCCTGGTCCTTTTCGCCCTGAGCCAGGCTTTCGATACCTTCATAGACTTCATAACTCAACTGCGCGGCCATCACGCCCAGCATCACCTCGCCCAGGCCCGGCACCACGAACGCGGCGATATTGAGGACGTCGAAGGCTTTTTCGAAAAAGTACGCCAGCTTATCCATCAGCGACTTGTGGTCTTGCTCCGCAGTCGGCACCGCATGAAACAACCCGTCGTCCCTGAGCACGGCAGCTTTTTGCTCGCACAGCCGGAAGATCAACGCCCCGGAAAAGGCTTCATCTCTCAGGTGCAGCCTCGCCTCGTGGTCCAGCGTCGGCTCATACCAGCCAAACTGGCTGTTCCAGCGTTTTGGATGAAACGCCTGGTCAAGCTTGCCGAACACCACGCCGCGGTGGCGCGCGGGGACGAAGCGCTGGAAAAAGTCCAGGTAGCCTGGCTGCAACATGCTCTCGCGCAGCACATGGAGAAACTGCACCGACGAGTCATATTCGCGCAGCGGGTTATACGGATCATCGGGCAGGTAGACCACCAGGTTTTCCACGCCAGCGTGCGTTTCCCGGCCCAGGCGAAAGACCACGACGCCAGTCAACCTCACGTCCCAAAGTTGCAAATAACTGCAACGAGGATGTTCAAGGGACGTCTCTTTCGCCAGCGCCATCAGTGCCACCTGCGTCGTTTGGCTGATGGCGTTCTTCAAGTAGGCAATCTGCACTTGAAGTTCAAAGGCCGATTGTTCGAAACGCTGGAAAAGATCACGCGGGTTTATCGCGGTATCGCCAGGTCTGGAAACAGGGTTGAGCGTCGCCTGTATCAGCGCTTGATATTGGCCACCCAAATCGAGGCTCCGGCACAATGCCGCGAACCGTTCAGGGGCGATATCGATTACCGGGCCATCAATCTCCACCCCGTGAAGCGGGTACGCGGAGAAAATCGCCGCCCTGGCAATGCGCCCGTTGTCCATTGCCCCCGCCACCGTTTCCCAGGCCTCGAAGTTCTGTAACGCCGAGACGAGCAATGACTGGGTGGCCGCCTTCAACAGCCGCTGCGCCAACACGGCCGGATCTTGCGAGAGGCTTTCGAAGGGAACCTCCACGGCGGCGCGCCGGGCATGGAACAAATAGCTGGTGCGCACATCGAGATCCAGCCCGAACGCCTCCTTGATTGCCGCCTTGAGCAGCGGTTCGGCAAACACCTCGGCTGTCGGCAAATGCGCCAGCACTTGATTGACCTGTTGTTCGTCGCGCCAATGACCGGCGTAGATGTCCTGCATCTGACGGGCAACGTCCGGGCGGCTTAGCCGAGCCTGTTCGAACCAGGACGGCGCGGTGGCATGTGCCTCGCGTAATGCTCGGCGGGTTTGCGGAGAGGCCTGTTTAAGCCAGTCGGGAATCTTGCCTTCGACCGTAGCGAAGTGTTCACTTTCCGCAGAGTCTTCATTTACCAACGCCGTTGCAGCACCCATAACTTCAGACATTAGAGCGGCCTTTATCACATTGACAGGCACTCCAGCGTAACGGCCGCCCCGGTAATAAAAAGCTCAAATAACTCATTGAAATCATGAGTATTGGATCAAGACTTCAAACGTATATCGACTATAAATAACACCCCGAACTTAATAACTTTATCGCGCCCATTCGACCGCGATAAACCCGCTCGCCCTCCCCCCGCGACCCGCGGCACGACCAGCCCTTGCGGCGGGAATCTGCCCGGAGGCGTTTCCGATCCGCACGGGATGTATTATCGTGGCTGCTTGCGCAAGATGCGTGGCCTGACCATTCAGGCATTTGCCAACCGATCGAGGGTGCCATGAGCAACGAAAGCATTAACTGGGACAAGCTGGGCTTCGACTACATCAAGACCGACAAGCGCTACCTTTCCTACTTCCGTAACGGCGAGTGGGACCAGGGCACCCTGACTGAAGACAACACCCTGCACATCAGCGAAGGCTCCACCGCGCTGCATTACGGCCAACAGTGCTTCGAAGGCCTCAAGGCCTACCGCTGCAAGGACGGCTCGATCAACCTGTTCCGCCCTGACCAGAACGCCCTGCGCATGCAGCGCAGTTGCGCCCGCCTGCTGATGCCGCAAGTGCCGACCGAAGCCTTCATCGAAGCCTGCAAGCAAGTGGTCAAGGCCAACGAACGTTTCGTGCCGCCACACGGCAAGGGCGCGCTGTACCTGCGTCCATTCGTGATTGGCGTCGGTGACAACATCGGCGTGCGGACCGCGCCGGAGTTCATCTTCTCGATCTTCGCCATCCCGGTCGGCTCGTACTTCAAGGGCGGCATGACCCCGCACAACTTCGTGATCTCCGGCTACGACCGTGCCGCGCCACAAGGCACCGGCGCGGCCAAGGTCGGCGGCAACTACGCGGCCAGCCTGATGCCAGGTTCCGAAGCCAAGAAAGCCGGCTTCGCCGATGCCATCTACCTGGACCCGATGACCCACAGCAAGATCGAGGAAGTCGGTTCGGCCAACTTCTTCGGCATTACTGGCGACAACGAATTCATCACTCCGAAATCGGCGTCCGTGCTGCCAGGCATCACCCGCCTGTCACTGATGGAACTGGCCGCCTCGCGCCTGGGCCTGAAAGTCATCGAAGGCGACGTGCTGATCGACGAAATCGCCAAGTTCAAGGAAGCCGGCGCCTGCGGTACTGCCGCGGTCATCACCCCGATCGGCGGCATCCAGTACAACGACAAACTGCACGTGTTCCACAGCGAAACCGAAGTCGGCCCGGTCACCCAGAAGCTCTACAACGAGCTGACCGGCATCCAGAGCGGTGACGTCGAAGCGCCAGCGGGCTGGATCGTCAAGGTCGCCTGACGCTCTTCCCTCGATACTCCGATAGCTGGACAAAAAGCCGCTGAGCGGCGATCAGGCTGTTTTCAACACAGCAAGGTCGCCGCTCAGCGGCTTTCTTACATGAATTTTTCTTTAGGACGGGCGCTGTCTATTCTTTGGCACAATCGAATCTCCACCCGCCGCCCAGGTAAAAGCATGCCCCGCGTACTGACTATCGAAGACGATGCCGTCACTGGCCAGGAAATCGTCGCCGAACTTTCCAGCCACGGCCTGGAGGTCGATTGGGTCGACAACGGCCGCGAAGGTCTGGCCCGTGCAATCGCCGGTGGCTACGACCTGATCACCGTCGACCGGATGCTCCCGGAGGTCGATGGTCTGACCATCGTCACCACCCTGCGCAACCTGAAGATCGCCACGCCGATCCTGATGATCAGCGCCCTCTCCGATGTCGATGAACGGGTCCGCGGCCTGCGTGCCGGCGGCGACGACTACCTGACCAAACCCTTCGCCTCCGACGAGATGGCCGCCCGCGTCGAGGTGCTGCTGCGGCGCAACAGCGTGCCAATGACCCAGACCCGCCTGCAGGTCGCCGACCTGCAACTGGACCTGATCAGCCACGAAGCCCGGCGCGGCGAGCAGTCGCTCAACCTGCTGCCCACCGAGTACAAATTGCTGGAATTCCTCATGCGTCACGCCGGCCAGGTCATCACCCGGATGATGATTTTCGAGGAAGTCTGGGGCTATCACTTCGACCCCGGCACCAACCTGATCGACGTGCATATCGGCCGCCTGCGCAAGAAGATCGACGCGCCCGGCCAGACACCGCTGATTCGCACCGTGCGGGGCTCCGGCTATGCCATTGCCGAACCCGTCTAAAGGCTGGAGCTCGTCAACCAGCCGCTTGCTGGCGCTGTACAGTTTTCTGTTCGTGGCCTGGAGCAGCATCCTCATGGGGGTGCTGTATTTCGAAGTTTCCAGCTACCTGAACAAACTCACCCGTCATTCGTTGCTGCAACGCCAGCACCTGTTCGCCCACATGAGCGGCAAGCAACTGGATGACGCGCTGATCGCCAGCCAGGCCTTCGAAGAACGCAGCTTCGACGCCTACGGCCTGTTCGATCCGCAGTTCAACCCGCTGGGCGGGCAGATCCGCCAGATGCCCGCCGAACTGGGCCTGGACGGGCGCATCCATGAAATCAGCCGCTGCCTCGACGCCGACGACCCGCGCCTGCCGCGAGACAGTTGCGACGCCGTGGCGATCAAGGTCCACGATGGTCGCTGGCTGGTGCTGATGCGGGACAACGGCTCGCTGTTCGTGGTCACCCGGATCATTCTGCATGCCCTGCTCTGGGGCCTGTCGCTGACCATCATTCCCGGCATCGCCGGCTGGTACTGGCTGCGTCGCCGTCCGCTGAAGCGGATCCGGGCGATCCAGGCCACCGCCGAGCAGATCGTCGCCGGCGACCTGACCCGGCGCCTGCCGCTGTCGCAACGCCGCGACGAACTGGACATGCTCGCCGCCATCGTCAACGCCATGCTAGACCGTATCGAACGGCTGATGCACGAGGTCAAGGGCGTCTGCGACAACATTGCCCACGACCTGCGCACCCCGCTGACCCGCCTGCGCGCCCAGCTCTACCGCATCCGCCAGCAGGCCGGCGATGACGCGCCGCAAGCCGAGGCGATGGAACAGGCGATCGCCGAGACCGACACGCTGATGGCGCGTTTCCGCGGGCTGCTGCGGATCAGCGAACTGGAAGACCGCCAGCGCCGCGCCGGCTTCGTCGAACTGCAGGCCCGGGCGCTGCTGGAAGAGCTCCACGATTTCTACCTGCCGCTGGCGGAAGATGGCGAGATCGCCCTTGAACTGCGTGTCCCCGAACCGCTACCGGCGCTGTTCGGCGACCATGAACTGCTGTTCGAGGCCCTCGCCAACCTGGTGGGCAACGCCATCAAATTCACCCCGGCCGGCGGACGGGTGCGCATCAGCGCCGACAGCGATGCCGATGGCGTGCATATCGCGGTGGAGGACAGCGGTCCGGGGATTCCCGAAGAGGAACGCGAGACGGTATTGAAGCGCTTCTACCGCAGCGAGGAAGGCCACCGCCATGCCGGCTTCGGCCTGGGGCTGTCGATCGTCGCGGCGATCGTCGACCTGCACGGGTATCAGTTGGAGGTGGGGGAAAGCGAGTGGGGTGGTGCGCGGTTGGTGGTGCACTGCAGAGGCCAGGTGTAGCGCGGTCCCTGCAGGAGCGGGTTGACCCGCGATTGCGTTGGTGGAGTCACTATCGCAATCGCGGGTAAACCCGCTCCTACAGGGCCATGCGCCCCAAGCCGGGATCAGTCAGCCAGACGCCAGGTGGTCTCGCCCTTCTTGTCTTCCAGCACCACACCCATGGCCGCCAACTGATCGCGAATCCGGTCGGACTCGCCCCAGTTCTTGTCGGCCCGCGCCTGCAGGCGCGCCTGGATCAGGGCTTCGACTTCAGCCGCGTCAACCTTGCCTTCGGCACCGGCACGCAGGAAATCATCGGCGTCCAGTTGCAGCACACCCAGCAACCCCGCCAGCTCACGCAGGCGACCCGCCAGGCCGGCGGCAGTCTGTGCATCGCTCTCGCGCAGACGGTTGATCTCGCGCACCAGGTCGAACAGCACGGCGCAGGCTTCCGGCGTACCGAAGTCGTCGTTCATCGCCGCGGCGAAACGCTCGACATACTCGTCGCCACCTTGCGGCGCCACCACCGGCAGGCCGCGCAGGGCGTGATAGAAACGCTCCAGCGCGCCTTTCGCGTCGCGCAGGCTGTCCTCGGAGTAGTTGATCGCGCTGCGGTAATGGCTCGACACCAGCAGGTAGCGCACCACCTCCGGGTGATACTTTTCGAGCACATCGCGAATGGTGAAGAAGTTGTTCAACGATTTGGACATCTTCTCGCCGTTGATACGGATCATCCCGCAGTGCATCCACGCATTGGCGTACTGCTTGCCGGTCGCGGCCTCGCTCTGGGCGATCTCGTTCTCGTGGTGCGGGAACTCCAGGTCGCTGCCGCCGCCGTGGATGTCGAAGCTCTCGCCCAGGCAGCAGGTGGACATCACCGAGCACTCGATGTGCCAGCCCGGACGACCCGCGCCCCACGGCGACGCCCAGCTCGGCTCGCCCGGCTTGGCGGCTTTCCACAGGACGAAGTCCAGTGGGTCCTGCTTGGACTCGTCGACTTCGATCCGCGCGCCGATGCGCAGGTCTTCGATCTTCTTGCGCGACAGCTTGCCGTAGCCGACGAACTTGCCGACGCGGTAGTACACGTCACCGTTGCCCGGCGCGTAGGCGTAGCCCTTGTCGATCAGGGTCTGGATCATCGCGTGCATGCCGGGGATATGGTCGGTGGCACGCGGCTCCAGGTCCGGCGGCAGGATGTTCAGGCGCCGCTCGTCTTCGTGCATCGCGTCGATCATGCGCGCGGTCAGGGCGTCGAACGTCTCGCCGTTCTCGTTGGCGCGGTTGATGATCTTGTCATCGATGTCGGTGATGTTGCGCACGTAGGTCAGGTCGTAGCCGCTGTAACGCAGCCAGCGGGTGACCAAATCGAAGGCGACCATGCTGCGGCCGTGGCCGAGGTGGCAGAAGTCGTACACGGTCATGCCGCAGACGTACATCCGCACCTTGTTGCCGTCCAGCGGTTTGAAAACTTCCTTGGTCTTGCTCAGCGTGTTGTAGATGTTAAGCACGAAAATTCCTCAGCTACCCCAGGAGTCACGCAGGGATACGGTGCGGTTGAATACCGGACGGCCTGGACGGGAGTCTTTCAGGTCGGCGCAGAAGTAGCCTTCGCGCTCGAACTGGAAGCGGTCTTCAGGCTGGGCGTTGCCCAGCGACGGCTCGGCACGACAACCGGTGAGCACCTGCAGCGAATCCGGGTTGATGTTGTCGAGGAAGGTGCCGCCCTCTTCCGCTTTCTCCGGGTTCGCCGCGCGGAACAGGCGGTCGTACAGACGTACTTCGCACTCGACGCTGGCGTCGGCCGGAACCCAGTGGATCACGCCCTTGACCTTGCGGCCCTCGGGGTTCTTGCCCAGGGTGTCGGGGTCGTAGGAGCAGAGCAGTTCGACGATGTTGCCG
The DNA here is from genome assembly GCF_025466035.1 of Pseudomonas sp. 20P_3.2_Bac5. NCBI lineage: Bacteria > Pseudomonadati > Pseudomonadota > Gammaproteobacteria > Pseudomonadales > Pseudomonadaceae > Pseudomonas > Pseudomonas sp. 20P_3.2_Bac5. Next base: position 48,608 of record NZ_JANLOA010000013.1, on the reverse strand, counting down.
TCGGCATCCTTGATCGCCTCGTCGGCGCGGATCACGTAGCTGCCGCGCAGGCGCACTTCACCGGCGGGTTCCAGGCGCTTGTAGCCCTTCGGCGGCTCTTCCATGAAATCGTCACGGTCGATGTACAGCTCGCGGGCAAACGGCAGGGCGCGCACGCCCATGTCTTCCTTCGGATGACGCGGCAGTTCGAGGTTCTCGACCTGGCCTTCCGGGTAGTTGGTGATGGTCACTTTCAGCGGACGCAGCACGCACATGGCACGCGGCGCGGTGCGGTCGAGGTCGTCACGGATGCTGAATTCCAGCATCGACATGTCGACCACGCCGTCGGAACGGTTGGTGCCGATCATTTCGCAGAAGTTGCGGATCGAGGCCGGGGTGTAGCCGCGGCGGCGGAAACCGGACAGGGTCGACATACGCGGGTCGTCCCAACCTTCGACGTGCTTCTCGTCGACCAGTTGCTTGAGCTTGCGCTTGCTGGTGATGGTGTAGTTCAGGTTCAGGCGGCTGAACTCGTACTGGCGCGGTTTGGCCGGCACCGGCAGGTTGTCGAGGAACCACTCGTACAGCGGACGATGGCCTTCGAACTCCAGGGTGCAGATGGAGTGGGTGATGCCTTCGATGGCATCGGACTGGCCATGGGTGAAGTCGTAGTTCGGGTAGATGCACCACGTGTCACCGGTCTGGTGGTGGTGGGCATGACGGATGCGGTAGAGGATCGGGTCGCGCAGGTTCATGTTCGGCGACGCCATGTCGATCTTCGCCCGCAGCACGCGCTCGCCGTCCTTGAACTCGCCGGCCTTCATGCGGGCGAACAGGTCGAGGTTTTCCTCGACGCTGCGCTCGCGGAACGGGCTGTTCTTGCCCGGCTCGGTCAGGTTGCCGCGGTATTCCTTGGCTTGTTCGGGGGTCAGGTCGCAGACGTAGGCGTTGCCCGACTTGATCAGATCCACGGCCCAGGCGTGCAGTTGATCGAAGTACTGCGAGGCGTAGCGCACCGGACCGGTCCATTCGAAGCCCAGCCACTTGATGTCTTCCTGGATGGCGTCGATGTACTCCTGGTCCTCTTTGGCCGGGTTGGTGTCATCGAAACGCAGGTGGCAGGCACCGCCGAATTCCTTGGCCAGGCCGAAGTTCACGCAGATCGACTTGGCGTGACCGATGTGCAGGTAACCGTTGGGCTCAGGCGGGAAACGGGTGACGATGCTGCTGTGCTTGCCTGAGTCCAGGTCGGCCTGCACGATCGGGCGCAGGAAATTGACGGGAACGGCGGGCGCGCCTTTGGCGGCATTGGGAGCGGTGTCAGCAGTGGGCTTGCTCATAGGATCCTTGGAATTCTGGTCTTCGGCCCGGGTAGGCCGCGTCAAACAAAGCGCTTATCATAGCCGAAGCGGTCGCGCTGCCGACAGCACCGCGCCGACAAACCGGCGCTAATATGGGCAGGCACCGCAAAAAAATCTGCGCAATGAACGTATCGCCGACGCCAGAGCGGGCGTCAGGGTCAAATACACCGTTGTACACCCCTCCTTCCCACATGCCTTGAGAGAGCGAATTTCAGCATGGCCAAAGTCAAACTGAGCACCAACCACGGCGACATCATCCTGCAACTGGATGCCGAAAAAGCCCCGAAAACCGTGGAAAACTTCGTCCAGTACGTTAAAGAAGGCCACTTCGACAACACCGTGTTCCACCGTGTCATCAAGGGCTTCATGATCCAGGGCGGCGGCTTCGAGCCTGGCATGACCCAGAAGAAAACCCGCGCCACCATCCAGAACGAAGCGGATAACGGCCTGAAGAACACCAAGTACAGCATCGCCATGGCCCGCACCATGGAGCCGCATTCGGCGTCTGCGCAGTTCTTCATCAACGCCTCCAACAACGACTTCCTCAACCACAGCGGCAAGAACGTGCAGGGCTGGGGTTACGCGGTGTTCGGTGAAGTGACCGAAGGCCAGGACATCGTCGACGCTATCGAAGGCGTGGCCACCGGCTCCAAGTCCGGCCACCAGGACGTGCCGAAAGAAGACGTGATCATCGAGAAAGCCGAGATCATTGAGTGATACTGCTGATCTCCGATCTGCATCTGCAAGAAGAACGCCCGGACATTACCCGGGCGTTTCTTGATCTGCTGGCAACCCGCGCCCGCGATGCACAAGCGTTGTACATCCTGGGCGACTTTTTCGAGGCCTGGATCGGCGATGACGGCATGACGCCGTTCCAGACTTCAATCTGCCAGGCCCTGCGTACGCTGAGCGACAGCGGCACCCAGGTGTTCCTGATGCACGGCAACCGTGATTTCCTGATCGGCAAGGCCTTCTGCAAGGCCGCGGGCGTCACCCTGCTGCGCGACCCCAGCGTGGTCGAAATGGGCGGCGAACCGGTGCTGCTGATGCACGGCGACAGCCTGTGCACCCGCGACGAAGCCTACATGAAGCTGCGCCGCACCCTTCGCAACCCGCTGAGCCTGTGGATCCTGCGCCACCTGCCGTTGATCACCCGGCGCAAGCTGGCGCGCAAGCTGCGCAGCGAAAGCAAGACGCAGACCCGCATGAAAGCCACCGACATCATCGACGTGACCACCGAGGAAGTGCCGCGAATCATGCAGCAGCATGGCGTGCACACCCTGGTCCACGGCCACACCCATCGGCCGGCGATCCACAAGCTCACCCTTGATGACGGCAGCGCCGGCCGGCGCATCGTCCTGGGCGACTGGGACCGACAAGGCTGGGCCTTGCAGGTAGATGAACAAGGCTTTCAACTGGCCCCGTTCGCGTTCGCCTGACCCTACGCTTCGCGGCCAGCCCGCGAAGCGCTCTCCTACCTCCTCCGAAAGTCGTCCACGACGGCCTTCTGCCTCGGGCCACAGCACTTTGCGCACGCAGCTTCAGGTGCGTATCTGTCTTCGCCAATCGCTTACGTTGCGCACTGTCAATGGCGGACAGACACGCTGCTTGCCAGTGATATCGTAGCGCCACCGTGTGAACTGAATCACACGAAATCCGCGAACATGGATGCCGGAAACCATCGAATAGACGGGGCGAATTCCGAAAAGCCAGATGAGTAGGAACTTAATCAAGGAGTGAGATGCAATGAGTGCTCAAGCGCAAATCGTTGGTGGCTGGTCTGCTTATCACCCACTGACTGCTCAGGACAAAAAAGTATTCCAGGAAGCCCTGCACGGCTTCGTCGGCGTGCAGTACACGCCGCTGGAAGTGTCAACTCAGGTGGTCAACGGTACCAACTACCGCTACCTGAGCAATGCCCAAGTACCGGGCAGCGAACTGATTTACAAAGTAATCGTGTCGATCTACGCACCGACCAACGGCGCGCCGCACATCACCGGCATTCAGCAGATCTGAATGCTCTGCCCCGGGCGCGTTGACCGCGCCCGCGGGTTTCAGCCGATTCCTTCCTCAATGCCCGGCCGAAGCCGGCCCCGCCTTCGCCGCGAACGGCGGCTTGGCCAGCCACACCAGCAAGATCAACCCCACGAACACCCAGCCCATCAGGGTGAAGTAATCCACCGTCGACATCATGTACGCCTGGCTACTGAGCATCTGTTCCAGTTGCCGGTATGACGCGCCCCCTGCCCCGCCCATCTGGTTCAACGCCTCGCGAGTCGCCGGCTCATACGTGCTGATGCTTTCGCTCAGGTAAGCATGGTGCTGGTCAGCGCGGCGGATCCAGATCCAGGTGGTCAGCGACGCGGCGAAGCTGCCGCCCAACGTGCGCAGGAAGGTCGCCAGGCCGGAGCCGTCGGCAATCTGCTGCGGCGGCAGGTCAGAGAGCAGGATGCTCAGGGTCGGCATGAAGAACAGCGCCACGCCGATGCCCATAAACAACTGCACCAGGGCCACATGCTGGAAGTCCACCTCATGGGTGAACTCCGCCCGCATGAAGCAACTCGCGCCGATCGCCAGGAACGCCAGACCGGCCAGCAGGCGCAGGTCGAAGCGGTGCGCGTACTTGCCGACAAAAGGCGACAGCAGCACCGGCAGCAAGCCGATCGGTGCCACCGCCAGCCCGGCCCAGGTCGCGGTGTAGCCCATCTGGGTCTGCAGCCATTGCGGCAGGATCAGGTTGATGCCGAAGAAACCGGCGTAGCCGCCCACCAGCACGATGGTGCCGATGCGGAAGTTGCGGTGCACGAACAGCCGCAGGTTGACCACCGGGTGCTTGTCGGTCAGCTCCCAGATGATGAACACCGCGATGAACACCACGGAAATCAGGCTGCCGATGATGATGAAGTTCGACTCGAACCAGTCCAGGTCGTTGCCTTTGTCGAGCACGATCTGCAAGGCGCCGACCCCGATGATCAGGCTCAGCAGGCCGATGTAGTCCATCGGCTGGCGGCTGGTCTGCACCGGCCGGGTGCGCATCTGCTGGCGAACCACGGCGGCGGCGAACAAGCCGATGGGGATATTGATGAAGAAGATCCACGGCCAGCTATAGCTGTCGGTAATCCAGCCACCGAGAATCGGCCCGGCGATTGGCGCCACCACCGTGACCATCGCCAACAGCGCCAGGGCCATCCCGCGTTTCGCCGGCGGATAGACGGCGATCAACAGGGTCTGGGTCATCGGGTACAGCGGCCCGGCGACCACGCCCTGGAGCACGCGGAAGCCCACCAGTTCCGGCATCGACTGCGAAATGCCGCAGAGGAACGACGCCAGCACGAACAGCAGGGTCGCCCAGATGAACAACTTGACCTCGCCGAAGCGCCGGCTGAGCCAGCCGGTCAACGGCAGGGCGATGGCGTTGCTCACCGCGAACGAGGTGATGACCCAGGTGCCCTGCTCCGAACTGACGCCGAGGTTGCCGGAAATGGTCGGCAACGCCACGTTGGCGATGGTGGTGTCGAGCACCTGCATGAAGGTCGCGAGCGACAGGCCGATGGTGGTCAGCAGCAGGCTCGGCGGGGTGAACGAAGCCTGGTTGCTCATCGCTGGGCAGTCTTGTCGCTGGCGCTGTTGTCGTGGATCAACCGGGCGATCAGGGTGTCGGCCTCGGCCAGTTGACGGTCATACACCTGGGTGGCGAAGGTCGCCTTTTGCGGCGCCTGCTGCGCCAGTACCGGACCGCTCTGGTCATGCAGATCGACGTCGACCGTGGTCGACAGGCCGATGCGCAGCGGGTGCTGGGTCAGTTGCTCGGGGTTGATGTGCACCCGCACCGGGACGCGCTGGACGATCTTGATCCAGTTGCCGGTGGCGTTCTGCGCCGGCAGCAGGGCAAACGCGCTGCCGGTGCCGGCGCCGAGGCTGTCGATGGTGCCGCTGTACTTGACGTCGCTGCCGTAGAGGTCGGCGCTGATGTCCACCGGCTGGCCGATGCGCATGTTGCGCAGTTGGGTTTCCTTGAAGTTGGCGTCGATCCACAACTGGTCCAGCGGGATCACCGCCATGGTCGCGGTGCCCGGCTCCAGCCGTTGGCCGAGTTGCACGGTGCGCTTGGCGACATAACCGGTGACCGGCGCCACCAGGGTGGTGCGGGCATTGCTCAGGTAAGCCTGGCGCAGTTCGGCGGCGGCGGCCTGGACCTCGGGGTGAGACGACACCACGGTGTCATCCACCAGCGCGGTGGTGGTGTTCAGTTGCTGCCGGGCATTGCTCAGCGCGCTCTGCGCCGACGACAGGTCGTCACGGGCGTGGGACAGCTCTTCCTGGGAAATCGCCCCGCCAGCGGCGAGGGTCTTGCGCCGGTTGTAGTTTTCCTGGGCCTTTTGCAGCTCGGCCTGGCGCGCCGCAACCTGGGCCTTCATGCCGTCGACGTTGCTGTACAGCCCGCGGACCTGACGTACCGCCCGGGCCAGTTTGGCCTCGGCGGCCTGCAGGCCGACTTCGGCGTCGCTCGGGTCGAAGCGGATCAGCTCCTGGCCGGCGTGCACCAGGTCGCCGTCGTCGGCGCCGATGCTGATCACGGTGCCGCTGATCAGCGGGGTGATTTCGACCACGTTGCCGTTGGCGTAGGCGTCGTCGGTGCTTTCAGTCCAGCGCCCGTAAAGCTCGTGCCAGGCCCAGGTGCCGGCGCCGATGGCCAGCACCACGAGCAGCAGCCCGAGCAGCCAGGTCTTGCGCTTGCGCTGATTGTTAACGTCCTGCTCGTTGACGGCAGTGTCCGAAGTTGGGGTAGCCATTGACGAATACCTTGGCGGGTTAAGGGTGACGGGAGGCCGGCGATGCTGCCGCGGCCTGCTGCTGTTGGGATGCCGCATCAGGCTGGAAACCGCCGCCGAGGGCCTGCATCAGCAGGATCGAACGGTCGATGCGCTCGGCATTGAGCTCGGCCAGTTGGCGCTGGGCCTGTAGCAGTTGCTGCTCGATGCTCAGCACATCGAGGAAGTTGCCGATGCCGGAGCCGTAGCGCTGCATGACGGTGTCGTAGGACTGCTGGGCGATGTCGGTGGCGCGCTGTTTGGTCGCGACCTGCTCGCCGAGGGCATGCAACTGGTCGATGTTGTCGCTGACTTCGCCGAGGGCGTTGACCAGGCTTTTGTTGTACTGGGCAACGGCAAGGTCGTAGTCGGCGTCGCGGGCATCGAGGTCGGCGCGCAGGCGGCCGCCGTCGAAGATCGGCAGCGAAATGGTCGGGGCAATATTGAAGAAGCGGCTCGGCGCACCGAAGATCGCGTCGCCCAACAGTGCCTGGGTGCCGGCGGCGGCGCTCAGGTTGAGGTTGGGGTAGAAGCGGGTTTTGCTCGCGTCGATCGACTTGCTCGCCGCTTCGACCCGCCAGCGTGCCGCCACCAGATCGGGACGCCGGCCGAGCAGTTCGGCGGGCAGGACCGATGGCAAGGCCACCGCGCCGGGCTTGAGTACCGCGGGCCGGGCAATCTGCTGGGCACGGTCCGGCCCTTTGCCGAGTAATACCGCGAGGGCGATCTGTGCGCTGTGCAGTTGTTTCTGCGCGTTGATCGCCTGCTCTTCGGAGCTGGCGGCCAGGCTTTCGGTCTGCTGGAGCTGATATTCGCTGTCGATCCCGGCGGACAGCCGGCGCTGGCCCAGGTCGAGCATCTGCCGGGTGCGCTTGAGGTCATCCTGGGTCAGGTCGTAGACGATATAGGCCTGGCCCAACTGGCTGTAGGCCCGGGCCACGTCGGCGGCGAGGATCAGGCTGGCGGCCTGGCGATCGACTTCGGCGGCGCGGGCCTGGCCCAACGCGGCTTCCCAGGCGGCGCGCTGGCCACCCCAGAGGTCGAAGGTGTAATTGAAGTCGAGGCTCAGGCTGCGCAGGGTCGAATAGCGACCGCCCTGCCCGGCCGGATCCTGGTCCCGGGCCAGCCGCGAGCGGCTGACGCTGCCGTTGGCGTCCAGGCTCGGCATGCGGTCGGCGTCGGCGGCATAAGCCGCTGCGCTGGCCTGATGGGCGCGGGCACTGGCGATTTGCATGTCCGGGCTGTCGCGCAGGGCTTCGCCAATCAGGCCGTCCAGTTGCGGGTCACCGAGGCTGCGCCACCAGTCGCTTTTCGGCCAGGCGGCCGGCGACAGGGTGACGCCCTTGAGGGTCTGCTCGGCCTTGAGATCGCTGGCCGCGAGGCGCTGGCCTTCCGGCGCGAGGCCGCGGTAGCTGGCGCAACCGGCCAGGGTCAGGGCGATCACCAGCAGGCTCAGGCTGCTGCGCACGGTGGTTCTGTTCATTTGTCACTCACCCGCAGCGCCGTCAGGGTATCGCCGGCGTTGAGCAGGACCTTGGTCAGAATCGCGGTAAGCGTGGCCAACTCATCCGGGGCCAGCACGCCGACCAGTTCGTTCATCGCCTCGGCGCCGATATGCGGCAGACGATCGGCGAGTTTCTGTCCTTCTTCGGTCAACTCGACGCGCACTTGCCGGCGGTCCTCGGGGCAGCGACTGCGGGCGATCAGGTCTTTCTGTTCGAGGCGGTCGAGCATGCGGGTCATGGAACCGCTGTCCAGGCCGAGGTAACGGCACAACTCGGCGGGGGTGTCGACGCCGTACTGGGCGACGATGATCAGCACCTTGAACTGCGCGGCGGTGACGCCGTAGTCCTGCAGGTGGCTGTCGAGAATGCGGTCCTTGACCAGCGCGGCACGCCCGAGGAGCAGGCCGATGGTGCAGGTCTGGAAGTTTTCCGGAGTGAAATGGGACATGAAGGGAGAAACCTGCTTAGGCAGTGATGTAAGCAAATATTACTGCCCAGACATTAATTGTCCAGGCATTTATTAGCTTGCTTGCTATTTTGACGACGAAAGGCCGAGCGGAGCAGTCGGGATTCAGCGAGGGCAAGAGTGGCGCGCGGAGAACCCGCGCGCCGCGGGGATTCAGGCTGGAACGCCGCTGTGGAAGCGGAATTCCTCGTCCGGCGAGACGATCAGTTCCGCCTCGGCTTCACGGACTTTCTCGATGGTGCGTTCGATATCAGCGGCATCGCCGTACTGATAGGCCAGCTTCAGGTAGCCCTGATAGTGACGCGCCTCGCTCTTGAGCAGGCCGTGATAGAACTTGCCGAGTTCTTCGTCGAGATGCGGCACCAGTGCGGCGAACCGCTCGCAACTGCGCGCTTCGATAAAAGCGCCGACCACCAGGGTGTCGACCAGCTTGACCGGCTCATGAGAACGCACCAGCCGGCGCAGGCCCGAGGCATAACGACCGGCATTGATCGGACGCAGCGGCACCTTGCGCCGCTTCATCAGGCGCAACACCTGTTCGTGGTGCACCAGTTCCTCGCGGGCCAGGCGCGACATCATGTTGATCAGGTCGATATGGGTGTTGTACTTGGCGATCAGGCTCAGCGCCGTACTGGCGGCCTTGAACTCGCAATTCTTGTGGTCGATCAGCATTGTTTCCTGATCGGCCAGCGCCGCTTGCACCCAGGCATCTGGCGTGCGGCAACCGAGGAAGGCTTCGATTTCGGGGATGAGTTCCATGATTCACAAACGGCAGAGGGCGACAGGGCCGGCGATTATACCGGCGCGGGCAACTATCACCAGTGACTATGCTTTGATATGTATCAAGCCGCGTCGCATCGAGCGCCGACTATAGTCAGGCATTGGTCGCCATTTCCCAAGGGAGTTCTCGTTCATGCAAGCCGTACGCAGCATCCTGGTGGTACTCGATCCCGAGCACGCCCACAGCCGGGCCCTGACCCGGGCCAAACTCATCGCCAAGGCGACCGGCGCACGCCTTCACCTGTTGATGTGCGACAAGAAACACGACCACAGCGCCCTGCTCAGCCTGCTCTCCAGCCAGTTGCACGATGATGGCTACGACAACGTCACCTTCGAGCAGGCGTGGCACGACACCCTTCACGAATCGATCATCGACGTGCAGCAGGCCGAAGGCTGCGAGCTGGTGATCAAGGAGCACCGCCCGGACAACCCGCTGCGCAAGGCCCTGCTCACCCCCACCGACTGGAAACTGCTGCGCCTGTGCCCGGCGGCGGTGCTGATGGTCAAGACCGAACGGCCATGGACCGGCGGCGTGATCCTCGCGGCAGTCGACGTGGGCAACAACGACCAGGACCACCGCGTGCTGCATGGCGATATCGTCGACCACGGCTACGCCATCGCCGACCTGGCCAAGGGCAACCTGCACGTGATCAGCGCCCACCCGTCGCCCATGTTGTCGGCGGCGGACCCGGTCTATCAGCTCAAGGAAACCATCGAGCAACGCTATCGCGAGGCCTGCGCCGCCTTCCAGGCGGAGTTCGACATCAGCGACGAGCGCCTGCATGTCGCCGAGGGCCCGGCGGACGTGCTGATTCCGTACACCGCCAGCAAGCTGGACGCGGTGGTGACGGTGATCGGGACAGTGGCCCGCACCGGGATCACCGGCGCGCTGATCGGCAATACGTCGGAAGTGGTGCTGGATTCGCTGGAATGCGATGTGCTGGTGCTGAAGACGGCGGAAGTGGCGGCGCAGTTGAATGAATTGGCACAAGGCTGATTCTTGAGGAAACCTTGAGGGCCTCATCACTGGCAAGCGATGAGGCCGAAACGGACTAACCCAACGCATCCTTCAAGAAACCCGGCGCGATATACCGCTGGTAGTGGGCTTCAGAAAGAAGAAAGAACTCGGTATCAATGGCATCCCGCAGCTCCGGCAATTCCCACTCGCGAAACTCCGGCAACAACACCAGCCCGTAGGCCTCCAGCTCGCGGATCACCCGCGCGCCGCGGGCGATCAACTGGTAGGCCCAGCAATATTCGGACTGATGGGGGACGTAGCGGATCTTGCGCTGCTCCAGTTGCTGGCGCAGCCGCCCGGCGTCGAAAACCTCCAGCTTGGCGGTCATCACCTGGACCAGCAGTTGCTCCAGACGCAACCACACCGCGCGTTTTTCATCCTCGCTGTAGCCGTTCCAGTGGATCACTTCATGGTGGAATCGCTTGCAGCCGCGGCACACCAGATCCCCGTAAACCGTGGAACAGAGGCCGACGCAAGGCGTCTTGATGGACTGATTGGACATGGGCAAATCGACAGCATGGCAACGGAACAGACGGCCATGTTAGCCCTTTGTCTAACGAGGGTCACCCGCTAAAGTCTTCGCCGCTGCCTTACCTTTATTTTGAATTTGCCGTAGAATCACCCGGCCTTTTAAGGCGCCAAATGTCCGTTAGAAGCTGTTTTCAAAGCGTCACGAGCACAGTTATCCGGTAGAACGGCGTTGGCTCGGGAGATTCACCTGTGAATGTCCCGTGCCAGCCCTCATCAGCTCCCCGTTCTGCAGGCGTAAAACTTTGAAAGCAGCTTCTGTAAGGATTTCCTGCAACTCTGGCTACGCGGCCCAAAAAGCCGTATTTGCGCATGAGTGCGGATTTTCTGGATGAGCGTCCCGGACACCCATTTGGGACCACTGATGAGGGTAATAACTGTGCTTGAAGCCTACCGCAAACATATCGAAGAGCGCGCAGCCCTGGGTATCGTTCCCCAGCCGCTTAACGCCGAACAAACTGCAGGCCTGGTCGAGCTGCTGAAAAACCCGCCGGCCGGCGAAGAAGCCTTCCTCGTTGAACTGATCACCGACCGCGTTCCGCCGGGAGTCGACGAAGCCGCCTACGTCAAGGCCGCTTTCCTCTCCGCCATCGTCAAAGGCGACGCCAAATCCCCTCTGATCGACCGCAAGCGTGCCACCGAGCTGCTGGGCACCATGCAGGGCGGCTACAACATCGCCACCCTGGTCGAGCTGCTGGATGACGCCGAACTGGGCGCCGTCGCGGCCGAACAGCTCAAGCACACCCTGCTGATGTTCGATGCCTTCCACGACGTGGCCGAAAAAGCCAAGTCCGGCAACGCGCACGCCCAGGCTGTACTGGACTCCTGGGCTGCCGGCGAGTGGTTCACCACCCGTCCTGCCATCGCCGAGAAATACACCCTGACCGTGTTCAAGGTGCCTGGCGAAACCAACACCGACGACCTGTCCCCTGCTCCAGACGCCTGGTCGCGCCCTGATATCCCGCTGCACGCCCTGGCCATGCTGAAAATGGCCCGTGACGGCATCGAGCCAGAGCAACCAGGTTCGGTCGGTCCGCTGAAGCAGATCGAAGCGGTCAGAGCCAAGGGCTTCCCGGTCGCCTACGTCGGTGACGTGGTCGGTACCGGTTCCTCGCGTAAATCCGCAACCAACTCCGTGCTGTGGTTCTTCGGCGACGACATCCCGTACGTGCCGAACAAGCGCGCCGGTGGTTTCTGCTTCGGCACCAAGATCGCCCCGATCTTCTACAACACCATGGAAGACGCCGGCGCCCTGCCGATCGAATTCGACTGCACCAACCTGGCGATGGGCGACGTCATCGACGTCTACCCGTTCAAAGGCGAAGTACGCCGTCACGGTAGCGACGAACTGGTCACCAACTTCGCGCTGAAAACCGAAGTCCTGCTGGACGAAGTCCGCGCTGGCGGCCGTATCCCGCTGATCGTCGGCCGTGGCCTGACCGAAAAAGCCCGTACCGAACTGGGCCTGGGCGCTTCCGACCTGTTCAAGAAGCCAGAGCAGCCTGTCGACACCGGCAAGGGCTACACCCTGGCGCAGAAAATGGTCGGCAAGGCCTGCGGCGTGACCGGCGTTCGTCCGGGCACCTACTGCGAGCCGAAGATGACCACCGTCGGTTCCCAGGACACCACTGGCCCGATGACCCGTGACGAGCTGAAAGACCTGGCGTGCCTGGGCTTCTCCGCTGACCTGGTCATGCAGTCGTTCTGCCACACCGCCGCCTATCCGAAGCCGATCGACGTCACCACCCACCACACCCTGCCGGATTTCATCCGCACCCGTGGCGGCGTGTCCCTGCGTCCTGGCGACGGCATCATCCATAGCTGGCTGAACCGCATGCTGATGCCTGACACCGTCGGCACCGGCGGCGACTCGCACACCCGCTTCCCGATCGGCATCTCGTTCCCGGCCGGTTCCGGCCTGGTCGCCTTCGCCGCTGCCACCGGCGTCATGCCGCTGGACATGCCGGAGTCGATCCTGGTTCGCTTCAAGGGCAAACTGCAACCTGGCATCACCCTGCGTGACCTGGTTCATGCCATCCCTTACTACGGGATCAAGCAAGGCCTGCTGACCGTCGAGAAGAAGGGCAAGATCAACGCCTTCTCCGGCCGCATCCTGGAAATCGAAGGTCTCAACGATCTGACCGTCGAACAAGCCTTCGAGCTGTCCGACGCCTCGGCCGAACGTTCCGCCGCGGGTTGCACCATCAAGCTGCCGGAAAAAGCCATCGCCGAGTACCTGACCTCCAACATCACCCTGCTGCGCTGGATGATCGGCGAAGGCTACGGCGACCCACGCACCCTGGAGCGCCGCGCGCAAGCCATGGAAGCCTGGCTGGCCAACCCTGAGCTGCTGGCTGCCGATGCTGACGCCGAATACGCCGAAATCATCGAAATCGACCTGGCCGACGTCAAGGAACCTGTGCTCTGCGCGCCGAACGACCCGGACGACGCCCGTCTGCTGTCGACCGTACAGGGCGAGAAGATCGACGAAGTGTTCATCGGTTCGTGCATGACCAACATCGGTCACTTCCGCGCTGCCGGTAAATTGCTGGAGAAGGTCAAGGGTGGCATCCCTACCCGTCTGTGGCTGGCTCCGCCAACCAAGATGGACGCTCACCAACTGACCGAAGAAGGCTACTACGGCATCTACGGCAAGGCTGGCGCGCGCATGGAAATGCCAGGCTGCTCGCTGTGCATGGGTAACCAGGCTCGCGTACAGACCGGTTCGACCGTGGTTTCCACCTCGACCCGTAACTTCCCGAACCGCCTGGGCGACGCGACCAACGTGTACCTGGCTTCGGCTGAACTGGCCGCGGTCGCTTCGATCCTCGGCAAGCTGCCGACCGTCGAGGAGTACATGGAGTACGCGAAGAACATCGACAGCATGGCTGCCGACGTTTACCGCTACCTGAGCTTCGACCAGATCGCCGAGTTCCGCGAAGTCGCCGCGAACGCCAAGATCGCCGCTGTTCAGATCTAAGCAGAACCTGCGTTGAAAAAGCCCCGCTGAAAAGCGGGGCTTTTTTATGTCTGCTGCATTCGTGATTGATGATTTCAGGACCGCTACGCGGTCCTTCGCGACGGGCCCACAACGCAGCCCCGGAAACAAAAAAACGGTGCCCGCCTCTCGACGGACACCGCTGTTCAAAGCCGAAGCCTGCGAAAAATGCCTTAGAACGAATCCCCCGGCACCCGCACCCACCCTTCCATCAACACCCGCGCACTGCGGCTCATGATCGCCTTGGTCACGGTCCACTGCCCGCCCACCTGCTGCGCCTGTGCACCCACCCGCAGGGTCCCGGAAGGATGCCCGAAGCGCACCGCTTCGCGCTCGCCGCCACCGGCCGCGAGGTTGACCAGCGTTCCCGGAATCGCCGCCGCCGTACCAATCGCAACGGCCGCGGTGCCCATCATGGCGTGGTGCAGCTTGCCCATGGACAGCGCCCGCACCAGCAGGTCGATATCACCGGCTTTCACCTGCTTGCCACTGGACGACAGGTAGTCCGCCGGCGGCGCCACGAAAGCGACTTTCGGCGTGTGCTGCCGGCCCGCGGCTTCATCGATGTGCTTGATCAGCCCCATGCGCACCGCGCCATGGGCACGGATGGTTTCGAAACGGGCCAGGGCCGCGTTATCGCCGTTGATCGCGTCCTGCAGCTCGGTGCCGCTGTAGCCGATGGCCTCGGCGTTGACGAAGATTGTCGGGATACCGGCGTTAATCAGGGTCACTTCGAAGCTGCCGACACCCGGCACATCAAGCTGATCGACCAGATTGCCGGTGGGGAACATCGCCCCGCCGCCGTCGTCTTCATCGGCGGCCGGATCGAGAAACTCCAGTTGCACCTCGGCCGCCGGGAAGGTCACGCCGTCGAGTTCGAAATCACCGGTTTCCTGCACCTCGCCGTTGGTGACCGGCACGTGGGCAATGATGGTCTTGCCGATGTTCGCCTGCCAGATGCGCACGGTGGCGACGCCATTGGCCGGGACGCGGGCCGGGTCGACCAGGCCGGCGCTGATGGCGAAAGAGCCCACCGCCGCCGAGAGGTTGCCGCAGTTGCCGCTCCAGTCGACGAAGGCCTTGTCGATCGACACCTGACCGAACAGGTAATCGACGTCGTGCTCCGGCTTGATGCTGCGGGACAGGATCACGGTCTTGCTGGTGCTGGAGGTCGCCCCGCCCATGCCGTCGATCTGCTTGCCGTAGGGGTCGGGACTACCGATCACCCGCAGCAGCAGCGCATCGCGGGCGGCGCCGGGCAGTTGCGCGGCTTCGGGCAGGTCCTGGAGATTGAAGAACACACCCTTGCTGGTGCCGCCACGGATGTAGGTGGCGGGGATTTTGATCTGGGGTACATGCGCCATGGATTTGTCCTGTCAGTTCAATAGGTGAAACCCCAATCGCCGGCAAGCCAGCGCCCACAAGGTGCGGCGTTCACCGTACCTGTGGGAGCTGGCTTGCCAGCGATAAGGCCCGGGCAGTCAACATCACTGCCCGCGCCGTGCCGATATCAGGCCGCGCCTTCCAGGAAGTCCTGGGCAAAGCGCTGCAACACACCACCGGCCTCGTAGATCGACACTTCTTCAGCGGTATCCAGGCGGCAGGTCACCGGCACTTCGACGCGCTCGCCGTTCTTGCGGGTGATGACCAGGGTCAGGGTCGCCCGCGGGGTGCGCTCGCCGACCACGTCGTACAGCTCGCTACCGTCCAGCCCCAGTGTCTTGCGATCGACGCCCGGCTTGAACTCCAGCGGCAGGACACCCATGCCGACCAGGTTGGTGCGGTGGATGCGCTCGAAGCCTTCGGCGACGATGGCCTCGACTCCCGCCAGACGCACACCCTTGGCCGCCCAGTCGCGGGACGAGCCCTGGCCATAGTCGGCACCGGCGACGATGATCAGCGGCTGCTTGCGCTCCATGTAGGTTTCGATCGCTTCCCACATGCGGGTGACCTTGCCTTCCGGCTCGACCCGGGCCAGCGAACCCTGCTTGACCTTGCCGTCTTCCAGCACCATCTCGTTGAACAGTTTCGGGTTGGCGAAGGTGGCGCGCTGAGCGGTCAGGTGGTCACCACGGTGGGTCGCGTAGGAGTTGAAGTCCTCTTCCGGCAGGCCCATTTTCGCCAGGTACTCGCCCGCGGCGCTGTCCAGCATGATGGCGTTGGACGGCGACAGGTGGTCGGTGGTGATGTTGTCCGGCAGCACCGCCAGCGGGCGCATGCCGGTAAGCGTGCGCGCACCGGCCAGGGCGCCTTCCCAGTACGGCGGACGGCGAATGTAGGTGCTCATTTCGCGCCATTCATACAGCGGCGGAACCTTCGGCCCCTTGTCTTCCTCGATGGCGAACATCGGGATATAGACCTGGCGGAACTGCTCCGGCTTCACCGAGGCGCGGACCACCGCGTCGATTTCCGCGTCGCTCGGCCAGATATCCTTCAAGCGGATTTCCTTGCCGTCGACCACGCCCAGCACATCCTTCTCGATATCGAAGCGGATGGTGCCCGCGATGGCGTAGGCCACCACCAGCGGCGGCGAAGCGAGAAACGCCTGCTTGGCGTATGGATGGATACGTCCGTCGAAGTTGCGGTTACCCGACAGCACGGCGGTGGCGTACAGGTCGCGGTCGATGATTTCCTGCTGGATCTGCGGATCCAGTGCACCGGACATGCCGTTGCAGGTGGTGCAGGCGAAGGCGACGATGCCGAAGCCAAGCTGTTCCAGTTCGTCGGTCAGGCCGGCTTCGTCCAGATACAGGGCGACGGTCTTCGAACCCGGCGCCAGCGACGATTTGACCCACGGCTTGCGGGCCAGGCCGAGCTTGTTGGCATTGCGCGCCAGCAGGCCGGCGGCGATGACGTTGCGCGGGTTACTGGTGTTGGTGCAACTGGTGATGGCGGCGATGATCACCGCGCCGTCCGGCATCTGCCCCGGCACCTCTTCCCAGGCACCGGCGATGCCCTTGGCCGCCAGGTCGCTGGTGGCGACGCGGGCATGCGGGTTGGACGGGCCGGCCATGTTGCGCACGACGCTGGACAGGTCGAAACGCAGCACGCGCTCGTATTCGGCATTGACCAGGCTGTCAGCCCACAGGCCGGCTTCACGGGCGTAGGTCTCGACCAGCTTGACCTGCTCCTCTTCACGACCGGTCAGGCGCAGGTAGTCGATGGTCTGCGAGTCGATGGCGAACATCGCCGCAGTGGCGCCGTATTCCGGGGCCATGTTGGAGATGGTGGCGCGGTCGCCCAGGGTCAGGGCGCGGGCACCTTCGCCGTGGAATTCAAGGTAGGCGCCGACCACTTTCTGCTTGCGCAGGAACTCGGTCAGGGCCAGCACCACGTCAGTGGCGGTGATGCCCGGTTGCGGCTTGCCGGACAGCTCGACACCAACGATTTCCGGCAGGCGCATCCAGGACGCGCGACCGAGCATGACGTTCTCGGCTTCCAGGCCACCAACACCAATGGCGATCACGCCCAGGGCATCGACGTGCGGGGTGTGGCTGTCGGTGCCGACGCAGGTGTCGGGATAGGCGACGCCGCGTTCGGCGTGGATCACCGGCGACATTTTCTCCAGGTTGATCTGGTGCATGATGCCGTTGCCGGGCTGGATCACGTCGACGTTCTTGAACGCCTTCTTGGTCCAGTTGATGAAGTGGAAACGGTCTTCGTTGCGACGGTCCTCGATGGCGCGGTTCTTCTCGAACGCCTGCGGGTCGAAGCCGCCGCATTCCACGGCCAGCGAGTGGTCGACGATCAACTGCACCGGCACCACCGGGTTGACCTGGGCCGGGTCACCGCCTTTGTCGGCGATGGCGTCACGCAGGCCGGCGAGGTCGACCAGGGCGGTCTGGCCAAGGATGTCGTGGCAGACCACGCGCGCCGGGAACCACGGGAAGTCGAGGTCGCGCTTGCGTTCGATGAGCTGGCTCAGCGACGCGTTGAGGGTCGCGGGATCGCAACGGCGTACCAGGTTTTCTGCCAGCACGCGGGAGGTGTAGGGAAGCCGGTCGTAAGCGCCCGGCGCGATCGCGTCGACTGCCGCGCGGGCATCGAAATAGTCCAGGCCGGTGCCTGGCAGGGACTTGCGGAATTCGGTGTTCATGGTCAGGTCGGCTCGGTCACGGTGTTCGGTGGATAGACCCTGTCTGCCCTGCCCCGCCCTGTAGGAGCGAGCTTGCTCGCGATAGCGTCAGCGGGATCAAACCCACTGACAGATTCATCGCCATCGCGAGCAAGCTCGCTCCTACAGAAACAGAGCCAGGTGCGGCGGGCTCTTTATCAGCGCTGTTCGATCGGCACGTACTTGCGCTGCTCGACGCCGGTGTACTCGGCGCTCGGACGGATGATGCGGTTGTTGGCGCGCTGCTCGAAGACGTGCGCTGCCCAGCCGGTCAGGCGCGAGCAGACGAAGATCGGGGTGAACAGCTTGGTCGGGATGCCCATGAAGTGGTACGCCGAGGCATGGTAGAAGTCGGCGTTCGGGAACAGTTTCTTCTGCTCCCACATGGTCTTGTCGATGGCTTCGGAGACCGGGTACAGCACGGTGTCACCCACTTCATCGGCCAGCTTCTTGGCCCAGCCCTTGATCACTTCGTTGCGCGGGTCGGACTCTTTGTAGATGGCATGGCCGAAGCCCATGATCTTGTCTTTGCGCTCGAGCATTTTCAGCAGTTCGGTCACGGCTTCCTGCGGGCTCTGGAAGCGTTCGATCAGCTCCATCGCCGCTTCGTTGGCGCCGCCGTGCAGCGGGCCGCGCAGCGAACCGATGGCAGCGGTGACGCAGGAGTACAGGTCCGACAGGGTCGAGGCACACACCCGCGCAGTGAAGGTCGAGGCGTTGAATTCGTGCTCCGCGTAGAGGATCAGCGAAACGTTCATCACCTTGACGTGCAGCTCGCTCGGTTTCTTGCCGTGCAGCAGGTGCAGGAAGTGGCCGCCGATGGTGTCTTCGTCACTGGTGCAGTCGATGCGCACGCCGTGGTGGCTGAAGCGATACCAGTAGCACATCACCGCCGGGAACAGCGCCAGCAGGCGATCGGTCTTGTCACGCTGCTGGTCGAAGTTCAGCTCTTGCTCCAGGGTGCCAAGCACCGAGCAGCCCGTACGCATGACATCCATTGGATGGGCGTTGGCCGGAATACGCTCCAGCACTTCTTTCAGCGCCTGCGGCAGGTCGCGCAGGGTTTTCAGGCGCGCCTGGTATTCGGCGAGCTGGGCCTTGTTCGGCAGTTCTCCGTAGAGCAGCAGGTAGGCGACTTCTTCGAACAGGGCGTTGGCGGCCAGGTCACGGACGTCATAGCCGCGGTAGGTCAGCCCGGCGCCAGCCTGACCGACTGTCGACAGTGCGGTCTGCCCGGCCACCTGGCCACGCAGGCCGGCTCCGCTGAGTACTTTTGCTTCGGCCATGGGATATCTCCTTTCTTGAATTTGTTATGGAAGCTTTGGCTAATCGTGTTTCGGATCCTGAGGACACGGCGCCCTGGTTGACGCCTTCGCGAGCAAGCTCGCTCCTGCAGGATCATGTGAGTCAGGCTTTTTTCTGGGCGAACAGGGCGTCGAGGCTCTGCTCGAACGCGTGGTAGTTGATGGCGTCGTACAGCTCCATGCGGGTTTGCATGGTGTCGATCACGTTCTTCTGCGTGCCGTCGCGGCGCAGCGCGTTGTAGACGTTCTCGGCGGCCTTGTTCATGGCGCGGAACGCCGACAGCGGGTACAGCGCCAGGGAGACGTCGGCGGACGCCAGTTCCTCGGTGGTGTACAGCGGAGTAGCGCCGAATTCGGTGATGTTGGCCAGGATCGGCGCACGCACGCGCTCGGCGAAGGTCTTGTACATCGACAGTTCGGTGATGGCTTCCGGGAAGATCATGTCGGCGCCGGCTTCGATGCAGGCGGCGGCGCGATCAAGCGCGGCTTCCAGACCTTCCACGGCGAGCGCGTCGGTGCGCGCCATGATCACGAAGCTGTCATCGGTACGGGCATCGACGGCGGCCTTGATGCGGTCGACCATCTCCTGCTGCGAGACAATTTCCTTGTTCGGACGGTGGCCGCAACGCTTGGCGCCGACCTGGTCTTCGATATGGATGGCGGCGGCGCCGAACTTGATCATCGACTTCACGGTGCGGGCGACGTTGAACGCCGAAGAGCCGAAGCCGGTGTCGACATCCACCAGCAGCGGCAGGTCGCAGACGTCGGTGATGCGGCGCACGTCGGTGAGCACGTCATCCAGGCCGGTGATGCCCAGGTCCGGCAGGCCGAGGGAGCCTGCAGCAACACCGCCACCGGAGAGGTAGATGGCCTTGAACCCGGCACGCTTGGCCAGCAGCGCGTGGTTAGCGTTGATGGCGCCGACAACCTGCAACGGGTGCTCGGCAGCTACTGCATCGCGAAAACGCTGGCCGGGACTGCTTTTCTGACTCATGACTCACCTCGTGGGTTAGTGGCGTCCAGGTAGTGACGCTCGATGTTGCGTTTGGAAGCGCCGATGTGGCGGCGCATCAGGAGTTCCGCCAGTTCGCCGTCACGGTCGGCGATGGCGTCGAGAATCCGGTGGTGTTCGGTAAAGGCCTGGCGCGGCCGATTGGGCGTCGCCGAGAACTGGATGCGGTACATGCGCACCAGCTGATAAAGCTCGCCGCAGAGCATCTGCACCAGGGTGCGGTTGCCGCTGCCCTGGATGATCCGGTAGTGGAAGTCGAAGTCGCCTTCCTGCTGGTAATAGCCGACCCCGGCCTGGAACGCGGCGTCGCGCTCGTGGGTGTCGAGCACCCGGCGCAGCTCATCGATCTCGGCTACGCTCATACGCTCGGCGGCCAGGCGGCAGGCCATGCCTTCGAGGGATTCGCGGATCTCGTACAGCTCGATCAGTTCGGCATGGCTCAGTGACACCACCCGGGCGCCGACATGCGGCACCCGCACCAGCAGGCGCTGGCCTTCCAGGCGGTGGATGGCCTCACGCAGCGGGCCGCGGCTGATGCCGTAGGTGCGCGCCAGTTCCGGCTCGGAGATCTTGCTGCCCGGGGCGATCTCACCCTTGACGATCGCGGCCTGGATGCGTCGAAAGACGTTTTCGGAAAGGGTTTCCGAGTCATCCTGGGTTACGCTGGGTGCTTGAGCTGTGTCCAGCATGATTGTCGACACCTTGAAAATCCAATGCGCTGAAATTAGCTAAATACGCCATTGCAGTCAAAGACAAATTCAATATTGTCGACAATCGTCTAAGAACGAACTTCAAGGGACCGCGTGTTGTCTGAGTTGCGCCGCTGGCGCCGGAATACCAGCGTGATAGAATGCCGCCGCCTCTTTGGGGTATGGATAGTGTGTCTGTCATGTTTTTCTGTCAGACCAACGAGGAGCTTGCGCAGAACTGCCAGTGGCCTTGACCTGAACACCCACAGCATTGCGCCAGGATCTATGAGACTTTCGCCCCTTCTACTGTTGCTCAGCCTCTGTTTGCTACCGGCCCTGGGCCAGGCGGCGGGCAAGACCGTCTACGGCCTGAACGAATACGCCCGGCTTGCCGATATCAACCTGGAAGTCGCCGCCAAACTCGACACCGGGGCCAAGACCGCCTCCCTCAGCGCCCGCGACATCAAGCGTTTCAAGCGTAACGGCGAATCCTGGGTACGCTTCTACCTGGCCATTGACGCCGCTCATTCCCACCCGATAGAACGCCCTCTGGCGCGCGTCAGCAAGATCAAGCGACGCGCCGGCGACTACAACCCGGACGAGGGCAAGGGCTACACCGCCCGTCCGGTGATCAGCCTGAATATCTGCATGGGCACCGCCCTGCGCAGCATCGAAGTGAACCTGACCGATCGCAGCGCCTTCCAGTACCCGTTGCTGATCGGCTCCGAGGCGCTCAAGCACTTCGATGCGCTGGTCGATCCAAGCCTTAAATACGCTGCCGGCAAACCCGCCTGCGCCACTGACGCTCACACCGCAGAGTAACCCCGATGCGCTCTCTTACCCTTCATCTGAAAGTCCTGATCACCGTACTGGTGCTGCTGGGTATCCTGATCACGGCTTATCAGATCTTCTTCCTGGGCATCCCGGTGACCGAGGACGAAACCGACGACCTGTGGAACATCGACGCCAAGGTCGAGTTCGTCGCCAGTCCAAAAGACCCGGTCAAGGTCCAGATGTACGTGCCGCCGCTGAGCCGTGACTACGTCAGCCTCAACGAGAGCTTCATCTCCAACAACTATGGCGTGAGCGTCAACCGCGTCGACGGCAACCGCAAGGTGACCTGGTCGGCCCGTCGCGCCAGCGGCAACCAGACGCTCTACTACCGCCTGGTGCTGACCAAGCGCTACAGCACCGAGAAGCCCAAGATCAAAGGCCCGACCTTCCGCGACAGCCTGCCCGTGGAAGGCCCGGAGAAGATCGCTGCCGAAGCGCTGCTGGCGCCGATCCGCCAGCATTCGGCGGACGTCGAGACCTTCGTCGGCGAAACCATCAAGCGTGTCAACAATCTCAACGACGACAACGTCAAGCTGCTGCTGGCCGGTGACACCTCGGTGCAGAAGAAGGCCAAGGTCATCGACCTGCTGTTGTCCATCGCCCACGTTCCGCTCGAACGCGTGCAAACCATCCGCCTGGTGGCCGACCAGCCGCAGACCCCGGAACTCTGGCTGCGCAGCTTCAACGGCAACGATTGGCTGTACTTCAACCCGGATACCGGCGAGCAGGGCCTGCCGAGCGACCGCCTGCTGTGGTGGACCGGTGACGACAACCTGATCACCGTCGACGGCGGCAAGAAAGTCAGCGTCAGCTTCAGCCTGAACAACAGCGAGATGAACGCCATCCGCCTGGCCAAGCTGACCGACGAGAACACCGACGCCGACTTCCTCGAATACTCGCTCTACGGCCTGCCGCTGCAGACCCAGCAGACCTTCATGATCATGGTGATGATCCCGATCGGCGTGCTGGTGATCCTGATCCTGCGCAACCTGATCGGCGTGCAGACCCTCGGCACCTTCACCCCGGTACTGATCGCCCTGGCCTTCCGCGAAACACAGCTGGGCTTCGGCATCATGCTGTTCACCGTGATCACCGCGCTGGGCCTGTCGCTACGCTCCTACCTTGAACACCTCAAGCTGCAGATGCTGCCGCGCCTGTCGGTGGTACTGACCTTCGTCGTGGTGCTGATCGCCGCCATCAGCCTGTTCAGCCACAAGCTGGGCCTGGAACGTGGCCTGTCGGTGGCACTGTTCCCGATGGTGATTCTGACCATGACCATCGAACGCCTGTCGATCACCTGGGAAGAGCGCGGCGGCGGCCATGCGATGAAAGTCGCCATCGGTACCCTGTTCGCCGCCTCCCTGGCGCACCTGCTGATGACCGTGCCGGAACTGGTGTACTTCATCTTCACCTTCCCGGCGGTGCTGCTGATCCTGGTGGGCTTCATGCTGGCGATGGGTCGCTACCGCGGCTACCGCCTGACGGAGCTGGTTCGCTTCAAGGCTTTCGTGAAGGCTGACGCCTGATGTTCGGACTCTGGAAAACATGGAAGGCCCTGGAAGCCCGGGGCATCATGGGTATCAACCGGCGCAACGCGGACTATGTCCTCAAGTACAACAAGCGCCACCTGTACCCCATCGTCGACGACAAGATCATCACCAAGGAACGGGCGATCCAGGCCGGCATCCATGTGCCGGAGATGTACGGGATCATCTCCACCGAGAAAGAGATCGAGAAACTCGACCAGATCATCGGCGGGCGCAGCGACTTCGTCATCAAGCCGGCCCAGGGCGCCGGCGGTGACGGCATCCTGGTGATCGCCGACCGCTTCGAGAACCGCTACCGCACCGTCTCGGGCAAGATCATCAGCCACGAGGAAATCGAGCACCAGATTTCCAGCATCCTCACCGGCCTCTACTCCCTCGGAGGCCACCGCGACCGCGCGCTGATCGAGTACCGGGTAACCCCGGACCAGATCTTCAAAAGCATCAGCTACGAAGGCGTGCCGGATATCCGCATCATCGTGCTGATGGGTTACCCGGTCATGGCCATGCTGCGTTTGCCGACCCGCCAGTCCGGCGGCAAGGCCAACCTGCACCAGGGCGCTATCGGGGTCGGCGTCGACCTGGCCACCGGCGTAACCCTGCGCGGCACCTGGCTGAACAACATCATCAGCAAGCACCCGGACACCACCAACGCGGTGGACGGCGTGCAACTGCCGAACTGGGACGGCTTCATGAAGCTGGCCGCCGGCTGCTATGAATTGTGCGGCCTGGGCTACATCGGCGTGGACATGGTGCTGGACCAGGACAAGGGCCCGTTGATCCTCGAACTCAACGCCCGCCCCGGCCTGAACATCCAGATCGCCAACGACTGCGGCCTGACCCAGCGCACCCACGCCATCGAGGCGCACCTGGAAAAGCTGGCGAAAGACGGTGTCCAGGAAAGCGTCGAAGATCGCGTGCGCTTTGCCCAGGATCTGTTCGGCCACGTGCCGGCCCAGTGAACCTCGACCGCCCCGTCGCTTTTGCCGTCGGGGCGGTCGGTTTCTTCCTGTAGGACCTCTAGGAGCATTTCCTACACGGGTCTACAATGCCTCCCCCGCCTACAAGCCGTTCAAACGAATGCCAACCTGCACACTGCACCCCCTGCCCTACCAGGCCGACCCCGCCCGCTATTTCGACTGCATCCGCCACGCCCCCGGCGCCGTGCTGCTCGACAGTGCCCGTCCGGGTGCAGAACGTGGCCGTTTCGACCTGCTCAGCGCCTGGCCGCTGCGCAGCCTGGTGGTGCAAGCGGGCGAGTCCGGCGACCGCTACCTGCAACGGCTGCGTGACAGCCTTGCCGAGCTGGGTCCGGCCGAGTTGCCGGACGGCGTGGAACTGCCCTTCGCCGGCGGCGTGATCGGCTACCTGAGCTATGACTTCGGCCGACGCCTGGAGCAATTGCCGGAACTGGCGCAGGACGACCTCGGCCTGCCGGACGCGAGCCTCGGCCTGTATGCGTGGGCACTGATCAGCGACCATCAGCAAGGCACCAGCCAGTTGCTGTTCCACCCGATGCTGGAGCAGGCCGAACGCGAGCGCCTGATCGAACGGTTCAACCCGGTTACACCGAGCCACAGCGAACGCTTCCACCTCGACGCGCCGATGCGCGGCGACATCAGTGCCGAGCAATACCGCGAGGCCTTCGAACGGGTCCAGCAGTACATCCAGGCCGGCGATTGCTACCAGATCAACCTGACCCAGCGTTTCCGCGCGCCCTGCCAGGGCGATCCGTGGCACGCCTATCAGGCGCTGCGGGCGGCGTGCCCGACGCCGTTTTCCGGCTTCCAGACGCTGGACGACGGCAGCACCCTGCTGAGTTTCTCGCCCGAGCGCTTTATCCGGGTCAGCGCCGGCCAGGTGGAAACCCGCCCGATCAAAGGCACCCGCCCGCGCAGCGCCGATCCGCTGCAAGACCGCGCCAATGGCGAAGAACTGCTGGCCAGCAGCAAGGACCGCGCGGAAAACCTGATGATTGTCGACTTGCTGCGCAACGACCTCGGCCGCACCTGCGAGATCGGCTCGGTGCGGGTGCCGGAGCTGTTCAACCTGGAGAGCTATCCGAACGTGCACCACATGGTCAGCGCGGTGACCGGCCGGCTGGCGTCGGACAAGGACGCGCTGGACCTGATCGCCGGCAGCTTCCCTGGCGGCTCCATCACCGGCGCACCGAAAATCCGCGCGATGCAGATCATCGACGAGCTGGAACCCAGCCGTCGGGCGCTGTATTGCGGGTCATTGATGTATGTGGACGTGCGCGGCGAGATGGACAGCTCGATCGCTATTCGCAGCCTGCTGGTGAAGGACGGGCAGGTCTGCTGCTGGGGTGGTGGCGCGGTGGTGGCGGACTCGGATTGGGAGTCGGAGTATCAGGAGTCGATCACCAAGGTGCGGGTGTTGCTGGAAACCTTGCAGGGTCTATAGGACCTCATCGCTGGCAAGCCAGCGATTAGGCCCTCGTCTTACAGACTCAAAGAACGATTCGAAGCCTTGATGAACTCTTTCTTCAGCGCCTCGAAATCATGCACCGCCGGGAACTGCGGGAATTCGCGGATCACGTTTTCCGGCGCATGGAACAGGATGCCAGCATCCGCTTCGCCCAGCATGGTGGTGTCGTTGTACGAATCACCCGCGGCAATCACTCGGTAGTACAGGCTCTTGAAGGCCAGGACCGACTGGCGCTTGGGATCTTTCTGGCGCAGTTGGTAACTCACCACGCGATCGGTCTCGTCGGTGATCAGGCGGTGGCACAGCAGGGTTGGGAAGCCCAGTTGGCGCATCAGCGGCTGGGAGAACTCGTAGAAGGTGTCGGAGAGGATCACCACCTGGAAGCGCTCGCGCAGCCAGTTGACGAATTCGACGGCGCCGTCCAGCGGCTTGAGGGTGGCGATCACCGCCTGGATATCCGACAGCTTCAGGCCATGCTCATCGAGAATCCGCAGGCGCTGCTTCATCAGTACGTCATAGTCCGGAATATCGCGGGTGGTGGCCCTCAGCGATTCGATTCCGGTTTTCTCCGCGAAGGCGATCCAGATTTCCGGGACCAATACGCCTTCCAGATCGAGACAGGCAATTTCCACAACACACTCCTCGAACAACGCCAAAAAATGGGAGCTGCACTCTAGCAATGCTTGTCTGGCATTGCGACCCGTCTGGCCGGGCATTTTTTGGTAACATCTGCCCCACTACGAGCGCCAAGCGCCATTCAATGACCGGAAGCCGCCTGATGAGCCAATCCTTCGACGTCGCCGCACTGGCCGCGACCTACGCCAACAAGTCCCCCCAGGACATCCTCAAGCTCGCCTTCGAACACTTCGGCGATGACCTGTGGATTTCCTTCAGCGGCGCCGAAGACGTCGTGCTGGTGGACATGGCCTGGAGACTGAACAAGAACGTCAAGGTGTTCAGCCTCGACACCGGGCGCCTGCACCCGGAGACCTACCGTTTCATCGACCGGGTCCGCGAAGAGTACAAGCTGCCGATCGAGCTCCTTTCGCCGGATCGCGCAAAGCTCGACCCGTTCGTCAAGGACAAGGGCCTGTTCAGCTTCTACAAGGATGGTCATGGCGAATGCTGCGGCATCCGCAAGATCGAACCGCTGCGCCGCAAGCTGAGCACCGTCAGCGCCTGGGCCACCGGCCAGCGCCGCGACCAGAGCCCAGGCACCCGCAGCCAGGTGGCTGCGCTGGAAATCGACAGCGCCTTCTCCACCCCGGAGCGCACCCTGTACAAGTTCAACCCGCTGGCCCAGATGAGCAGCGCGGAAGTCTGGGGTTACATCCGCATGATGGAAATCCCGTACAACAGCCTGCACGAACGCGGCTTCATCAGCATCGGCTGCGAGCCCTGCACCCGCCCGGTGCTGCCGAACCAGCACGAACGCGAAGGCCGCTGGTGGTGGGAAGAGTCGACCCAGAAGGAATGCGGGTTGCACGCCGGCAACCTCATCTCCAAAGCCTGACGGCTTTTTTTAGCTGCAAGCTTCAAGTGGCAAGCTACAAGTAGAAGCGGTCCTTATCGGGGTAATGCCTGTCAGCTAAGCCTGTTGGCGCCCTTCGCGAGCAAGCTCGCTCCTACACTGTAGGAGCGAGCTTGCTCGCGAAGGGCTGCATGAAACGCTAACTGACTGAAATTATCCTTATCAGGGCCGCTTTTTCTTTGCGGCTTTCAAAGGCCCAAAAAGAAAGCGGCCCGCATGCGGACCGCTTTTCTCTTGCAACTTATAGCTGAGCGCTTGGAGCTGCCATCAATGGACAGGCAGTTCCACGCCTTCGAACAGCTCTTCCAGCTCCTGCTTGTTGTGGCACTGGATCGCCTTGGCCATCACTTCGCGGGTCAGGTGCGGCGCGAACTTCTCGATGAAATCGCACATGAAGCCGCGCAGGAAGGTGCCGCGACGGAAACCGATCTTGGTGATGCTGGATTCGAACAGTTCGCTGGCATCCAGAACCACCAGGTCGCTGTCCAGTTTCGGATCCACCGCCATCTTGGCGACGATGCCGACACCCAGGCCGAGGCGCACGTACGTCTTGATGACGTCGGCGTCGGCGGCGGTGAACACCACTTTCGGCGTCAGGCCGCGGTGGCTGAAGGCTTCGTCCAGCTTGGAACGGCCGGTGAAGCCGAACACGTAGGTGACGATCGGGTATTCGGCCAGCACTTCCAGGGTCAGCTTCGGCAGCTTGGTCAGCGGGTGCCCTTGCGGGACCACCACGCAACGGTTCCAGCGGTAGCACGGCATCATCACCAGGTCACCGAACAGCTCCAGCGCCTCGGTGGCGATGGCGAAGTCGACGGTGCCGTCAGCAGCCATTTCGGCGATCTGCATCGGCGAACCCTGATGCATGTGCAGGGCAACTTCCGGGTACTGCTTGATGAACGAGCTGATCACCGGCGGCAGCGCATAACGCGCCTGGGTGTGGGTGGTGGCGATCGACAGGGTGCCCTTCTTCTCGTTGGAGAATTCCTGGGCAATCTGCTTGATGCTCTCGACCTTGCGCAGGATTTCGCCCGCGGTATTGATGATGCGTTCGCCCGCCGGGGTCACGCGGGTCAGGTGCTTGCCGCTACGGGCAAACACTTCCACGCCCAGCTCGTCTTCCAACAGGCGAATCTGCTTGCTGATCCCCGGTTGGGAGGTGTACAGGCTCTGCGCTGTCGCGGAAACGTTGAGGTCGTGGTGCGCCACTTCCCAGATGTAGCGCAATTGTTGAAGCTTCATAGGTATCCCTCAGATGCTGGGCGTCACCGGCAACAGCGACGAGTTATAACTATATTAGTGGTCAGGAGAATAAATCTAGAACAATTTCATCAGTTTTCTTACAAGCACCACGGAAAATTCCTCAAACCTTTCTGCGACCGAGGTGCTGGGCGAGGGGCACCATGTACACCGGCACCGGGGACAACTGCAGAATGCGCACCGCCGTGCGCCCGATCGGAATCTCCACCCCGGCCCCGTGGGTGTGACTGCCGACAATGAGCAGATCGACACTCAGCCGCTGGGCCTGCTCGAGAATCACCTGGGCCGGATCCCCTTGGCGTACCCGCACCGCGCGTATCAGCGCCAGATCTTCCTGATCCCCCAACTCTTCGCGAAAGTTTTCCAGCACCCGCTGCTCGATATTGGCCATGACGGTGTTCACGCCCTGACTGTGCAATTGGTCGAGGGTTTGTTCATCCAGGTAACTCTGCAGCAGTGATTCGGCGAATTGCCCCATCGGCTCCACGGCATGGATCACATAGAGCTCCGCATTAAACGTCCGCGCCAGGGCCAGCGCGTGTTGCATGACATAAGGCGCGTACACACCAAGGTCCGTGGCATACAGCATCGAACGGATCATTGAGCCTCCTCCGACTGCCGAAACGGCAGAGCAAGCTTCAGCTTAGCAGCGCCCTGTTGATGCGCAGGCCCCGTCCAGCGGGGCTCAGCCGGGCGTGCGTTCGTTGCTGATGCCATGCGGAACATGGCCTGTGGCCACAACCCGACTGGCCCGATCGCAGTGCCCGGCCTGGTCATCAAAGAACACATCTGCAGCGAAGGCTTCGAGGAACGCCGACTTGTCCAGGCCGCCGAGAAACAGCGATTCATCGAGGCGGATATCCCACTCGCGCAAGGTGCGGATGACCCGCTCGTGCGCCGGCGCCGAGCGTGCGGTGACCAGCGCGGTGCGAATCGGACAGGCACCACTGGGAAACTCTTGCTGCAATTGATTGAGTGCCGCCAGGAACGGCTTGAACGGCCCGCCGCGCAACGGATCGCGGGCCGATTGCCGCTCGCTGGCCTGGAACGCTTCCAGGCCACCCGACTGATAGACCCGCTCGGATTCATCGGAAAACAGCACGGCATCGCCGTCGAAGGCGATCCGCAACTCGGTAATGGCATCCCGCCGGGCACCACCCGAAAGAATCGTGGCAGCAGCGAAGCCGGCCTCCAGAGCGCTGCGCACGTCATCGGCATCGGTGGACAGGAACAGATGGCAACCAAACGCCGCCAGATAAGGATACGGACTACGCCCGCCGGCGAACGCCGCGCGGGAAATACCCAGGCCGTAATGCTCGATGGAATTGAATACCCGAAGGCCCGTGTCGGCGCTGTTGCGCGACACCAGTATCACCTCGACCCTTTGCTGGCCGAGGGCGGCATTGAGGCCCAGCAGCTTTTCCACCAGCAGGAAAGCATCGCCTGGCTCAAGGTATTCGTCTTCATGCTCGATCTGGTATTGGCGATAAGCCTCGACGCCCTCGGCCAGGTACAGCCGGTGACTCTCACTGAGATCGAACAGCGCTCGCGAGGAAATCGCCACTACCAGTTTGTCGCCCAACCCCTTGCTCATGCCTCGCCCCCGCTACCTGTCATTACCTCCGCTGCGCCAGGCTGCCGCACTGGCCCAGTGAAACATTCGATTCGCAGCCGATTATGCCTTCCATCGCAGGTCCAGCCACCCTCCAGCCACTTTAGTCGTAAAAAGGCGCTTTCAAAGGCCCATCCCACACCGGAAACGGGGTCATGCCCATTGTCGAGCCAAGGGTTTACGCGCTAAGGTTCCGCTCCCCGCTGAGCTCAATCATGCTGCTCCGCCGCACGGGGATCGCTGGCGGCCGGCATCCGTGACCTGACGAGTAACACGATGGCTGATTTACCGATCGACGACCTAAACGTTGCCTCCAACGAGACCCTGATCACGCCCGATCAGCTCAAGAAGGAGATTCCACTCAGCGCCACCGCGCTTCAGACCGTGACCGCGGGCCGTGAAGTGGTGCGCAATATCCTCGACGGCAAGGATCACCGCCTGTTTGTCGTGGTCGGCCCCTGCTCGATCCATGACATCAAGGCCGCGCATGAATATGCCGAGCGCCTCAAGGTTCTCGCTGCGGAAGTCTCCGACACTCTTTATCTGGTGATGCGCGTCTACTTCGAGAAGCCGCGTACCACCGTGGGCTGGAAAGGCCTGATCAACGACCCGTACCTGGACGACTCCTTCAAGATTCAGGACGGCCTGCACATCGGTCGCCAACTGCTGCTGGACCTGGCGGAAATGGGCCTGCCCACCGCCACCGAAGCCCTCGACCCGATCTCCCCGCAGTACCTGCAGGACCTGATCAGCTGGTCGGCCATCGGCGCCCGTACCACCGAATCCCAGACCCACCGCGAAATGGCCTCCGGCCTGTCTTCGGCAGTCGGTTTCAAGAACGGCACCGACGGCGGCCTGACCGTGGCCATCAACGCCCTGCAATCGGTTTCCAGCCCGCACCGTTTCCTCGGCATCAACCAGGAAGGTGGCGTCTCCATCGTCACCACCAAGGGCAACGCCTACGGCCACGTGGTGCTGCGCGGTGGCAACGGCAAGCCGAACTATGACTCGGTCAGCGTCGCCCTGTGCGAACAGGCGCTGAACAAGGCCAAGATCAAGCCGAACATCATGGTCGACTGCAGCCACGCCAACTCCAACAAGGACCCGGCCCTGCAGCCGCTGGTCATGGAGAACGTCGCCAACCAGATCCTCGAAGGCAACCAGTCGATCATCGGCCTGATGGTCGAGAGCCACCTGAACTGGGGCGCCCAGGCCATTCCGAAGGACCTCTGCGAATTGCAGTACGGCGTTTCCGTGACCGATGCCTGCATCGACTGGGACGCAACCGCCACTACCCTGCGCAACATGCGCACCAAGCTCAAGGACGTGCTGCCGAAACGTCGCGGCTGATATACGCCACAAACGAAAACGCCGGGCAATTGCCCGGCGTTTTCGTGTCTGTAGGGTGCAAGCCTGGAAAGGTCAGGCCTTGGAAGAATGCTTGTGGTGTCGTTCCATGTAACGTTCGACATAAGAGCAGGAAGGAATGACGGTGTAGCCACACTCTTCGGCGTAGGCCAGTGCCCGCTCGGTCAATGCCGCGGCAATACCGCGACCACGCAGGGCGTTGGGCACGAAGGTGCGATAGATATCCAGAGTCTGCTTACCCAGGTCCATGTAAGTCAGGTAAGCACGATGACCGTCCACATTGGTCTCGAACTGATGACCCTTTTGGTCATGGTGGATGGACAACGCCTCGCTCATCACTACTCCTCGCGGGTCTTGTAATAAAACCCTACCTTAACCGATGTTTGTCCGGCGAAGGAACCTCTACGCCACCCCGTGCCCCGTTGGACAGCGAGAAGAGCCTGATCGTTCTCGGGCAACTGAGCACGTAACAAATAGTAGGCGCCCAACGCGGGGATGCTCAAGGTACTGGTCGGAAAATTTCCGCACTTGAGACCGGCCGACGATGCCAGCGGGCAACGTCCTGAGAACAGCAACCGGATGATCTAGTGCTTATGACGCAACCTGACATTTAAAGTCACCATTAGTTCAAGAAAAACTACTTTTACAAGAATGCGTTACAGCCTCCAGACGCAACAATTGCACGGTTTTCGCGGTTCCTGACTGTCAAGAGCAAGCGCGGCGCAATTTTTTTCCAATTCTTGCGCTCAGTCAGTTTACTTACTACAAGTAATGGGTACTATGTACGCCGGCCAGTTTCTCTTTGTTGAGAGATGGCTCTTTAATAGAAAGTCCTTGAAGGGGAACACGATGAACAACGTTCTGAAATTCTCTGCTCTGGCTCTGGCCGCAGTTCTGGCTACCGGTTGCAGCAGCGTCTCCAAAGAAACCGAAGCTCGTCTGACTGCTACCGAAGACGCAGCAGCTCGTGCACAAGCTCGTGCTGACGAAGCGTATCGCAAAGCCGACGACGCTCTGGCTGCCGCTCAGAAGGCTCAGCAAACTGCTGACGAAGCCAACGAGCGCGCTCTGCGTATGCTGGAAAAAGCCAGCCGCAAGTAATAATCCTTCGGGGTTGTTATTTAGAAGCCGACCCACTTGTGGGTCGGCTTTTTTATTGCCAGCAAGATAACAACACCCTCAAACGACAAGGCCCGCCATTAAGGCGGGCCTTGGTGTAACACCGATGAAACTTACTGCTCTTGGTAAGGTGCGCTGGAAATGATTGGCACTTCGCCACCTACCCCGTTCGGCACAGCAATTTCCACCGGCATGCCGTCTTCGGTCGCGACCACATCGCGAACCATGTCCCAGTTCATCTGCACGTTCTTGGCCAGGTCTTCACGCTTGAGCAGCGCGTTGATCACCGCGGTGTGTTTGTCCACCACCGACGGATCGCCCTTGTCGTCCAGCGGAGTGTGCGCCTCGAGGTAAACCTTGCCGCCACTCATGCCGAACTTGTACGGCTCGTTGATGATCCGCACTGGCGTACCCACTGGCGCCATCTTGGCCAGCTCCAGCACGTTGTTGTTGAACATGCGGAAGCAGCCGTGGCTGGTGCGCATGCCAATGCCGAACTTTTTGTTCGAGCCGTGGATCAGGTAGCCCGGCACGCCCAGGGTGAACTTGAACGGACCCAGCGGGTTGTCCGGGCCGGCCGGCACCACGTTCGGCAGCGGGTCACCGTCAGCAGCGTGTTCGGCCTTGATCGAGGCCGGCGGGGTCCAGGTCGGGTTCGGCGTCTTGGCCGTCACCTTGGTCTGGGCGATGGGCGAACCCCAGCCTTCACGACCGATACCCAGCGGGTAGGTATGCACCACGTTCTCCCCTTTCGGGAAGTAGTACAGGCGGTACTCGGCGAGGTTGATGACGATGCCTTCGCGCGGGCCCGGCGGCAGGATGAAGCGGGTCGGCAGGATGATCTCGGTGCCGGCGCCCGGCAACCAGGGATCGACACCCGGGTTGGCCGCGACCATTTCCAGGTAGCCCAGGTCACTGGCCGTGCCGATATCGGCGAAGGTGTCCTCGTACTTGGCCTTGATCACCTGGACCTGGCCAATGATGTCTTCGCCAGGCGGCGGCAGTGGGAACTCCAACGCGGCAACAGGACCTGCCGACAGCAGGGCGGCCAGGGACAGGCAACGGGTGACGGCGGGAAAGCGCGGCAACATCCGGGAAATCCTTCGCAAATTCGGGGTGAAGGCGGCAATTGTACACCTCTGCCGAAACAATCGGGAGGCATCGCCGCTGGATGGTGAGAGGGCGGAGCGGTGCTTAAAGTTCCGGCCAGACAGGTCGCGTACCGCGGCGCTGGGCCTCGAGGATGGCCCGGCACAACGGGCACAGGCGGCGATCACGGTAAATCGTGTTCGGCACCCCCGACCAGCGCGGCTGCGCCGGTAGCAGGGTGCCGCACAGGGTGCGGTCGGCCGAGCCCGCCAGTTCGAGTTGACGGGCGACCAGATGCACACGGATTTCCTGGCAGGCGAAGAGATCGAGCTGTTCGTCAGGTTCGATCAATTGATAGGCATACAGGGACCAGGCGGGACGCGGCATCGGGGGCTCCAAATCGGGGGCGCAACATTAGCCGAAAGCCGGTCACTATAAAAGCGTCAAAGCAGCGGTTTTATTGCCGGCCAGGCATTTTCCAGCAACCTGGACTGGCCCCCTTGCGCCGGATGGATGCCATCCGCCTGCATCAGTTCGGGAACACCCCCGACGCCCTCCAGGAAAAACGGCACCAGCGCGATGTTTTTCTGGGTAGCCACGTCGGTATAGACCTGAGCGAAGGCCTTGGTGTAACGCTGGCCATAGTTGGGCGGCAGTTGCATGCCCAGCAGCACGACCTTGGCCCCAGCCTTGCGGGACTGGTCTACCATCGAAGCAAGATTTTGTTGCAATTGCGCAGGAAGCTGTCCCCGCAGGCCGTCATTGCCTCCCAGTTCCAGCACCACCAGGCTCGGTTTGTGCGCTGCAAGCAGCGCCGGCAGCCGCGCCTGGCCTCCGGCACTGGTATCGCCACTGATCGAGGCATTGACCACTTTGTCGCTGTAACCCTCGTTGCTGAGCCGCTGTTCCAGCAGCGCGACCCAGCCCTGTCGGGTATCCAGGCCAAAAGCGGCACTGATACTATCGCCGACGATCAATACCGTACCCGCCGTTGCGCTCTGCGCCATGCACAGCAAGGCCAGACCAGCACTCAATAACCACACTCGCATCGGATTCTCCATGGGCCCCAGCATTCTCACTGCGCGGAACCTTAGCAAAGTGGTTCCCAGCGCGGAAGGCAACCTCACCATCCTCCACGAACTGTCCCTGGACCTCAACGAAGGCGACAGCCTCGCCATCGTCGGCGCGTCCGGCTCGGGCAAGTCCACCCTGCTCGGCCTGCTGGCCGGGCTCGACCAGCCCAGCGCAGGCTCCGTCACCCTGGCCGGCCACGACCTCGGCCCGCTGGACGAAGACCAGCGCGCCAAGGTGCGCGCCGAACACGTCGGTTTCGTGTTCCAGTCGTTCCAGTTGCTCGACAGCCTCAACGCCCTGGAAAACGTCATGCTGCCGCTGGAGCTGGAAGGCCGCCGCGATGCCCGCGAGCACGCCCGCACCCTGCTCGAGCGGGTCGGCCTGGGCCAGCGCCTGAGCCATTCGCCGCGCCAGCTCTCCGGCGGCGAGCAGCAACGGGTAGCGATCGCCCGGGCCTTCGCCGCCGAACCGGATGTGCTGTTCGCCGACGAACCCACCGGCAACCTCGACAGCCATACCGGTGAACGCATCAGCGACCTGCTGTTCGAACTGAACAAGGAGCGCGGCACCACCCTGGTGCTGGTGACCCACGACGAACGCCTGGCCCGGCGCTGCCGCCGCCAGATCCGCCTGGACGCCGGCCATCTGGTCAGCCCGATGGAGCCCTAGATGGCACGCCTGTCCTTTCTGCGCCTGTTCAATCTTGCCCTGCGCCAACTGCTGCGCGATGCCCGCGCCGGTGAACTGCGGGTGCTGTTTTTCGGCCTGCTGATCGCCGTCGCGGCGAGCACCGCCATCGGCTACTTCGGCGCCCGCCTCAACGGCGCCATGCTGCTGCGCGCGACAGAATTCCTTGGCGCCGATCTGGTGCTGCAAGGCAGTTCGCCGGCCAGCGCCGAGCAGATCGACCGCGGCATCACGCGGGGCCTGGCCCATGCGCGAGTGGTTGAATTCTCCAGCGTGATTGCCACCGACAACGGTATCCAGTTGTCCAGCGTCAAGGCCGCCGACGCGGCCTATCCGTTGCGTGGCGAACTGCGCAGCGCCCCCGAACCCTACGCCGCCGAAACCACCGGTGGCGGCCCGGCCTCCGGCGAAGCCTGGGCCGAGCCGCGCTTGCTGGCGGCCCTCGACCTGAAGATCGGCGACAGCATCGACGTCGGCATGAAAACCCTGCGCCTGAGCCGGGTGCTGACCTACGAACCGGACCGCGCCGGCAATTTCTACAGCCTGACCCCACGGGTGATGATCAACCTCGCCGACCTCGACGCCACCGGCGTGGTCCAGCCCGGCAGCCGAGTGACCTACCGCGAGCTGTGGCGCGGCGACAACCTGATACTCGCCGACTACCGCCAGGCGCTCGAAGCCACCCTGGCGCCCAACCAGCGCATCCGCGACGCCCGTGACGGCAACCAGCAGGTCGGCGGCGCTTTGGGCAAGGCCGAGCGCTACCTGAACATGGCCAGCCTGGTCGCGGTATTGCTGGCCGGCGTGGCCGTGGCGCTGTCCGCCAGCCGCTTCGCCGTGCGACGCTTCGATGCCAGCGCCCTGCTGCGTTGCCTGGGTCTGTCGCGGCGTCAGGCGCTGAGCCTGTTCTGCCTGCAACTGGCGATCCTCGGCAGCCTCGCCGCCCTGGCCGGCGCCCTGCTCGGCTGGCTGGCGCAATTGGGCTTGTTCGCCCTGCTCGACGGCCTGCTGCCGGCGGAGATTCCCGACGGCGGCATCACCCCGGCGCTGGCCGGGATCGCCACCGGCCTGGTCGCCCTCGCCGGCTTCGCCCTGCCCCCGCTCGCCGCGCTGGGCCGGGTTCCGCCACTGCGGGTGCTGCGTCGCGATCTGCTGCCGGTGCCGGCGAGCAGTTGGCTGGTCTACGGCGCGGCAATCCTCGCCCTCGGCCTGATCATGTGGCGCCTGAGCCTCGACCTGCTGCTGACCTTCGCCCTGCTCGGTGGCGGCCTGATCGCCGCGCTGTTGCTGGGCGGCCTGCTCCTGCTCGGTTTGCGCAGCCTGCGCCGCTTGCTGGCCGGAGCGCCGCTGGCCTGGCGACTGGGCCTCGGACAACTGCTGCGCCACCCGCTGGCGGCGGCCGGCCAGTCCCTCGCTTTCGGCCTGATCCTGTTGGCGATGGGCCTGATCACCCTGCTGCGCATCGAGTTGCTGGACACCTGGCACAACCAGTTGCCCGAAGATGCGCCCAACTATTTCGTGCTGAATATCCTGCCGGACGACAAGGCCAGCTTCGCCAGCCAACTGGAAGGCTTCTCCAGCCATGCCGCGCCGCTTTATCCGGTGATCCCCGGCCGCCTGACGCAAATCAACGGCGAGGCGGTGAACCAGATCGTCAGCAAGGAATCCACCGGCGACCGCGCAGTGCAACGTGACCTGAGCCTGACCTGGGCAGCCGACCTGCCCGAAAGCAACAGCCTCAGCGCCGGACAGTGGTGGCAGGGCCAACCGGCGGCGGACGCGCTGCCCGGCGTGTCGGTGGAGTCGGAGCTGGCGGAAAGCCTCAAGCTCAAACTGGGCGACCGCCTGACCTTCG
The DNA here is from genome assembly GCF_025466035.1 of Pseudomonas sp. 20P_3.2_Bac5. Taxonomy (NCBI): domain Bacteria; kingdom Pseudomonadati; phylum Pseudomonadota; class Gammaproteobacteria; order Pseudomonadales; family Pseudomonadaceae; genus Pseudomonas; species Pseudomonas sp. 20P_3.2_Bac5. The sequence continues at coordinate 11,622 of NZ_JANLOA010000013.1, read as the reverse complement.
TCATCGGCGGGGAGGAGCGTGAGGCCCAGGTCAGCAGCCTGCGCACGGTCAACTGGGACAGTTTCCAGCCGAACTTCTACATGATCTTCCAGCCCGGCACCCTGCAGGGACTGCCGACCACCTACCTGACCAGCTTCTACCTCGCACCGGGTAACGACCAGCAAGTGGTGGCCCTGTCCCGCGCCTTCCCGGCGACCACCATCCTTCCGGTCGATGCCTTGCTGGAGCAACTGCGCAGCATCCTCGCGCAGGTCACCCTGGCGGTGCAGTACGTGCTGCTGTTCGTGCTCGCGGCCGGGCTGGCGGTGTTGTTCGCCGGCCTGCAGGCGACCCTCGACGAGCGCATCCGCCAGGGCGCCCTGCTTCGTGCACTGGGCGCAGGCCGGGCCTTGTTGGTCAAGGCGCGGCGGATCGAGTTCGGCCTGCTCGGCGCGGCCAGCGGCCTGCTCGCGGCGATCGGTTGCGAGCTGATTACCTGGGTGCTCTACCGCTTCGCCTTCGACCTGCACTGGAGCCCGCACCCGTCGCTGCTCTTGCTGCCGCTGGCCGGCGCGCTGCTGGTCGGCGGTGCCGGCGTGGTCGGCACCCGCCGCGCGCTCAACGCCAGCCCGCTGACGGTGCTGCGCGAAGGCTGAGCCCTGCGTGCCCGCCACCGGCAGCCTGTACCGCTGCCGGTTCGGCGGGTACTCTTTGCGGCCTGACGTATCGCCCGCCCAGGAGAAGGCATTGGCTACCAACATCATCACCCGAAAAGGCCACGAGGCGCTGAAGGCGGAGCTGGATCACCTCTGGCGCGTGTACCGCCCCGAAATCACTCAGAAAGTCACCTGGGCCGCCTCCCTTGGCGACCGCAGCGAAAACGCCGACTACCAGTACAACAAGAAACTGCTGCGCGAAATCGACCGCCGCGTGCGCTATCTGCGCAAGCGCCTGGAAGACGTGAAAGTGGTGGACTACCGCGCAGAGCAGGAAGGCAAGGTGTTCTTCGGCGCCTGGGTGGAGATCGAGAACGACGCCGGCGAGCAGATGAAATTCCGCATCGTCGGCTATGACGAGATCTATGGCCGCAACGACTACATCTCGGTGGACTCACCCATGGCCCGTGCCCTCCTGAAGAAAGAAGAAGGCGACGAGGTGGTGGTGCAGACGCCGAGTGGCGAGGCGGTCTGGTACGTGAACAGCATCAGCTATCCACAGTGACGCTTCGCCGCCGCGGCAACGACCTCAGGCGCGGGTAATCAGCCCTTGGCGGGCGATGCGGGTCAGGTGGCCGATCATTTCGGCGGCGTCTTCGCGGGCTGGCGACTGCACCACGGCGAGGTCGAAACGGTCATTGGCGTAGTCGGCGAGGGACGCAACGTTATCGACAAACTGGATCAACAATGCGGTAGCGCGGCCTTTGCGACGAGGCCAGCCATCGAGCAAGCGAACGAGAGTGGGTTGGTGCGGACCGATCAGCAGGACGCGCGGGGTGCGGGCCGACTGGCTGGAAGACAGGGGGGTCAGACAGACAATGGAACGTGGGCAACTCATGGAGTCATATTCTCCGCCTCGCAGATCCCGCTGGGCTGCGGTGGGAGGCATCACCGAACCAGCGTTTTAGCGGTATTCGGATCACCTCGAAGGGCTCTCCCGCGCCCCGCAAGTAGCTGTTTAAATCGGCGCAAGTGCGAATCCTAGAGAAGCGGCTGGCGGACTGTCAACACGACTTATGGCAAAAGGCTTACATCTGCCAGCCTCATCCGGGTATCGCTTGTGGGAGCGAGCTTGCCCGGGGACCGCAATTCGGCCCCCGGGCAAACCTTCAACTCTTGGAGATGGCCGCATCCACCGAAGCCCGCCCTGCCCCTTCGAACAGCACCGCCACCGCGCCACCCAGCAGCGCCAGGGCGAACTCATAACCGTTGTTGGCCATGAACAGGCCGTTGTGGATGTGTACCGAGAAGATCGCCACCAGCAACAGGCCGATCAGTGCTACCGCCGCCGGCCGCGCCAGCAGGCCGATCACCAGGGCCAGGCCACCGAAGAACTCGGCGCCACCAGACAGGGCCGCCATCAGGGTGCCCGGGGTCAGGCCGAGGCTTTCCATGAACTGCGCGGTGCCCGCCAGGCCGCCGCCGCCAAACCAGCCGAACAGCTTCTGCGAACCGTGAGCCATGAAGATGATGCCGACGAAGATGCGCAGGACGGTCATACCCCAGCCAGCGCGGGTGGTCATTACGGAATGGAGGGCGTTCATGCTGTGTTCCTTACAAGGTGTGATGTGGTGTTGGCGCCATAATAATCATATTACTCAATATGAAAATCGCAATTAACCCATCATTAGAATCGAATAATTTGATTATTTGCGATTCGCCACCTTGCGCGTCCGGGAGGACTCCAACGCCTCCCGCTCCCGGTCGAAGGCCAGGAAGTACTTGTTGACGCTATTAACATAGCTGACCGGCCCCATTCCTACCTGCTCAAGGGCCACCCGCTCCACCTGGAAGAACCATTGGTTGTGATTGAGGCCGCGGCGGCGGGCCTCGGCGCGCATCGCCTGGACCCGTTCGGGCCCGAGGTTGTAGGCCGCCAGCACGAAGGCCATGCGCTCGCGCTCGTTGAGCTGGTTGCTGGCAAAGAACTTGCGGCGGATCAGCGCCAGGTAGCGGGCGCTGGCCTGGACATTGCCGTCGACGCTGTTGATATCACTGACCCCGACCCGCTGCGCGGCGCCCGGGGTCATCTGCATCAGGCCGTGGGCACCACCGGCACCGCGGGCGGCGGGATTGAGCGAGGACTCCTTGAACGCCAGCGCGGCGAGATTGAGCCAGTCGAGGTTCTGCGCCTCGGCGTGCTTCTGCAGGACCGGACGCAGGTTGTCGAGGCGCTGGCGGTTGGCCTTGGCCAGCGGGTAGTGAACCTTGTACAGGCGGCGGTAGATGCGCTCGAAGGCAACGTCCTGGTCCGCCGGCACGCGGTATTCCTGAAGGAAGCGGTCGACGCTGGCATGCAGCATCACCGCGTCGCGGCGCATGTACCAGTGCATGTTCTCCGGCGCGGTCAGGCTGACCCGGCGCTGGATCTGCAACTTGGGCATGACCTTGCTCCAGCGCTCGGCGATCGGCTGCTCCACCACGGTGATCGGCAGGATCCCGGCCTGGACCATCTCCAGCACGTCTTCGACCGCCAGGCTCGGGTCGATCCATTCCACCTTGATCGGCGCCAGTTTGCGCAGGGCGAGTTTCTGGTTGATCTCGTGCAGGGTGTCGCCGGCGGCGCTGCCACTGGGCAGTGCCACGCTGCGGCCGGCAAGCTGCTCGACCTTGCCGTAGACCCGCTCGCCCTTGCGCCCCACCAGCACCAGCGGCACCTGGGTCATCACCGGGTCGCTGGAGCTGACGCCACGGATCGACACTGGATCGAGCAACTCACCCGGCGCCACCAGATCGCCTTCGCCGCGCTGCAGGGCGCTGATCAACTGGTCCTTGGCCTTGGGAATCAACTTCAGACGCAGTTCCTGGCCGTCGCGGGCGCGGGCATTGAGGTAATGTTCGAACGCGCGCAGGCGGTGGTACTCGACGCCATAGGACTGACCCTTGACCTCGCCGGAGCTGTTGCGGCTCTGGTTGACCAGCACCCGCAGTTCGCGGCTGGCGCGGATTTGCGCGAGGTCGCGGGTCTTGTCGTTGCTGACCACCTGCGGCGGACCGGGCAGGCGCGCGCTGGCCGACCCTGGCAACAGCAGTCCGGTACACAGCAGAATCATCAGTAACGCTCGCGTCATCCGGGCTCCGGTCACTGGCCGCGATGGGGTGTCAGGGGTCATATTCTGCAGCCGGTCCATGACAATTGACCGCAAAAGACCGTGACAACTCATTGAAGTTCTTGTGTTTATTGATATTTTTTGGCGCAACCAGCGCCCATCTGCGGCAAATTCCGAGGTAGCACCATGCAACTCATCGACATCGGCGTCAATCTGACCAACTCCAGTTTCGCCGGCAAACACCAGGCCATTCTCGAGCGCGCCGAGGCTGCGGGCGTGCGGCAAATGCTGCTGACCGGCACCAGCCTGGCGGGCAGCGAAGAGGCGCTGGAGCTGTGCCAGCAACTGGACGAGAGCGGCCAGCGGCTGTTTTCCACCGCGGGTGTTCACCCCCACGACGCCAGCCACTGGGACGCCGACAGCTCGCGCCGCTTGCGCCACTTGCTGGAGCAGCCGCGGGTACAGGCGGTGGGAGAATGCGGGCTGGATTTCAACCGCGATTTCTCGCCGCGCCCGCAACAGGAAAAAGCCCTGGAAGACCAGTTGGCCCTGGCGGTTGAACTGCAGATGCCGGTGTTCCTGCATGAGCGCGACGCCAGCGAGCGCCTGCTGCATATCCTCAAGGACTACCGCGACCACCTCACCGCCGCCGTGGTGCACTGCTTCACCGGCGAGCGCGAGGCGCTGTTCGGCTACCTCGACCTCGACCTGCACATCGGCATCACCGGCTGGATCTGCGACGAACGCCGCGGCACCCACCTGCATCCACTGGTGGCCAGCATCCCCGAAGGCCGGCTGATGCTGGAAAGCGATGCGCCCTACCTGCTGCCGCGCAGCCTGCGGCCGAAGCCGAAAAGCGGGCGCAACGAACCAGCCTTTCTCCCGGAAGTGTTGCGCGAAGTTGCCCTCCATCGGGGTGAGTCCGTGGAGCAGGTGGCAGCCCACACGACCCGCTGTGCACAGCGCTTTTTCAGCCTGCCCGAGCTGGCTTGACACATATCAAGATTTATTGCTGATTAGTCGAACAGAATGCTGGCACCTTGCCAAAAAACTTTCCGCTTAAACGCTTAACTCAGAGAAGACCTACCATGGGTGCCTGGCTTAGCAATATCTCCCTGAAGTACAAGTTCTGGGCTGTCAACGCGGTCGCTTTCGTCACCACGCTGTTCCTGGTGTTGTACGCGGTGTTCCTCGAACAGCAGGCGCGGGTGGAAGAAGCCCAGAGCCGGGCCGTCGCCGAAGCACGCTTGCTGGCCGCCTGGCCGGCGGGACAGGCGTTGCCGCAGAGCCCGCACGTCCTGACGTTCACCCCCGGCCAAGTGCCCAACTACCAGGGCAAGCCCCTCGAATCCGTGGCCAACGCCAGCGGTTGGGTGACGATCGAGCCCTATGCGGTCTTCGGCGATGATCCGCTGGCCGGTGCCCAGGTCATCAGCCGTGACGGTCAGCGGGTCGCCGTGCTGGCGCCGTCGCCGAGCTTCGTGCAGGTGTATGGCGACCGCTTCGGCAACTACGCGGTGTGCGTGCTGATCCTGATGCTGGCGATGCTCTGCGCCTCGCAGTTGCTGATCCGTTTCCTGCTGGCCCAGCTCAACATCCTCAAGGACGTGATGCTGCACGTCGAGAAGACCGGCGACCTCTCGGCCCGGGTGCCGCTGGCCTGCCACGACGAGATCGGGCAGATGGCCACGGCCTTCAACGCCATGCAGACCACCTACCACCGCGTGGTGAACACCGTCGCGCTCACCGCCGCGCAACTCGATTCCGGTGCCGCGCGCCTGGCCTCCAGCATGAGCGATGTGCGCCACGGCATGCTTGGCCAGCAGAGCGAAACCGACCAGGCAGCCACGGCGATCAACGAGATGTCCGCGACCGTCTACCACATCGCCCAGCATGCCGGCGCCACCCGCGACCTGTCGCAGACCGCCGACACCCTGGCCGGCAGCGGCCAGCAAGTGGTCAGCCGGGTGCAGACTTCCATCGCCGGGCTGTCCAGCGGCGTGCAGCAGACCGCCGAGATGATTCGCCAACTGGCCGAGGACAGCCAGAAGATCAACGGCGTGGTCAATGTGATCCACAGCATCGCCGAACAGACCAACCTGCTCGCCCTCAACGCCGCCATCGAGGCTGCCCGTGCCGGCGACCTGGGCCGTGGCTTCGCGGTGGTGGCGGATGAAGTGCGCAACCTGGCCAAGCGGGTACAAAGCTCGACCGACGAAATCACCGATATGGTTTCGGCCTTGCAGGCCGGGACCCGCGACGCAGTGGAGTTCATGACCGAAAGCTCGTTCAAGGCCGACGATTGCGTCAAACAAGCGCAGGAAGCCGGCGAAGCCCTGGCAGAAATCACCGCGGCGGTGGCGCAGATGCGCGAGAGCAACACCCAGATCGCCGCGGCGGCCGAAGAGCAGAGCCATGTGGCCGAGGAAATGAATCGCGCCGTGGTGAGCATTCGCGACGTGACCGAAGACACGGTGCAGCAGACGGTGTCGTCGGCGACCACCAGCGATGAACTGGCAACCCTGGCCGGGGAATTGAACAAGGTGATCGGGCAGTTGAAGTTGTAGAGCGTTCGAGGGCGTCACCGCTGCGGTTCGGCGCCCTCACCTATCCCCGTCATCAATCCCGTCAATTGGCCTCTCCCAAAGGCCAGAACTACTCTTCAGACACGCACCACCGAAAAGTCTGAGGACATCTCATATGAGCAAACGCCTGCCCAACCTGCCCGCCTGGCAATGGCGTGGCTACTCCAACAATCACCGCAACCCGACCAATCTGGTCTTGCACCTGATCGCCGTGCCGCTGTTCATCATCGGCACGCTGCTGGTGTTGTCGGGACTGTTCGAACTGGACCTGGGCGAGATCGCCGTGGGTGTGATCGGCCTGCTGGCGGGGCTGGGGCTGCAACGCCACGGGCATCGCCTGGAAGCCGAACAGCCGGAGCCGTTCAGCAACCGGCAGGATGCAGTGAAGCGCCTGCTCACCGAGCAGTTCGTCACCTTCCCGCGCTTTCTCTTCAGTGGTGCGTGGTGGCGCGCCTGGCGCGAACGCCACCGTCACTGACACTTAGGCGAACACAGTCACCGTCTGCCGGCTGATCGCCAACAGCTCGCCACGTGCGTCCCACATGGCTGCCGCAGTGTGGCCGTAGCCATCACGGGCGTGCTCGATGTCCGCGCAGTATTGGCACCAGTCCAAAGTGCTGAGGCTGGCCACCGGCTGGACGAATTCGATGGTCCAGGTCAGGGTGCTGCCCGCTGCCGGTTTGCTCAGGTGCGGCAACAATGCCGGCGGCCAGGCGTCCACCAGCGCCAGCAGATGCGCTTCGGTCACCGGCTCTTCCACCGCGTCCTTCAAACGCACCCAACCGCCCATGCTGCGCAGCGGCTTGTTGCTGAACGGCATGGCGCCGATGCCCCAGCGCATGGACAGGTAGCGGATGTATTCCGGGGTTGCGCCGGGGATGTACGGCAGTTCCGGACTGGAGTCTTCCAGGCTTTTCATTTCCCTCGCCGGCAACGCCGGCACATCGATGACCGAGGTACGCCCGGCGCCGAAGCTGCCCTGGATCAGGGTCACGGTCTGGCCGTTCTGGATTGCCCGGCCCAGCAGCGAACTCACTGCGCGGCCCTCGCGGAGCATTTCCACTTCAAAACTGATGGGCACGCCCGGCTCGGCGGGGCCGACGAAGGTGATGGCCAACGAACGCACCGGACGCTCCGGCGACACCTTGGCGTGCATGGCCTCATAGACCAGCGCCGCCATCAGACCGCCGAAACAGGCGCGGCCTTGTGCCCACTCGGCGGGAATGACCACTTCCTGCGGGCGCTGACGGACAGCGGTGAGCAGTTGGGAAAAATTCATGCGGACCTCGCCTACGGAAAAGTCCCACGATCTTAAGAGGAGATAGCCCGCCCCAGCAGGCCGCATAACTGCCAATTCAGCGCATTATCGTTCGTCGATATGCTTCAGCAGGGCGTTCAGGGTCTTGTCCGCGCGCTGTTCGGCTTCGACAAGCTGCGCCTGCCACTGCGGCACGAGGGCGGCCAGGTCAGGCTGCTTTTCGGCCTGGGTCAGCCATTGCAGCAGGTCGTGCCAGTGGCCGAGGTCGTCCTGGGCGCGCTTGAGCGAGGCGCGCATCGAACGCTTCAGCCGTCCCAGTTGCGGGTAGGCTTCGGCGCCGTAACGCGAGCGCTTGATCAGCAGGCGCAGGCGATGGCGGTCATGGGCCGGGTCGTGCATGGCTTTGACGATGTTCTTCCATTGCTTGTCCAGGCGCTTCTCGATGCGCTTGCGCGGGTCCGGCACCAGCTTCTGATGTTCGATGGCGCGGAGGAAAGCCGGGAAGGCATCAATGATCGCCAGCAGTTTGTGCAACTGGGTGCTGGCCGCCACGGCGGCGAAGGTCGCGCCCTCGCCCGCCAGACGCCGCTGTGCCGCGTCCGGCTGCTGGCGCTCGAACAGTTGCTCGGCGAGCACTTCGCGGTCGCGCAGCGGCGTGGTCATGTCGCCCACCGCCTTGGCCGCGCTCTCCAGTTGATCGACCCCGGGCAAGCCGCGCAGCGGTCGCAGCAGGCTGCGCAGGCGCCGCACGTTAGTGCGTAGGTCGTGCAACGCTTCGCTGTCAGTGTTTTCTGCGAGGCGTGCCTGACAGGCCAGCAGACGAACGTGCAAGCCAAGCACCTGGGCAACGACATGATCGAACATCTGCGACATGGGGCCTTACCTCATCAACGTCCGGCGCGGGACTCACGGATATAGAAACGGGCTTTCTCGGCTTTCTGGGTGCACCCTTCGAAGGCTTCGAACTGCTGTTGGGTCTTGGCGCCGGTCAGCAGCGACAGGGCCTTGGAATAACTGACCGTTCCGGCGAAGCCCTCGGCCTTGGCCAGGTCGAGCTCCTTCCAGGCGGCGTCGAGCTGGCTGCCGCAACTGTCGCGATAGGCCGTCTTGCCCGCGCAACCCGCCAGGGCCACAACAATCAGGGACAGGGTGATCAGGGCTTTCATCGGTGTTACCTCGAAGATGGGAAAAGTCGTGTCGGCATGTTCGACGGCGGGCGTACGCAAAAGTGCCCTGTTCAGCGTAGCCCAGCGCAGACGACGATTGAAGCGCAACCCGAAACAGGCGCATTCTCGGGTCATCAAAACGGCGATCGACCTAGGGGCGCAATCATGAAAAAGCGCGTAGCGCTGGTGTTGGGCTCGGGCGGGGCCCGGGGGTATGCGCATATCGGCGTGATCGAGGAAATCGAACGGCGCGGTTACGAGATTTCCTGTATCGCCGGCTGCTCCATGGGCGCGGTGGTTGGCGGGATCTACGCTGCCGGCAAGCTGGACGAATACCGCAACTGGATCGAGAGCCTGGACTACCTCGACGTGCTGCGCCTGGTGGACGTGAGTTTCCGCCTGGGCGCGATCCGTGGCGACAAGGTTTTCGGACAGATCCGCAAGATCGTCGGCGAAATCAATATCGAGCAGTTGCGCATTCCCTACACGGCGGTGGCCACGGACCTGACCAACCAGCAGGAAATCTGGTTTCAGGAAGGCTGCCTGCATCAGGCGATGCGGGCCTCGGCGGCGATTCCCAGCCTGTTCACCCCGGTGGTCCAGGGCAACCGCACGCTGGTCGATGGTGGCATTCTCAATCCGTTGCCGATCATCCCGGTGGTGTCCAGCCACAGTGACCTGATCATCGCGGTCAACCTCAACTCCACCAACCAGAAGCAGTACCAGTTGCCGGTGATCGAGCGCCCGCCGGCGTTCAAGCTGCGCTTCGACAACCTGATCAGTTCGCTGGGCTCGCGCCTGCCGTTCCGGCGCAAACAGGCCGAGGTCTTGCTCGGGCTGGAAAAGGAGCTGGCGCAAGAGATGGAACAGGACCTGGCGATCGAGGCGACGCAGGTGCCCAATCCCTGGCTGGCAGACGCCGCCAGCCCCAAGGCCCAGCAACCCTCGGCGGCGCCGGAAAGCGACGGCGCGCCGAAGTCGGCGACCGGGTCGTTCATTGTCGATAACGTCGGGCCGGCGTCGTTGCTGGATCTGATCAACCAGAGTTTCGAAGTGATGCAGACCTCGCTGGCACAGTACAAGATCGCCGGCTATCCGCCGGATGTGCTGATCAACGTGCCGAAGCGGGTGTGCCGGTTTTTCGAGTTTTACAAAGCGCCGGAGCTGATCGCGCTGGGGCGGGAGATTGCGCGGGATACGCTGGATAACTATGAGGCGGAGCGGCGCTGAGGCCACCAAGCCTCAGACCGGCTCCTGCCCAACCAACCGATACCCCACCCCCGGCTCGGTCACGATAAACCGCGGCGCGGTCGGGTCATCCCCGAGTTTCTGCCGCACATGGGCCACGACGATGCGCAGGTAATGCGTGTCGTCGACATGGGTCGGTCCCCAGATGTCCTTGAGCAACTGCTGCTGGGTGATGACCCGTCCGGGATGCCGTGCCAGTTGCGCCAGCAAGGCGTATTCCTTGCGGGTCAGCGCCACTTCTTCGCCGTCGAGGGTCACGCGCCGGTACGCCAGGTCCACGGTCAACGCGCCGAAACTGCACGCCGCCTGCGGCGCAGCCGCCTGGGGCACCTGGCGCAGCAGCGCGCGGACCCTGGCAAGAAACTCCTGGATGCCGAACGGCTTGGTCACGTAGTCATTGGCGCCGCTGTCCAGCGCCCGGACTTTCTCGCCCTCGCTGGCCCGCACCGACAACACCAGCACCGGCACCGCGCTCCATTCGCGCAGTTCGCGCAATACGTCCTGGCCGTCCATGTCCGGCAAGCCGAGGTCGAGCACCACCAGGTCCGGCCGGGACAGCGCCGCCTGGCTCAGGCCCTCGGCGCCAGTCCCCGCTTCGAGCACTTTGTAGCCCTGGGAGCTGAGGCTGATACGGAGGAATTTGCGGATCTGCGGTTCATCGTCGATGACCAGCAGGGTCGCGGTCTGGCTCATGGGGTCTCGCTGTCCAGTTCGGGTTGGGCCGGAAGCGGCAAGCATAGTGTGATGCAGGTGCCGTGACCATCGAGGCCGTCATCGACGCGGATATGCCCGCCATGGGCGCCGATCATGCCCTGGCAGATCGCGAGCCCGAGCCCGGTGCCCTGCCCGCCGCGATCCCCGCGAGCGGCGGTGTAGAACATGTCGAAAATGCGCTCGCGGTCCTGCGGCGCAATGCCCGGCCCTTCGTCGGCGACGGCCAGGCACAGGTGCTCGTCCTCGACACTCACGCGCATCTCCAGCCGGCCATTGAGCGGAGAAAACCGCGCGGCGTTTTCCAGCACATTGACCAGCGCCTGCTCGATCAACGCCGCATGCACATAGAGCAGCGGCAAGTGCGCCGGCACCTCGGTGTGCAGTTGCAGCGGCGCCAGCACCACGCGCAGGCGGTTCAAGGCGCTGCCGACGATGTCCGCCGGGGCGACCCAGTCCCGCGCCAGCTTGAGACCGCCGTGGCCGAGGCGGGTCATGTCCAGCAGGTTCTGGATGTAGCGGTCCAGCCGTTCGGCTTCGTCGCGGGTGCCTTCCAGCAGTTCGCGACGATCCGCAGCGGGAATCGCATCACCCAGCGCCAGCAGGCTGTCGATGCTGCCGCGCATCGCGGTCAGCGGCGTGCGCAAGTCGTGGGACACCGAGGCGAGCAAGGCGCTGCGCAACTGCTCGGTTTCGCCGTGCAGGCGCGCGGCTTCCAGTTGATCCGCCAGCCGCGCCCGGGCCAACGCCTGGGCCAGCGGCTGGCTGAGCGCCTTGAGCAGACGGCGACGTTGCGGGGCCAGCGCCTCGTCGCCCGCACGGGCGCGCACGCCGAGCAGGGCCAACGGGCCTTCGTCCACCGACAGCGGCCACCACCACCAGCGGCCGTGGGGGCCCGTGTGGGGGGGC
>NZ_JANLOA010000072.1:0-91963 GCF_025466035.1 Pseudomonas sp. 20P_3.2_Bac5 | reverse complement strand
TAATGGACAAAAAAAGCCCGCCGAAGCGGGCTTTTTCAACATCGGGTGAATCAGTCGTCGGAGCTCATGATGCCGAACAGTTGCAGCAGGCTGACGAACAGGTTGTAGATCGATACATACAGGCTGATGGTCGCCATGATGTAGTTGCGCTCACCGCCATGGATGATCTGGCTGGTCTGGAACAGGATGCACACCGACGAGAACAGCACGAAGCCGGCGCTGATCGCCAGTTGCAGGCCGCTGATCTGGAAGAAGAAGCTCGCGACCACGGCACCCAGCAGAACGAAGAAACCGGCGGTGATGAAGCCGCTGAGGAAGCTCATGTCCTTGCGGGTGATCAGCACGTAGGCCGACAGACCACCGAACACCAGTGCGGTCATGGCGAAGGCCGAACTGACCACTTCGGCGCCACCGGCCATGCCCAGGTAACGGTTGAGGATCGGGCCGAGCAGGAAACCCATGAACCCGGTCAGGGCGAAGGTGGAAACCAGGCCCCAGGCCGAGTCACGCAACTTGGCGGTAAGGAAGAACAGACCGTAGAAACCGATCAGTACGACGAAGATATTCGGGTAACCGACGCGCATCTGCTGTGCGACGTAGGCCATGACAGCACTGAAGATGAGAGTCAGGGCCAGCAAGCCGTAAGTGTTGCGCAGGACTCGGCTGACCTCCTGCTGTTCGACCTGCAGGCCGTGGTTGACGGCGTAATCCTGTTCGCGCATGGCGACACTCCTGTGGGTTTTGAAACGTTGAGTTGCAAAGATCATAACAGAGCATTGGAAACAGGCCATCCAGAGAGTTTGACAGCTTGTTTCATTTCGGTATGATGGCGCCCGCATGACAAAGTGGAAGCGTGGCCGAGTGGTTTAAGGCAACGGTCTTGAAAACCGTCGATGGGCAACTATCCTAGAGTTCGAATCTCTACGCTTCCGCCATATTCTGATCTAAGCCCCTGAAAGAAGGGGCTTTTTTCTGCCTGCAGGTTTTCTAGCCACGTTTACACCCACGTCTTCCTTTCCTGGTTCACTCTCTTTTCAGTCATATTCTGAAACTGTTTTTACTCACCCAGACCTACCCATCAAGCGCCGTCTTGCCCATCTATCAATAGATAGCATCAGGGAAAGAGCCATCGACCGACTCTTGTATTCAGAGCTCAACGGCGGCGCGAACGCGGTGCCAAAACCGATGGTTTGCCTGTTCGCGGGTTTCAGGGAAGTTGGCTCAAGTACGACGAGACGGGCCTTTTCACTTAGCGTAGTGGCGGGCCTCGATCGCTTGTGCCCGCTGCCAGCTTTCAAGCGATTTGAGATTCTGCAGGTATTCCTTGATGTGTGGATACTGGCCTTTGCTGTCGAAGCGTTGAATGATTTCGGCTACAAAGAACATCATGAAATCGGCGCCACTGAGCTTGCCGCCCACCAGGTAGTCTTTGTTTTCCAACTGATCGTTCAGGTAAGTGAAGACCTTTTTGCTTTCGGTTCGGGCGTAGCTCGGAAGAAAAACGAGCTCGGCAGTCTCACGCTGCATGAAGACTTGGAGCAGCGGTGGCAGCATGGCGGAGCTTTCGGAGAAATGCAGCCATTGCAAATACTCGACATACTCATCGCTTTCTTTCGCCGGGGCCAAGTGCGGGGCAAAGCGTTCGATCAGAGTCTCCGTGATCGCACCCGACTCTGCTACCACCTTCCCGTTGAGCTCAATCACCGGCGACTTGCCCAGTGGATGGATGGCTTTGAGGGACTCAGGGGCAAAATGGGTCGCTCGATCACGGGTATAGAATTTGACCTCGTAAGGCACCCCCATCTCTTCCAGCAGCCAAAGCGTGCGAATGGAGCGCGATTCGTTCAAGTGGTGCAAGGTGATCATGTAGGTGTTCCTTCGGTTGGAAGAGGTGAAAGTGGGTCGACATCCGTGATGGTTGCGATGTAGACCCCTTCAAATGTGTCATTGAGCCAGTTTGAGAAGGGCCTTGGCGGCCTCTTCCGAACTAGCAGGGTTCTGGCCAGTCACAAGCTTGCCGTCGACCAGGACGAAAGGCGCCCAATTCTCGATCTTCTCGTACAGCGCGCCCTGACGTTTGAATTCGTCCTCAATGAGGAACGGAACCACGTTGGTCAGTTGCACATCTTCCTCTTCGCCATTGGTGAACCCCGTCACGTGTCGGCCTTTAACCAGAGGCTCACCGTCAGCGGTTTTTACATGGCGCAGCACACCCGGTGCGTGGCAAACGAATCCGATTGGCTTGTTGGCTCGCTCGAAGCTTTCAATCAGATCGATCGACTTGCGAGACTTCGCAAGATCCCAAAGCGGGCCGTGTCCACCTGGGTAAAAGACAGTGTCGAACTCTTCATGGGAAACGGCATCCAGCTTCACGGTAGATGCGAGGACACGCTGGGCGTCAGGGTCGGCTTTGAAGCGGTGAGTCAGCTCAGTTTGAAATTCCGGTAGATCGCTTTTGGGATCAAGCGGAGGTCGCCCGCCTGCAGGCGAGGCTACTACCACATCGGCGCCCGCATCTTTGAACACGTAGTAGGGCGCCGCGAACTCTTCAAGCCAGAAGCCTGTCTTCAGCCCGGTGTCGCCGAGCTGATCGTGGGAAGTCAACACCATCAATACTTTCATCTGGATTTCCATGCTCTTGATTTAAAGGTTTCCGGGCGTTCGAGCACGCTGTCCGGAGCTCAGTCTCTGGAGGCTCAGCCTGCAAAGAAAGCCTGAATCGTTTGCAAGTTGTCGCTGTAGGGCGCCCGCAGTCTCAGGTTTGAAGCGCCGTCCTTGCTTTGCACGACCACTGGCTTGGCATGGGTGAAACGGCGGAAACCATGCACGCCGTGATAGGCGCCGATGCCCGACGCGCCTACGCCACCAAACGGCAGTGAATCGATCGAGGCGTGGGTCATGACATCGTTGATCACCAGGGCCCCTGAGGTGGTGTGGCGTGCGAACAGCTCTTGCTGGGCCTTGTCATCTCCGAAGTAATACGCAGCGAGAGGGCGCGGATTGCTGTTGATGTACTGAAGAGGCTCGGAAGCATCGGTGTACGTTTTCACCGGCAGCAGCGGCCCAAAGATCTCTTCCTGCATGATGGCCATCTCGTCGGTCACATCGAGCACCAGGTGCGGGGCGATTTTTCGGGTTTTTGCATCGAACGCTGGCTCACTGCCCGGTGCCAGGTTGATCAGCGTAGCGCCCTTCTGCTCTGCGTCCGCCAGAAGGCCAACCAGCCGGTCGAAATGGCGGTCACTGATGATCGAGGTGTATTCAGGGTTGCCGAGCAGGGTGGGGAAGCTGTTGGCGATGAATTCCTTACTGAGCATCACCAACGATTCCTGCTGCTCCGGCGTCACCATCATGTAATCCGGCGACAGGCAAATCTGACCCGCATTGAACGTCTTGATGGTCAGCGTCCGTGCGGTGGCAACCGCGATATCGAAACCTTCCGCCACCACCACCGGGGACTTGCCGCCAAGCTCCAACGTGACAGGTACCAGGTTTTCAGCTGCTGCGCGCATCACATGCCGTCCGACGCCAGTGCTTCCGGTGAAAACGAGGTGGTCGAAGGGCAGGGAGCTGAACGCCGCCCCTACACTCGCATCACCCAGCACTACCGAAAGCTCGGAGGGTTCGAAGTAGGCGGGCACTAACTCCGCCAAGAGCTGCGAAGTGGCCGGCGTCAGCTCTGATGGCTTCAGCATCGCGGTGTTGCCCGCGGCGAAGATGCCTGCCAGAGGGCCAAAAGCGAGGTTGATCGGGAAGTTCCAAGGGCTTATTACGCCAACAACACCGAGTGGCTGTTGCTCGATCCAGGCCTCCATTCCAGGCCCAGGGCTTTCTACTTTCTCTGCCTTCATCCAGGTTTCCAGATGATCAGCAGAGTGCTCCAGCATTTTCAGGGTGGTCGCGAGGTCAGCAACCAGCGACTGATAAATGCTGCGGTTGCCGAAGTCAGTGTTGATCGCTTCGCTGATAGCCTGGTGATTGTCTCGGATCAGCTTGGCGCTGCGTTTGAGCCTGTCGCGGCGCAGTTCTGCACTGGCTGGCCCCGACGCAATATGGGCTCGCTTCATGCTGCGCAAAATTGCGAAAAGATCTTGAGTGTCTTGGTTGCCAGTCATTGGATTTCCTCAGATCGAGGGGCTGTCGTTGCGCCCGTGATAAGTGCGTTCAAATCGTGGAAGCAATCGTAGGGCAGTGGCGTGACGGCGAGTAGACAGCGTATTTTAGCGCTCATATAAATTTTATTATGGGTGCGTCATGTCGCTGGTCAGGTTGAGAACCTTCATTGAGGTCTATCGTCAGCGGTCAATCAGCGGCGCCGCGCGGTCTCTGAACTTGACCCAGCCAGCTGTGTCGCAGCACATCGCAGGGTTGGAGTCAGCGATCGGCAGAACCTTGTTCGACCGACAGGCTCGGGGGGTGGAACCAACAGCTGCCGCTCGTGAGTTGGCGTCGGACTTGGGGGACAAGCTGGACATGGCGGAGTCCGCTTTGGCCACCGCAAGAGCACGGTCGGTGGAACTGGCCGGGGCGCTGCAGATCATCGGACATGCTGACTTCCTGGCCGAGGTCGTTTCCAAGCAGCTTCGACCTTTACTTGAGGATGGCATTCGCCTGCGCATGCGCAGTGGCAACCATGAGCTGATCACGCGGATGCTCATCGAGGGGGAATGTGACCTGGGCATATCCGCCTCTCCACCCAATACACCTCGACTGCGTAATGAGCTGATGTTCACAGAGCAAATTGTGGCCGTAGCGGCGCCGGCGGTTGCACAGAGAATCGCTGCGGCTGAAACCCTTGAAAAGGGGCTCGGTGCAGAGGCGTTGCTGGCCTACAGCCTGGAACTGCCGTTGGTGGACGCCTGGCTTGAAAAGAATGAAATCGAGCTTGAGTCTTCTGTCCCGGCGATGGCCGGCCAGGATTTGCGTACGCTGCGAACGCTCATGATGGATGGGTTCGGTTGGAGCACGTTGCCGGCCTATCTCTGTGAACCTCACATCGCACGGGGCGAGCTTCAAGAGATACCCAGCCCGGTTGGACGCACCACGCGTGATTACCATCTGCTTTGGGCGCCTGCGGCCCTGAGGCAGCCTCGCGTTGCTCATGCTCGGCAGACGTTGCTCTGGCATATGCGCAATGGAGAGCGAAACCAAGCTGATATTGGGGGGCACCCAGCTTCCTGATAGGTATGTCCGGGCGCTCGCGATGATATCCATACCTGTGCCCGAAGATTCTGTTTGCAGGCGCCTACTCATGAAAAGGAGTGTTTGATACGCCGGCTGGACCGACTCCGCCACCCCTCCTGCGCCAGCGTCATCAGCACCGTAAGCCCCATAAACACCACCGACGCCCAGAAGATGCCGTTCGGCAGCCCGCGGTCGAGCAGCCAGCCAAACCCCACCGGGCCCAGCGCGCCGCCGATATTGAAGCCGCTGGAGACAATGCCGAAGGTCCGTCCTTCAGCGCCTTTGGGCGAGGCGGCGCGGACCAGCATGTCGCGGGACGGGGCGATGACGCCGGTGAGAAAACCGATTACACCGAGCACCACGACCAGTGCCTGGCCGCTGAGTCCGGCGCTGGCGACGAGGGCGGTGAGCAGCGCGGCCAGGCCGAAGGCCGCGGCGGCCACCAGACCGTGACGTCGTGTGCGGTCGGCGAGGACGCCGCCCGACAGCACGCCGAAGGCACTGGCGAAGAGAAAGGCACTGAGCGCCGCATTCGCCCACGGCAGGGCGATGCCCTGGCCCTGCATCAGTGCCGGCAGCGAAAATTTCTCGATGGCGCTGGTGCTGAGGTTAAGCAGCACGAACAGCAGCGTCAGGGTCAGGATCATTGGTGACCACAGCCGGCGCCGGTCGCTGCCGGGTTTGTCGGCAGTGGCCTTGGCGTTGCGGGCCGGGGCGATCCGGGTGATGCCCGATCCCGGCACCAGCAGCAGGGCGAGGGCGGCAAAGCCAGCCAGCGCCACCGCGACGAAGGCCAGGCGCGGATCGCTGGCCGCGGCGATGGCCGGCAGCACCAGCGGCGCGACGGCGGCGCCGAGAAAGCCGGCGAAGGTGTGTATGGAAAAGGCTTTGCCCATCCGCGCCGGGTCAATGCCCTGGGCCAGCAGGGCATAGTCGGCGGGGTGGTAGACGGCGTTGGCGACACCGGCCAGGGCCATGGCCACCAGCAGCCAGGTGTAAGTGGGAAACAGGGCGATCAGCAGGAAGCTGCAACTGCCCAGGGCCAGCCCCGCGATCAGCACGCGGCGGGCGCCGTAGTGGTCGACGGCAAAGCCCATGGGTGCTTGCAACAACGCGCTGACGATATTGAACAGGCTAAGCGCCAACCCCAGTTCGACATAGCCGACGCCAAACCAGGCGGGCAGCAATGGAAACAGGGCGGCGAGGGCCATGATGTGCAGGTGGCTGATGCTGTGGGCGGTGGCGATCTGGGGCAGCAGCCCGATACGGCTCGGCATTCGGCGGGGATTCCTTTATCGACGTGGTCCCGGCTGCGCTGGCGTGCCGGGTATTTCGCCGCCGATTCTAGGGGCAGGGCGGTCTAGCAAGGCCATCCATTCCAGGCGCCTGAACCAGACCACTTCTCAGCGCTTAAGCACCTTGGCCAGCCGTCGCATCGCCGCTTCGATCTCATGTTCCGTCAGAGAGGCATAGCCAAGTAGCCAACCCGGTCGGCTCGCCGTCCCCGCATACAACGGGCTGAGCCCCAGCAATTGAATGCCGGCGCTGGCCGCTTGGCGCAGAGTGCGCTCCTCCGACCAGCCATCGGCGAGGAAGCACGGGATCTGCAGTCCACCCGGCGGCGGCAGTGCGCTGGCGATGCCCGGCAGGTGGCGCGAGACGGCGTCGAGCAGCACCGTGCGTCGCGCCCGGTATAGCTTGCGCATGGCGCGGATATGGGCGTTGTAATGGCCGTCTTCCATGAACCGCGCCACGGTCAACTGGAGCAACTGCGGCGTGTGGCCGTCCATGATGCTGCGGGCGCGGGTAAAGACCTCGACCAGTTCCGGCGGCAGCACCATGTAGCCCATGCGCAGGCCGGGAAACAGGGTTTTGCTGAAGGTGCCCAGGTAGATCGTCCGCCGGTACGGGTCCAGCCCCTGCACGCAGGCGGTGGGCAGGCCGTCGTAGTGGAACTCGCTGTCGTAGTCGTCCTCGATGATCCAGCGGCGCTGTTCCGCGGCCCAGTTGATCAGTTCCAGCCGGCGCTCCAGTGGCAGGGTCGCGCCGGTGGGGTACTGGTGCGAGGGCGTCACGTAGAGACAGGTCGCGCCGCTGGTGTCGGCGCGCAGCAGGTCGGTGCGCAGGCCGTAGTCGTCGACATCGATCGGGATCACCCGGGTTTCCGCGGCTTCGAAGGCCCTGCGCGCGCCAATGTAGCCGGGGTTTTCCATCAGCACCGGTTTGCCGGCATCGGCCAGCAATTGGGCGCAGAGCAGCAGGGCCTGGCGGGTGCTACTCAGCACCAGAATCTGCTCGGGCGAGCACTTGGCGCCACGCTCCAGGTTCAGGTAGGTGGCGATGGCGTTGCGCAGCGGCTCGGCGCCCTGCGGATCGCCGTGCAGCAGCACGCTGCCGCGATAGTCCTTCATCACCTGGCGGTGCAGGCGTTCCCAGACGGCGAGGGGGAAGGCGCGGGTTTCCGGGAGGCCGGGGGCGAAGGCGCGAATCTCCTGTTGGTCACTGACCCCACCCTGTTCGAGGATGAGCTGGCCGCGACGGCTCAGCGCCGGCGCGGTTGGCGGGCTGGTCTCGCGACGCCGGCCCGCGCCGGGACGGCGTTGGGCGCCGCCCCGCAGCTCGGGGCCGAGGGTGTTCGAGACGTAGCTGCCGGAGCCTTCGCGGCGGGTAATGAAACCGTCGCGGTGCAAGTGCACATAAGCGTTTTCCACGGTGTCGCGGGCAACCCCAAGGGACCCGGCGAGGACGCGGCTGGCCGGCAGTTTCAGGCCGGGCGCCAGGGCGCCTTCGAGAATCAGCGCGCGCAAGGCCCGCTGAATGCGCTGGTGCAGGTCGAGCGGCTGCAGGTCGGCGGCGCCCAGGCGCATGTTCAAGGTTTCGAGTTCGAAGGTGCTGGCCATCGGGTCGGCGCTCCCTGCGCGGTGAAGTGGTCTGCTGATTGGCTGCAAAGTGTAGGGGCACGGCAGGCCATTGCGAAGCTATAAATGCTCCCCGTTCGGGCCCGTCAGCCCGTCCTGTCAGGAGCCAGATGCCATGTCAGCAAAAACTTCCATTGCCCGGCCGGGGCCGGGCGACCTTATTCACCCGATCATCGCCGGGCTGATTTCAGTCATCGTCAACTATGGCGGCACCTTCATCCTGGTGTTCCAGGCCGCACGTGTGGCGGGTTTGAGCCCGGAACTGACGGCGTCATGGGTGTGGTCGGTGTCGATCGGCGTGGGGGTGACCGGGTTGCTGCTCAGTTGGGCCACGCGAGAGCCGATCATCACCGCCTGGTCGACGCCGGCCGCGGCCTTTCTGGTGGTCGCGTTGGCGACCACGCCCTATGCCGAGGCGGTGGGGGCGTATCTGATTTCCGCGGCGGCCTTCGTGGTGCTGGGCCTGTCCGGTTGCTTCGAGAAGGTCATTCGCCTGGTGCCGCCCGGGGTGGCGGCGGGCTTGTTGGCGGGCATTCTGCTGCCGTTCGGCATTGGCGCCTTTGCCAGCGTCAGCGTCGATCCGCTGCTGGCGGGCGTGCTGATCGCGGTGTATGTGGTGTTCAAGCGCTTTACCGCGCGCTACGCCGTGGTGGCGATTCTCGCCTTGGGCATGGTTTTGTTGCTGGCGCAGGGACGACTGGATTTCTCCGGACTGCAGTTGCAATTCGCCGCCCCGATGTTCACCGCGCCGGCGTTCTCCTTCAACGCGCTGCTCAGCGTGGCCATGCCGTTGTTCCTGATCACCCTGACCGGCCAGTACATGCCCGGCATGCTGGTGCTGCGCAATGACGGCTTTCGCACCAGCGCCAATCCGATCGTCACCGTGACCGGGCTGGGTTCGCTGCTGATGGCGCCGTTCGGTTCCCACGCGTTCAATATCGCGGCGATCACCGCGGCGATCTGCACCGGCAAGGAGGCCCACGAGCAACCCTCCCGGCGCTGGATCGCCGGTATTGCTGCCGGGCTGTTCTATATCGTGGTCGGCATCTTCGGCGTGACCTTGGCGGCGGTGTTCATGGCGTTTCCGGCCAGCTTTATCACCACCCTGGCCGGGCTGGCGCTGCTGGGCACCATCGGTGGCAGCCTGGCCAGTGCCCTGGCCGACGCGCGCACCCGCGAATCCGCGTTGATCACCTTCCTGGCCGCGGCCGCCAATATCACCCTGTTCGGGATTGGCGGCGCGTTCTGGGGATTGCTTATCGGCCTCGGCGCCCATGCCGTGCTCAATGGCCGCCTGCCGCGCCGACGAGCGTCCGCAGCGGAGGGTGAAGCGGTCAACTGACCGGTGTGTCGGAGTGCGCTCGCGGGCGCACTCCCGGGTCATCCTCGGCACGATGGTTCAGAAATTCCTGAACTGATTATTTGTCATCAGCGATTTTTCCCGCGCAGGCCCCTCGCCAGAATCCCTCACGACAACTACAAAAATCGTGAGTACCGCCTCCGTGACCCAGATTCCCTCGCGCGAACATCAGGTATTGCAGGCCGCCGCCGCCCTGGTCGATGCCTTCGCCAGCAATGACACCGCCCGCTACTTCGCCTGCTTCAGCGAAGACGCGACCTTCCTGTTCCACACCCTTGCCCAGCCGCTGACCTCGCGCCACGCCTATGAACAGGTCTGGCAGCAATGGCAGGCCGAAGGCTTCGCCGTGCTCGGCTGCCAGTCCAGCAATGGCCAGGTCAGCCTGCAAGGCGAGGTGGCGATCTTCATGCATGACGTCGCCACCCACATCCGCCTCGGCGGTGAAGAACACCGGTTGCAGGAACGGGAAACCATCGTCTTCCGCCAGCACGGCGAACGCTGGCTGGCCTGTCACGAGCACCTGTCGGTCCTCAGCGACGCTTGATTTTATTTCGGCGGCCTTGCCGCTACTGCCAACGCACTCACCCGCGGAGCGATCCGCGGGGCAGACAAGAGGGCGGCGCCTGCGCGCCAGCCTTATAACAATCAAGACAGGCGCTGGAGCATCACCATGAGCCAATCGACGCGGATCGAAACCAACGGGGTCGAACAGATTCCCGATCATCAACGCAGTGCCAGCCCGCTGGACCTGTTCCGCCTGATCTTCGGCGGCGCCAACACCTTCGCCACCGCGGTGCTGGGCAGTTTCCCGGTGCTGTTCGGGCTGTCGTTCCAGGCCGGGGTCTGGGCGATTTTGCTGGGGGTCGGCGTCGGTGCGCTGATCCTTTCCCCGATGGGCCTGTTTGGCGCGCTCAACGGCACCAACAACGCGGTGTCGTCCGGCGCGCATTTCGGCGTGCACGGGCGCATCGTCGGTTCGTTCCTGTCGCTGCTGACCGCCGTGGCGTTCTTTTCGCTGTCAGTGTGGAGCTCCGGTGACGCCCTGGTCGGCGGCGCCAAGCGCCTGGCCGGATTGCCGGAAACCGACCTGACCCTGGGCCTGGCCTACGGCCTGTTCGCGGTGCTGGTGCTGGTGGTGTGCATCTACGGTTTCCGCTTCATGCTGTGGGTCAACAAGATCGCCGTGTGGGCATCGAGCCTGATGTTCCTGCTCGGCATCGTCGCCTTCGCCGGCCCGTTCGACGCGGGCTTCGCCGGCAGCGTCAACCTCGGCCAGCCGGGCTTCTGGGCGGCGTTCATCGGCTCGGCGCTGCTGGCGATGAGCAACCCGGTGTCGTTCGGCGCCTTCCTCGGCGACTGGTCGCGCTACATCCCGCGCGCAACGCCGAAGTCGCGGATCATGCTGGCGGTGATCGCCTCGCAGGTCGGCACGCTGATTCCGTTCCTGTTCGGCCTGTGCACCGCCACCCTGGTGGCCAGCCACGCCCCGCAGTACATCGAGGCGAACAACTACGTCGGCGGCCTGCTGGCGATTTCGCCGAGCTGGTTCTTCCTGCCGGTGTGCCTGATCGCGGTGATCGGCGGCATGTCCACCGGCACCACCGCGCTGTATGGCACCGGCCTGGACATGTCCAGCGTGTTCCCGCGCCTGCTCAGCCGCGCCGGCGCGACCCTGCTGATCGGCGTCGCCGCCATCGCCTTTATCTTCATCGGCCGCTTCGCCTTCAATCTGGTGCAGAGCGTGTCCACCTTCGCGGTGCTGATCATCACCTGCACCAGCCCGTGGATGATCATCATGATCCTCGGCCTGATCACCCGCCGTGGCTTCTACCACGCCGACGACCTGCAAGTCTTCACCCGCGGCGAGCGCGGCGGTCACTACTGGTTCACCCATGGCTGGAACTGGCGCGGCATGGGCGCGTGGATCCCCAGCGCGCTGGTCGGCCTGTGCTTCGTCAACCTGCCGGGGCAGTTCGTCGGCACCCTGGGCGAACTGGCCGGTGGCATCGACATCAGCCTGCCGATCACCCTCGGCATGGCTGCCGTGCTGTACCTGGCCCTGATCAACCTCTTTCCCGAGCCCGCCGCGGTGTTTGGCCCCAAGGGCCCTCGCTGGGTATTCCGAAAACCAGTGGCGCAGGCGCCGCTGACCCGTGCCGAAACGGCCTGACTGGAGCTGCACATGACTCATTACATCGATGGCCGCTGGGTAGACGGCGCCACTGCCGACTGCATCAAGGTATTCGACCCGTCCCTGGGCGAGCCTTTCGCTGAACTGCAGGCCGCCAGCGCCGCCCAGGTCGATGACGCCGTGGTCGCCGCGCGCAAGGCGCTGCCGGCGTGGAAAGCGCTCGACGTGGCGAAACGCGCGGGTTTCCTGCGCGGCTTCGCCGAACAACTGGGCCTGCGCCGCGAAGAACTAATCAGCCTGCAGATGCGCAACAACGGCAAGCCGCGCTTTGAGGCCGAGGTAGACCTGGACGACGCCGTCGCCACCTTCGGCTACTACGCCGACCTGATCGAGCAACAGGCGCAGAAAGACCCGAACGTCGCCCTGGCCGCGCCGGGCTTCAGCGCCCGCACCCGGCTGGAGCCGGTGGGCGTGGTCGGCCTGATCGTGCCGTGGAACTTCCCGCTGGTGACCAGCGCCTGGAAACTCGCCCCGGCCCTGGCCGCCGGCTGCACCGTGGTGCTCAAGCCCTCGGAAATCACGCCGCTGATCGAACAGAGCTACGGCCAGATCGCCGAGGCCCTGGGCCTGCCGGCCGGTGTGCTGAATATCGTCGTCGGCAAGGCCGAAACCGGCATCGCCCTGAGCAACCACAACGGCCTGGACAAACTGTCGTTCACCGGCAGCAACACGGTGGGCAGCCAGGTGATGCGCAGTGCTTCGGCACAGTGCCGCCCGGTCACCCTGGAGCTGGGTGGCAAGTCAGCGATCGTGGTGTTCGATGACTGCGACCTGGATCAGGCGGTGGAGTGGATCGTCGCGGGTATCTGCTGGAACGCCGGCCAGATGTGCTCGGCCACCTCGCGCCTGCTGATCCAGGACGGCATCGCTGATGCGCTGCTGGCGAAGTTGCAGGTGGCGCTGGCGCAACTGCGGGTCGGCAACCCACTGACCGAAGAAGTCGACATGGGCCCGCTGACCAGCCAGGGCCAATGGCTGAAAGTCGCGGCGTACTTCGCCGTGGCCAGGGAAGAAGGCTTGAAGTGCCTGACGGGCGGCGAGCCGCTGGACCGCGCCGGCTGGTTTGTCAGCCCGACGCTGTACGCCGATGTGCCGACGGACAGCCGTCTGTGGAACGAGGAAATCTTCGGGCCGGTGCTGTGCAGCCAGCGTTTCAGCACGGAAGCCGAGGCGATTGCCCTGGCCAATGACAGCCGCTTCGGGTTGGTCGCGACCGTGGTCAGTGCTGATCTGCAGCGCGCCGAGCGGGTTGCCGATGCGCTGGAAGTGGGGCATGTGTGGATCAACTCGATCCAGGCAGTGTTCGTCGAAACCTCATGGGGCGGGACCAAGGGCAGCGGCATTGGTCGCGAGCTGGGGCCTTGGGGGTTGTCGGCGTATCAGTCGGTCAAGCATGTGACTCGTTGCCTGGGGTGATATCTCCACGTCCGGTCTGCCTTCATCGCTGGCAAGCCAGCCCCCACAAGGAATGGAGCACACCGCGAATCCTGTTGGGGTCCGGCTTGCCGGCGATGAGGCCCTCAGCAGCACCGCCGTTGATGGCCGGTTCGCGAACAAGGAGAAAGGAAGCTGGGGATTCAATCGCTGGCAAGCCAGCTTCCACACGTTTTTCTCTCAGTTCCGATCCAGCCACACCGTCTGCGCATTGCAGAACTCGCGCACACCAAAGTGCGACAGCTCCCGCCCGAAACCACTCTTCTTCACGCCACCAAACGTCACCCGCGGATCGCTCGCGCAGTAGCCGTTGATGAACACGCCACCGGTGTCCAATTCATCGGCCAGTTGCTCGGCCAGTGCCGCGTTGGCGGTGTAGATGGTCGACGCCAGGCCGAACTCGCTGTCGTTCGCCAGTTCCAGCGCATGCCGCGCATCGCGGGCGGTGATGATCGAGGCCACCGGGCCGAACAGTTCCTGTTTGAACGAGGTCATCTGGTCGGTCACGTCAGCCAGCACGGTCGGCTGGTAGAAGTTGCCAATGCCTTCGGCCTTGCCACCACCGAGCAGCAGGGTGGCGCCTTCGGCCAGGGTTGCCTGGACTTGCCCGTCGAGTTCGTCGCGCAGGTCGAAGCGGGCCATCGGGCCGATGTAGGTCTGGTCCTGGCTCGGATCACCCACCACCAGGGCGCGGGTGGCTTCGACGAATTTCGCGGTGAAAGCCTCCACCACGCCTTGCTCGACGATCAGGCGCTTGGCCGCGGCGCAGACCTGGCCGGTGTTCTGGTAGCGACCGATGACCGCGGCCTTCACCGCTTCGTCCAGGTCAGCATCGTTGAGCACGATGAACGGGTCGGAGCCGCCCAGCTCCAGCACGCATTTCTTCAGCGCGGCACCGGCCTGTGAGCCGATGGCGATGCCGGCGCGCACGCTGCCGGTCAGGGTGACGGCGGCGATGCGTGGGTCGGCGATCGCGGCGGACACGCCGTCAGGGGTAACGTTGAGCACTTCGAACACGCCTTCCGGGAAGCCGGCGCGCTTGATCGCGTCCAGCAGCAGGTAGGCGCTGCCCATTACGTTCGGCGCGTGCTTGAGCACGTAGACGTTGCCGGCCAGCAGCGTCGGCACCGCGCCGCGCAGCACTTGCCAGATCGGGAAGTTCCACGGCATCACAGCGAGGATCGGGCCCAGCGGACGGTATTCGATGCGCGCCTTGCCCACCGCTACGGGCGCCGCTTCGGGGGCGATCATGGCGGGGCCGGCGTCGGCGTACCATTCGCAGAGCTGGGCGCATTTCTCGATTTCGCCACGGGCCTGGGCGATCGGCTTGCCCATTTCGGCGGTGATCATCCGCGCCATGGCTTCGGCGTTGTCGCGCAGCGCGCCGGCCAGCGCCAGCAGGCGTTCGACCCGGGCTTCGACCGGGGTGCGGCGCCAGGCCGCGTAGCCGGCGGCGGCGCGAGCGAGGGTGGCGTCCTGCACGGCGGCGCTTTCGTAGGGATAGTGGCCAATCTGCTCGCCGGTGGCGGGATTGATCGACAAGGCATGGGTCTGGTGGCTGATCACGGTCATTTTGGAGTTCTCATGGACGGTGTATGGATCGAAGCCTACTGCGTTGTGTCTTTCCCTTGAACTGAATAATACTGAGCGAAACATTCACGCAGAGAGAATGACTCTATGGATCTGGTGCAGTTGGAGATGTTCAAGGCCGTGGCAGAGCAGGGCAGCATCAGTGCCGCGGCTCAGCACATTCATCGGGTGCCGTCGAACCTGACCACAAGAATCCGACAACTGGAGCAGGAACTGGGGGCGGATCTGTTCATTCGCGAGAAAAGCCGCCTGCGTTTGTCGCCGGCCGGCTGGAATTTCCTCGACTATGCGCGGCGCATTCTCGACCTGGTGGCCGAGGCGCGGCAGACCGTGGCCGGCGACGAACCCCAGGGCGCCTTCGCCCTCGGCTCGCTGGAAAGCACCGCGGCGGTGCGCATCCCGGCGTTGCTGGCAGCCTATAACCAGCGTTACGCCAAGGTCGAACTGGACCTGAGCACCGGGCCGTCAGGGGCGATGATCGATGGCGTGCTGGCCGGGCGACTGAGCGCCGCCTTTGTCGACGGCCCGGTGCTGCACCCGGCACTGGAAGGGGTGCCGGTGTTTACCGAGGAAATGGTCCTGATCGCGCCGCTGAACCACGGGCCCATCCAACGCGCCGCCGAGGTCAACGGCTCGACCATCTACGCCTTCCGCGCCAACTGTTCGTACCGCCATCACTTTGAAAGCTGGTTCGCCCAGGACGAAGCGGTGCCGGGCAAGATCCTCGAAATGGAGTCCTACCACGGCATGCTCGCCTGCGTCAGCGCCGGGGCCGGGCTGGCGTTGATGCCGCGCAGCATGCTGGACAGCATGCCGGGTTGCAGTACGGTCAGTGTCTGGCCGTTGTCCGAGCGCTTTCGCTATCTGCGCACCTGGCTGGTGTGGCGCAAGGGCATGATGTCGCGCTGCCTGAGCACCTTTGTCGAGTTGCTGCGCGAGCGCGGTGATGTGCTGGAGGCTGATGACGCGGTCGTTGCCAACGGATAAACCGTCATCACGCAGAGCCACAGGACTCGTGCACAAACACCGTTCCTTCAAACAACAACCGCGCCGTGCGCACCAGCCCGCAACTGACGATGCGCCCGCCTTCCTGGCGGATCTCCACGCTGAATTCACCGCTCGGGTGCTCCACCGACACCCGATGCAGCGGCCCCGACTGCAGGCGCGCGAGCGGCCGGGCCACGGTGTCTTCGATCAGGCAGGCGGTGGCCACGCTGACCGCGCCGAATACGCCGATGGAGGCATGGCAGCGATGAGGGATGAACGAGCGGGTGGCGATACTGCCGCCCGCGCGCGGTGCCGCCACCAGGCACATTTTCGGCACGTTGCGCTGGCTGACATCGCCCAGGTGCATACGCGGGCCGGCCTGCAGGCGGATTGACTCCAGTCGTGCTTTTAACTCGCTGTCGACGTCCAGTTGCTCGCGGCTTTCGTACCCGCTGCGGCCGAGGTCTTCGGCGCGCACCAGCACCACCGGCATGCCGTTGTCGATGCAGGTTACTTCGACGCCGTCGAAGCTGTCGCGGGGCGCGCCGGTGGGCAGCAGGCTGCCGCAACTGGAGCCGGCGACGTCCTTGAAAGCGATGACGATCGCCGCGCCGCTGCCCGGCACGCCGTCGATGCGGGTGTCGCCGGCGTAGCTGACCGCGCCATCGGGCGTGGCAATGTGGGCGACGGCGACCTGTCCGGTGTTTTCCATGAAGATCCGCACCGGCGTGCTGTCACTACGCACCGGCACCAGGCCGCGTTCGATGGCGAACGGACCGACGGCGGCGAGGATATTGCCGCAGTTCTGGCCCAGGTCCACCCGCGCTTCGTCCACCAGCACCTGGGCGAACAGGTAGTCGACATCGGCGTCGGCGCGACTGCTGAGACGGATGATCGCGACCTTGCTGGTCAGCGGATCGGCGCCCCCGATGCCGTCGATCTGCCGCGCATCCGGCGAGCCCATCACCGCCAGCAGCACAGCATCACGCTGGGCGGGATCGGCGGGCAGATCGTCGGCGAGGAAGAAGGCGCCCTTCGAGGTGCCGCCGCGCATCAGCAGGCAGGGGATGCGGCGCTGGCTCATAGGCGATTTTCCAGATCGTCGAGGCTGTCGACGTAGACCAGGCCTTTCGCTTCCAGGCGCGGGCGCATGCTGTAGATGTCCAGGCCCAGCTCGCCATTGGCCAGGCGCAGGCGTTTCTGTTCTTCCAGCTCGGCGCGGGCCAGCGCGGCCTGGGCGACGTCGCGGGCTTCGGTACGACGGACCACCACCACGCCGTCGTCGTCGGCAATCACTACGTCGCCGGCATTGATCATCTGGCCGGCGCAGAGCAGCGGCAGGTTCACCGAACCGAGCACTTCCTTGACCGTGCCCTGGGCATTGATCGCCCGTGACCACACGGCAAAGCCCATTTCCCGCAGGGTCTGGCTGTCGCGCACGCCCGCGTCGATCACCAGCCCGCGCACGCCGCGAGCCTGGAGCGAGGTGGCGAGCAGGTCGCCGAAATAGCCGTCGGTGCATGGCGAGCTGGGCGCCACCACCAGCAGGTCGCCGGGTTGGCACTGCTCGACGGCGACGTGGAACATCCAGTTGTCGCCCGGCGCCACCAGTACCGTCACCGCCGAGCCGGCGATTGCACGGCCCTGCTGGATCGGCCGCAGGTGCGAGGCCAGCAGGCCCTTGCGGCCCTGGGCTTCATGGACGGTGGCAACGCCGAGGCGGCCGAGAGTCTCGATGACATCCGGTTCGGCGCGGCGAATGTTGCGCACCACGTAGCCGGTCTTGCCGATCAGTTCGCTCATGCCAGGTTCTCCGTAACTCGCGGGAAGATGCTCTGGTAGCCCTCGGCGTAGACGATGTCGCGGCTGGAGGCGATGCCGACGTTGCGCTTGGCCTGCACGCCGCGCTGCAGGGCGACGCGGGTGTAGTACTCCCAGAGGTGTTCCTGGCCGGCCATGCACTGGATGGCGGCGTATTTGCGGTCCCACACCTCGGTGATGTCGAGCAGCACGTCCGGGCGCCATTCGCACTGCTCGGGCTGGTGCGGCTCGAAGCTGTACACGGGCGGTGCGCCGACGATTTGCTCGCCCGGCCGGTAGCCCTCGGCCTGGGCGATGATCCGCGCTTCCTGGGCCAGGTGCATGGCCAGCGGGTGGTCGTAGTTGTACGGGTCTTTCAGCGAGTGGCTGAGGACGAACTCCGGTTGCACGCGGCGGAACACATCGGCGAGGCGAAACAGCGTGTCCTTGTCGGCGCGCATCGGGTAGTCGCCGATATCGAAGAACTCGACGCTGGCGCCCAACACCTCGGCGGCGGCTTCGGCTTCGTGGCGGCGGGCGGCCTTGACCTTGTCTTCGGTCATCTCGCCCTTGCGCCACAGCTTGGCCGATTCGCCGCGCTCGCCGAACGACAGGCAGACGATATGCACCGCGTAACCCTGCTGCGCATGCAAGGCGATGGCGCCGCCGGCGCGCCAGACGAAATCGGCGGAGTGAGCGCTGACGACCAGCGCGGTTTTCTGGACCTGGGACATTGCAAGGCTCCTTGTGCGTTTTGTCCAAGGATGTCAGCCGGGTCGAAAACGGAGTAATGCGTAGGGCTGAGCCGGGTATGCGTTTTGCTTATTGCTCTGAAGGGGGCTTGGGCGCATAGTCCCGCGCTTGCTGGATATTGGATGCCGGTGAGCCTATGGCTTCCCCACCAAATCAGGCCTGCACCGAACCTGTGGGACGCCGAACCGCAGCGATAGCGGCCTACCAGACTCCACCGCCAGAGGACCAGGAAAATGCCGACCGACGAACTGATCAACCTGATGCAGGTCCGTGCGTTCGTTCGGGTAGTAGACCTGGGCAGTGTCTCGCGGGCCTGCGAGACGTTGTTCCGCGCCCAGTCGGTGGTGACCCGGGCCATCTCCGAACTGGAGGTGCGCCTCGCGGTGCCGCTGTTCGAGCGCCACGCCAACGGCATGCGCCTGACCAACCAGGGCGCGCACATTCTGCCGCGGGCGCGGCGAGTGCTGGCGGAGCTGGACACGGTGCCGCGCCTGCTGGGCAGCGCCGAGAACGTTGAGCCGCTGTACCTGTTCCAGGCGCGGCGCTTGCAGGTGTTCGCCAAACTCTGCGAAAGCCGCCATATGCAGACCGTCGCCAGTCATTTCGGCCTGAGCCAGCCGGCCGTGAGCGCGGCGCTCAAGGTGCTCGAAGGCGGCGCCGGGCGCTCGCTGTTCGAGCGCACGCCACGGGGTTTGCAGCCGACCCGGGCGAGCCTGGAAATCGTCTTTCCGATCCGTCGCGCGCTGAACGAGCTGCGCCATATCGACACCGACCTCAGCGCCTTGCGCGGCAGCCTGCAAGGCGTGGTGCAGGTCGGCGCGCTGCCGCTGGGGCGCACGCGGATCCTGCCCGAGGCCATCGTTCGCCTGACCGCCGAGCACCCCGGCATCCATGTCATCACCAACGAAAGCCCGTTCGACCTGCTGGCCACCGAGCTGCGCGCGGGCGATGTGGATTTCATCTTCGGCGCCCTGCGTGGCAGCAGTTATGCCAGCGACCTGAGTGGCGAGGCGCTGTGGTCGGAAGACATGGTGGTGCTGGCGCGGCGCGAGCATCCGCTGCGCGGGCAGCCGTTGAGCGACGAGACCCTGGCGGATGCGGGATGGGTGCTGCCGCGGGCGGGCTCGCCGGCACGGCAACTGGTGGACGACAGCTTCAGCGCGCAAGGGCTGGCGCCGCCGCGGCCACGGGTGGAAAGCGCGGACCTGGCGATTATCCGCGGCCTGTTGCTGCGTTCGGACATGCTGGCGATCGTTTCGGCGCATCAGTTGGAGCATGAAATCGAGCGCGACGAGCTGTGCATCCTGCCGTTGTCGCTGGCCCGTACCACCCGCGCCATCGGCCTGACCTGCCGCACGGCGAGCTTGCACTCGCCGCTGGCGCAGGCACTGATGGCGACGATTCGCCAGGTGGTCGCCGAGCTACCGGCTCAGAGCAGCTTGAACGGGTAGTTGAAGATCAGCCGGTTCTCATCGAAGCGGGTGCCGCTGCCCCAGTCGCGGCGCTGGCTGGAGTTACGCCATTTGACGTTGAGGTTCTTCAGCGCGCCGGACTGCACGGTGTAGGCCACTTCGGTTTCGCGGCCCCATTCGTGGCCGTCGTTGGTGACTGCGTTGTGCACGTCGCGGCCTTGCAGGTAGCGGTTCATCAGGGTCAGGCCGGGGACGCCGAGGGCGGCGAAGTCGTAGTCATGGCGAACCTGCCACGAGCGTTCTTTCGCGTTCTCGTAGCTGGAGTTGAAGGTGTCGTTGGCCAGCACGCCGCCGCTGGTGCCGTTGACCCGGAACCACTCGTCATCGCCCATGATTTTCTGCAGGCCGAGGTAGAAGGTGCTGCCGCCATGGCGTGCCGAGAACAGCCCGCTGGCGGTGCGGTTGTCCAGTTCACCGGCGCGGGCGGCGCCATCGTCCTTTCCGAGGAAGTAGCCGAGGTTGGCGCCCAGTACCCAGTCGCCCACCGGCTGGCTGTGCTGCAGCGTCAGGTACTGCTGGCGATAGATGTCTTTCAGCTCCGCGCTCCACAGGCCGACCAGGGTGTGCTCCTGGTTGAAGCGCAGTTCGCCGCCGGCGAAGCTGAAGCGGTCCGAGGTGAAGCCTGGGCGGGTGAACAGCGACATGTCCTCGCGGCTGGCATCGTTGCGCGGGCTGTTCTGGCGCATCTGCCCGCCGTACAGGGTCAGGCCGTCGATTTCCTTCGAGGTGACCTGCGCGCCCTGGAAGGTCTGCGGCAGCGAGCGGGCGTCGTCGGAACGCAGGATCGGCAACACCGGTGACCATTCGCCGACTTTCAGTTCAGTCTTCGACAGCCGCACCTTGCCGGCTACCGCCAGGCGTCCGTAATCGTCGGCGGGATGGCCGCCGTCATGCACCGGCAGCAGTTGCGTGTTGGTGGTGCCCTGGCCACCGTCCAGCTTGACGCTGTACAGGCCGAGCACATCGAGGCCGAAACCGACGGTGCCCTGGGTGAAACCGGATTTGGCGTCGAGGAGGAAACTCTGGGTCCATTCCTCGGCCTTGCCCTGGCTTGCGGTGTCGACGAAGTTGCGATTGAGGTAGAAGTTGCGCAGGGTCAGGGTGCTGCTGGCGTCGTCGATGAAGCCGGCGGCCATGGCCGGGGCGGGCAGGGCGCAGGCCAGGGCCAGGGTGAGCAGCGGGAAGTCGCGGGTGGTCTTCATTGTTGTTGTTATTCCATTCGTTGGACACGGCGCTGCCGCCCGGCGCAAGTGCGCAGGCAGGCAACGTCTGGAGTTATCGCCCCGGTGGCCGGGGCGAGGGGTGGATCAGTCGGCCTTGCCGGCGACCGAGTAGAGCACTTGCTGGTTGCGGGTCTTCATGAAGTCTTCGAGGCTCTGCCCGCGCATGGCGGCGTAGATGTCCAGGTTGGAAATGCCCAGCACCGCGCCGAGTTTTTCCAGCACGAAGAAGATCGCGCCGTACTGGATCAGCCCGCGCCAGTCGCGACGGCGCAGCAGGTCGCGTTCCTCTTCGCTGAGCGCGGCTTCGGCGTACATCGCCTCGGGCTCGGCCAGGAAGCGTGCGCGCCAGGCCGGCTCGATCATGCGGTGCAGGAACTTGTTCAGACGGTAGCTGCGGGCACTGCGCTCAAGGGTGAAGGGGTAGGTGCCTTCGAGCTTTTCGGCGCCCGCCAACTGGTGCCCCATATGCGCCAGGTGACGGGCGTTGACCTCGGCCGGCACCGGGCGATCACGGTTTTCCAGAAGCAACGTGGCGATGCCGGTCATCGACGGCAGGTAGTAGTCGTAGTGCAGTTGCTCGACGGTGGCCGACAGCGCGCCGCGCATGATCAGCCAGGTGATCACCTCGGCGCCTTCCATGCCGCCGAGGGTGGCGTATTCGGCCTGGGTCAGGCGGGTCAGTTGCACCGGGTCGTTGACGAACAGGTCGATGAACTGCGCGTCCCACTCCGGGTTGTTGAAGCCGCAGCGCTCGCCGTGGACCTGGTGCGACACGCCGCCGGTGGCGACGATGGCGACCTTGAGGTCTTGCGGGAAGCTCTCGATGGCCCGGCGCAGCGCCTGGCCGAGCTTGAAGCAGCGCGCTGCGCTGGGGATCGGGAACTGCAACACGCCCACCTGCAACGGCACTATCTGCACCGGCCAGCCGTTGTCGCAGGGCAGCAGCGCCGACATCGGCGAGAAGAAGCCGTGGTCCAGCGGCTTGTCGCGGAAGAAACTCATGTCGAACTCGTCGGCCATCAGGCTCTCGCCGATGTGTCGCGACAGCGCCGCGTGGCCGCCGATGGCCGGCAGCTCGCGCGGATTGCCGCCTTCGTCGGCGACGCCATACTGCTCGTCGACACCGAGGGCGAAGGCGCTGTAGTGGTCGAAGAAGAACGAGGTCACGTGGTCGTTGAAGATGTAGAACAGCACATCCGGCTGGCGCGCCTGCAGCCAGGCCTTGACCGGCTTGAAACTCTCGAAGATCGGCGCCCAGGCGGCTTCGTCCTGTTTGTCGTGGTCGACCGCGAAACCGATGGTCGGGGTGTGCGAGACGGCGAGGCCGCCGATGATTCGTGCCATGACGAGTTCCTTGAAAATGGAGGGTTAGTGCGCCAGCAGCGCCTGGCTCGCGCGGCGTCGCGCATGGCCGTTGGTGAGAATGGCGGCGGCGGCGATGAACGCCGGCGTGCCCAGCAGGGTGAACAGCAGCGGCAGGCCCAGGCCCATGCTGAGCACCGCGCCGCCGATCAGCGAACCGAAGATCGCCCCGAAACGACCGATACCGAGCATCCAGCTTACGCCGGTGGCGCGGAACTCTGTGGGGTAGTAGCCGGGGGCAAAGGCGTTGAGGCCGGTCTGCGCGCCGCTCATGCAGAAGCCGGCGGCGAGCACGCCCACGGCCAGCAGGCTGGATTCCAGGCTGAAGGCGCCGAGCAACAGGATGCACAAGCCGCCGAGCACATAGGCGGTGGCGATCACGCCGTTGGGGTTGCGGCGGTCCATGATCCAGCCCACCACCAGCGCGCCGACGGTGCCGCCGATCTGGAACAGGCCGGTGATGGTTGCGGCGCGTTCGATGCTCAGGCCGCTGTCACGCAGCAGGGTCGGCAGCCAGCCCATGGTCAGGTAGATCACCAGCAGGCCCATGAAATAGGTCAGCCACAGGGCGAGCGTGCCAAGGCGATAGCGCGGCAGGAATAACTGGCTGACCGGCGCCTTGCTTTGCAGCGGCGGTTCGGCAACGTGGAAGCGGATGTCGGCGTTGAAGCGGCCGCCGAGCTTGCCGAGGGCCTTGGCGATCTGCTCGGCCGGGGCTTTGCGCACGGCGAGGAAGTGCGCCGATTCCGGCAGCAGCGCCCACAGGAATGGAAGCAGGAGCAGCGGCAGGATCCCGCCGGCCAGCAGCACCGCTTGCCAGCCGTAGGAGGGGATCAGCCAGGCCGCGAGAAAACCGCCGCCGCCGGACCCGAGGTTGAAGCCGGTGAACATCAGGGTGATCAGCAGCGAGCGGTTGCGCTCGGGCAGGTATTCGCTGAGCAGGGTGGTGCAGTTGGGCAGCGCCGCGCCGAGGGCGATGCCGATCAGCAGGCGCAGGCCGGCCAGCTCCCAGGGATTGCGGGCGAAGGCGCAGCCGAGGCTGAGAATGGCGAAACCGGTGACCGCGATCAGCAGCACCTTCTTGCGGCCGAGGCGGTCGGCGTAGGGGCCGGCGGTCAGCGCGCCGATGGCCAGGCCGACCATCCCGGCGCTCATCACCGGGCCGAAGGCGGCGCGGGACAGGCCCCACTCCTGCATCAGCGACGGCGCGATAAAGCCCATGACCGCGACATCGAAACCATCGAACAGCACGATCAGGAAACACAGGCCGAGGATCAGCCATTGGTAGCCCGCCACGGGGCGGTTGTCGATCCACGCCTTGACGTCGACAGATTCATTGAGCATTCGGATTCACCTTTTGTTTTTGTAGGGGTGAACAGCGCGCCAGCCTTCGAAAATGCTGATGGCCGGTGCAGGGTCACCTGGCCGCAATGCGGCGAGGCTTGACTGTAAGGCCGGAGGCTTTGGGCGCGCCTCTGGGAAATGCTTAAGAAGGTATCGAATGTGTTTATGAGGGTGGTTGAGAGCTTGAGGCTTCTTGGCTGCGCGGGGCCTCATCCCAACATCCATAGACACATTCTGTATAAACTGCCCGCCACCGTCTCTATTCCAAGCCTTCCCGCCCGGCATTCCCCAGGAGTTTCCCGCTTGTCCCGCAACAACCTTCCGCTCGTCATGCTCCCTGGTCTGCTCAACGACCACCGCCTCTGGGCCCACGCCCAGGCCACGTTCGAACCTTCCCGCCAGGTGCTGATTCCCGACCTCAGCCAGGACGCGTCCATCGTCGCCATGGCCGAGCGCGTGCTGGAGCAGGCGCCGCCGCGATTCGCCCTGGCGGCGCTGTCGATGGGAGGTTATGTCGCGTTCGAGATCCTGCGCCGTGCGCCGGAGCGGGTCGAGCGTCTGGCATTGCTCGACACCATGGCCCGCCCCGACGACCCACAACGCGCCCGCGTGCGTCGCGGTCTGCTGGAACTGGCCGGGTTGGGCAAGTTCAAGGGGGTAACGCCGCAACTGCTGCCGCGCCTGATGCATACCCGTGCGCTCGATACCCGTGTGCCGCAGGTGGTGATGGCGATGGCTGACGATATTGGCCGCGAAGGCTTTATCCGCCAGCAGCAGGCAATCATCGACCGCGCCGACTACCGGCCGCTGTTGGCGAGCATCGGCGTGCCGACCCTGGTGCTGTTCGGCGAACAGGACGAAATCACGCCGCTGGCCGAGGCCCGGCTGATGCACGAGGGGATTCCCGGCGCGCACCTGGAGGTGATCGGCGACTGCGGTCATTTGCCGCCGCTGGAACACCCGGCGCGCACCAGCGAACTGCTCGCGCAGTGGCTGGCCGGCGCCTTCGATGCCTGATTCCGTTTATCCCGTTGTCCCCCGGAAGTCCTTGTGAAAGACCCCGCTGTTACACCCGGCCTGTCCGGTATTTTCCTGCTCGGCCTGCTGCAGATTCTGGTCTGGGGCGGTTCGTTCTTCTTGCTGGCGGTGATGGCCGCGCCAATCGTTCGCGACACCGGCTGGGCCCTCCAGTGGGTGTACGGCGCGTTGTCCTTGAGCTTGCTGGTATCGGCAATGCTGGCGCCGTTGACCAGCCGGTTGATCGCCCGTTTCGGCGGCCGACCGGTGCTGGCCAGCAGCGGCGCGGTGGTTGCTGTGGGCTTGCTGCTGATGTCAGCGGCGCCGTCGCTGGGCTGGTTTCTGCTGGCGTGGGGTGTGATCGGCGTGGGCATGGCGCTGGGGTTGTATGAAGCGCTGTTTGCCAGCCTCGGTGCGCTGTACGGCGAAAAGGCGGCCGGGGCGATTACCGGCATCACACTGATTTCGGGGTTCGCTTCGACCCTGACCTGGCCGTTGGTGGCGCTGCTGATCGAGCATCTGGGCTGGCGCATGACCTGCGTCGCCTACGCCGTGGTGTTGCTGCTCAGCGTGGCGCCGTTGTATTGGCGGGCGCTGCCGGCGGGCGTCGGCATCAAGATCGCCAGCAAGGCGCAACAGGCCGCCGAGGACCGGGTCGACCCGCAGGTCTACTGGCTGCTGACCACGATCTTCGCCATTGGCGCGGTATTGATGACTGCGGTGGCGGTGCATCTGGTGTCGATTCTGCAAGGGCAGGGCCACAGCCTGGTGGCGGCCATCGGCTTCGCGGCGGTGCTGGGGCCTTGTCAGGTGGGTTCGCGGATCGTGCAGATCTTCGCTCGCAAACGCCATCCGCTGTGGACCACGTTGATTTCAGTGGTGCTGGTGGCGAGCGGCTTGTTGCTGGTGGCGCTGGTGCCGGCGGCGACCTTGCTCGGGCTGGTGTTGTATGGCTTCGGCAACGGGTTGCGGGCCATTGTGCGCGGGCTGTTGCCGCTGGTGCTGATGTCGCCGAGCAACTATGTGCTGCTGATGGGCAAGATGTCGTTGCCGTCGCTGGTCGGGCAGGCGGCGACCCCGTTGGTCGGCGGCTGGCTGTTGCAGAGCGCCGGGCCGGGCGCGGTGCTCGGGGTGATGGCCGGATTGGCGGGGGTGAATGTGTTGCTGGTGGGGATGTTGATGCGGCGGTTGTAGGGCGCGTTCATAAACCTGCGGGGCGAGATTGGCGGGGCTTGGGTTGCACGCCTTCGCGAGCAAGCTCGCTCCTACAGGGTTTGGGTGTTTAGAAGGGCACGGCTACTGTCAGTTGGCTGTAGATGTTGGTGCCATTGCCGCCCACCTGATTGCCGCCGTTGGTTTCATCCTTTTTCGGCTGGTACAGGCCGATCACCGGGCTGATGATCAGGTGCTCGTTGACCGCCCATTCGGCATAGAAATCCAGCTCGCGGGCATCGAGGTTGAGGGTGTCGCGGGTGCGCAGGGTGTGGAAATCGAAGTACAGCGCGCCGACGGTGAGGTTCTCCAGCGGTGTGGCTTTCAGGCCGACATGGTGGATGCCGGTGTTGCTGTTGAACGGTCCGGAGTAGTTGGCCGCCACTTCGCCCTGGAACCAGGTGCCGTAACCCGTGCTCAGGCCGGTGAACAGTGAATCCCAGCCCTGGGAATAACGGGTGTAGCGGTAGGTCAGTTTCGGCGCCCATGCGACGTCGGCGAAGGTGTAGCCAGCTTCGGCGTACCAGGCTTTTTCCGGCCCGGCGTCTTTGTCCTGCCAGGCGTATTCGAAGGCGAAGCTGGCGTTTTCGATGCCGGCGCTGCCTTCGCCGCGGACGCTGTAGACGTCCATGTTCTCGCGCTCTTTCTGGAAGTCGCTGGCCCACTGGTCGGTGACGTCGAGGCCATGCACCCAGGTCAGGCCGAAGGTGCCGGCGTCGGTGGTGTAGTCCAGGGTGCCGGCAGCCAGTTCGGTTTCGGCCTGGGCGCGGTTGTCGGATTTGAGCCAGAGCACGCTGCCGTGCAGGCCGTCCTGGCCACCCAGTTTCAATACCGCGGTGCGGTCGAAAGCGTGGCGGGCGGCGAGGTAGTAGGCGCCGCCACGGTTGAGGTCGCCGTCGGCCGGGCCTTTGCCGAGGTTCGGGCCATCGTCGTTGATCAGGAAGCCGCTGCCGATCTTGACCACCTGGCGACCGGCGGAGAAGTCCACGCCGTCCTTGCCTAGGGCCGGGAACAGATCGCCGGAACGCCAGCCGAGGAAGGCGTCTTCGATCTTGGTGGTGCGCTCGGAACCGTCGGTGTTGCCGGCGGCGTCGCCGTCGCCCCAGGTCGCCGAACTGACCAGATTGAAGGTGCCGTACAACGTGCCATTGCCGCCCAGGCCCTGGTCACCGCTGACGCCGTACTTGATGAAACCTTCGCGCCAGGTCGAGCCGCCCGCTGTGCCGTCGTAGTTCTTGCGGCTGTTGAACATGCCGAACACGGCGAGCATGTCGGCGTTCAGGTGGGTGTCGTCGTCCGCGTAGAGTTCGTAAGCCAGTGCCGGTTGCGCGGCGGCGAGCGTGACCAGGCTCAGGCCGACGGCCCGCGCGAGCGGCATCAGGCGATGCTGTTTGTCCATTGTGATTCCCCAGTTGTTATTGGCAGATGGCCGCGCCCTGGCCCGGCCCCGTCGACGAATGCTCCGTGACGAGGTATTAGGGCGCTGTCGGTGGGCGTACGTCTTGTTCGTGGCTGCCAGTAGAGTTGATTGGGGTCGCCAGCTTTTGATTGCGGGAGCGAGCACGCTCGCTCCCGCAGACTTACGACTCGGGCAGCGTCGCGCCGCCATCGACGATCAGCGTCTGCCCGGTGACATAGCCGGCATTGTCCGAGGCCAGGAACAACATGGCCGCGGCGATATCCGCCGGCTCGCCCAGCCGCCCCAACGGCACGCCGCTGGCAATCCGCGCACTGAGGTCGGCGTCACCGAGGTTGTCCATGGCCGGCGTGCGGATCATCCCCGGCTCCACGCCGTTGACCCGCACGCCCAGCGGCGCCAGTTCCAGCGCGGCGTTGCGGATGAAGCCGTTGACTCCGGCCTTGGACGCGGCGTAGTGGCTGAGCCCCGGATAGGCCACCCGTGGCCCTGTCACTGAGGAGGTCACCAGCACGTTGCCGCGGCCCTGGCGGCGGAACAGCGGCAGCGCTGCCTGGGTCAGCCAGAACAGCGCCGACAGGTTCACATCCAGGGTGCGCCGCAGCATCGCTTCGCTGATCTGCTCGAACGGGGTAAGGGGAAAATACGCCGCGTTGTGCACCAGCACATCGAGGCGTTCCAGGCCGTCGAGCAAGGTGAAGATCGCCTCGCGGTCGGCCAGGTCGATGCCCGCCGCCTGAGCCAGAAGACCCTCGGCGCGCAGGCTGTCGGCCAGCATCTGGGCGCCGGCCAGGTCGAGGTCGGCGATCAGCACTTCGGCACCGCCGCGGGCGAAGCCCTCGACAATTGCCCGGCCAATGCCCTGGGCACCGCCGGTGACCAACACCTGCTGCCCGTGGTAATCGAAGGTGGCATTCATGACGGATTCTCCAGTCGGGTATAGGCCAGGGTCGGCACATCGACCACGGTCGACCCGCCATCGGCGGCGATCACCGCACCGGTGATGATCGAGGCGTCGTCGCTGACCAGGAACTGGCACAGCGCGGCAATCTCGTCGGCACTGGCGGGGCGGCGCAGCGGCACATCGGCGGTGACCCGGCGATACGCCGCATCCAGGTCTTCACCGTAGTGCTCCATCAGCGGCTGCATTTCTTCATCGGCCATCGGCGTGCGCACCCAGCCCGGGCACACGCAGTTGACCCGCACGCCTTGCGGCCCGAAGTCCCGCGCCAGCGAGCGGTTCAGCCCCACCAGCGCGTGCTTGGCGGTGGTGTAACCGCACACCTGCGGGCCCGCCGCCAGCGAGGCGATGGAGCCGAGCAGGACGATGCTGCCGCGCCGTTCGATCAGCAGCGGCAAACAGGCGCGGGCACTGTGGAAGGCGCTGTGCAGGTTGCCGCGCATCGCCGCGTCCCAGGCGTCATCGCTGGTCTCCAGCGCGTTGCCCAAACCATGACCGCCTGCGCAACAGATCAGCGCATCGAGACCGCCGAAGCGGGCGCGGATCTGTGCGATGAAGCCGGTCCACACGGCGCTGTCGGCGGCGTCACCGGCCAGCACCAGGGCGTCGTGTCCGGCGGCCACCCGTTCCAGCGCCTCGCGCCGTCGCCCCACCAGCACCAGGTTATGCCCCAGTGCCGCCATGCGCTGGACGCAGGCCTCGCCGATTCCGGTGCCGGCACCGGTAATCAGCACGGTCTTAGTCATGGCCGTGGTCCGTGGTGTTGATCAGGTTGCAGTAGGACGACACCGGGAAGTTGCTGAAGGCGTCGAAGCTGCCTTCGGCGTAGCCGAAGATCTTGCCGTCGCTGCGGTGCTCGCGCAGGTCGATCATCACCAGGCCGAGGGTCGGGATGATCTTCTCGCGCCAGACGAACAGATACAGCTCGTCGGTGATCTTGTAGTAGTGGCAGCGGTCGGTGTCGCACAGACCCTTCTCGACACCCTTGAGGCACTGCCAGGTGTAATAGTGCTCGTTGAGGTAGATGTGCTCGTATTCCTCGGTCGGGCTGTAGCGGTAGCGGTTGCGGATACCCACCAGCTCGCGGGTCGGCGCGTGCGGGCAGGCGCCGTCCTGCCATGGGCGATCAAGGGTGCCGTGGAGGAACTGCGCCTCGACGGCGGTCAGGTTCTTGCCGGACAGGGCGCGCGAGTACATGCCTTCGCGGGTTTCTTCGGCGCTGGGCATGTTGCCGATGACTGCGGTGAAGGACTGGCTCAGGGTGTCCAGCACCAGGGTGATCGACCAGGTCTGGCTGTGCTCGGTCTTGAGGAAGTCGACCAGGACGATGCCCGGGCGCACCGAGGTGGCGCGGTACGGCGCGCTGCCGGTCGAGTGGCCGTCAGCGGCGTGCCAGTGCAGTTGGTCGGCGTCGAAGCGGTGTTCGATCGACCAGCCGTTGGCGAAGTTCAGGGTCATGCGCTGGCCGGCCAGCTCGGCCAGTTGCGGCAGGATGAAGGCTTGCGGGGCAAAGCCCTCGGCCAGGGCGCCTACGGTGATCCAGTCGGAATGGGTGGTCATGGGAGGTGGCTCGTGGTTGTTGTTGGAGCCGTGATGGTGCCGCGCGGGCGGGTGATGCGGTATCAACCGGATGGTTGAGGTGGCGTGGTGTGCCAGTCACGGGATTGTCACGCGCTGGTAGTAATGTGCCATCACTCAACGGCAGGAATGAAATGTGGTGATCCGCCGGTCCGTGTCCTCTCTGGGTTTTCTCCAGTTCCTCCTGCTGTCGTCCTCCGTGGCCATCCTGTTGTTTCTCTGGGTGCTGTATTTCCAGCAGAAGGCGGCGTCCGCGCAAGAGGCGCTGGCTGCCAAAGCTTCGGAGCACCTCAATCTGGCGACGATGGCGGCCGAGAACCTCAGCCAGTTGGTCGACCGCGCCCAGACTATCGGCCGCGCATTGCAGACCGACATGGGCGACCCGGCGCAAGGGCGCTGGAGCCTGGCGCGAATGCTCGCCGAGGATCCGGTGCTCAAGCGCATGAGCCTGTATAGCGCTGACGGTCGCGTGCTTTATGCCAGCCATGCCGATGAGCCGCGGCAATTGCCCGCGCAATGGCTGGCGCAACTGCAAGAGCACGGCGATCGCTACAGCGTCAGGCCGTTCCTGCCGCCCCTCGATGCCCTCGACCGACAGGCCGCCGAGCTGAATTGGCGCCTGCCGTTTCTGCTGCCGCTGGCGGACACGGCCGGCGGCGGCACTGGCAACATCCTGCTGGTGCAGTTGGACATCGGTTACCTGGCGGTGCTGTTCCAGAACATCGACCTGGGCAGCAGCGGCCTGATGCGCCTGCTCGACCGCGTCGGCCAGGAGCGGCTGCGCATCGGCAACAGTGGCGTGGTGGTGGCGGGCGAGCCGCTGAAACCCGACCTGCCGCATGACGTCGAGGCGTCGGGCCGGATCAGCCAGTTCAGCGTCGATGGCTATTACCAGAGTCTGTTTCGCCATGTGGCGCAACGCGGTTTCAGTGTCGTGGTGAGCCAGCAGGAGGAAGAGATTCTCGCGCCGTCGCGCCAGGTCTACGCCCACCAGTTGTGGCTGAACCTGAGCATGACCCTGCTGATTCTCGCCGGGGTGCTGTGGAGCTGGCGGGTATTGGGCAAGCGCCAGGAAGCCTTCAGCGCCCTGGAGCAGGCGCAGAAGATCAACCAGCAGTTGATCCAGCGCCTGGAGGAAGAGCACCGGCGCAGCAGCCATGCGGCCGCGACCGATCACCTCAGCGGTTTGCATAATCGACGGCAGTTCATGGAGACGGCGGCGCGGGCCCTGGCCGAGCAGCGCAGCAAGCGGCGCTTGCTGGCGATTCTGTTCATCGATATGGACCGCTTCAAGTCGATCAACGACTCGCTCGGGCACAAGGTCGGCGACCTGTTGTTGCAGGCGGTGGCGGGGCGGATCAGCCGGGCGCTGGAGCCGGGTGACGAGGCGGCGCGCTTTGGCGGCGACGAGTTTGTCGTGCTGCTGGCGGGCTCGCGCAGTGAAGAGCAGATAGACGCCTGGGTGCGCATGCTGTTGAACAAGCTGTCGGCGACTTACTCGCTGGATGCCCATGAACTGAACAGCAGCCCGAGCATCGGCGTCAGCATCTGCCCGCGGGACGGCCAGGCGGTGGACGAACTGATCCGCCATGCCGATGCCGCCATGTATTCCGCCAAGCAGGCGGGGCGCGGGCAGTACCGCTTCTTCGACCCGTCGCTGAACGTGGTCAACGTCGCCGAGTTCGCCCTTGAGCAGGCGTTCGGCCCGGCCTTGAAGGAGCGGCAGTTCGTCCTGCATTTCCAGCCGCAGGTGCGTTTTGACTCCTTGCGGGTGGTGGGCTACGAAGCATTGGTGCGCTGGCAGCATCCCGAGTTCGGCCTGCTCTACCCGGACCGCTTCATTTCCCTGGCCGAGCGCAGCGGGTTCATTGTCGCGCTGGGCTGGGAGGTGGTGCGGCTGGCCTGTGAAGAACTGGTGCGCTGGCAGGCGCGGGGCATCCACGCGGGCCTGGCGGTGAACGTCTCGCCGCTGCAACTGCGCCAACCGGATTTCAGCGCGCAGTTGCTGGAGGTGCTGCGCCGGCATGGCGTCGAACCGGCGCGGCTGGAGCTGGAAATCACCGAAACCACCGTGCTGGATGACGAAGGCCAGGCGATCAAGCACCTGCAGGTGCTGCGCGATGCCGGGCTGAGCATCAGCCTCGATGATTTCGGCCAGGGTTATTCGGGCTTTTCCCACCTTCAAGCGCTGCCGATCAACCGCCTGAAGATCGACCGCGCCCTGATCGCCCAGCTCTCCAACAGCCACGACGACAGCCCCATCGTGCTATCCACCATCATCCTGGCCAAGCGCCTGGGGCTGGAGGTGGTCGCCGAGGGCGTGGAAACCCGCGAGCAGGTGGTCTACCTGCGTCTGGCAGGTTGTGATTTTGCCCAGGGGTATCATTTCAGCCGGCCGCTGACGGCGGCGCAGCTCGACCAATACCCACCTTTCATTGATGCGACGGAGACTGCATGCGAGCACTGAACACCTTGTCCTGCCTGCTGTTGAGCGCATTGCTGACGACCAGCGCGCAGGCCCAGTGCTTGCAGCCGAGTCTGCGTATCGCGGTGATTCCGAAGAAGAGCATGGAGGTGCTGATCAAGGATTATCAGCCGCTGCTGGAGCGGCTGAGTGCCGCCGTGGGCGTCCCGGCGGCGATTGTGCCAGCGTCGTCCTATGAGAGCGTGGTCGATGCCGTGGTTTCGGGCGGCGTCGACATCGCCTGGCTGGGGCCAGCCGCTTATGTGCTGGCGCAGCAGCGTGACCCGCGCATCGAACCGTTCGCCAGCCTGACCATCAACAACGGCTATTTCACCCCGGCCGGGCATCACTATCAGGCCCTGCTGCTGGCGCGTCGCGGCACGGCGGATGACGTAGCGTCGTTGCGCGGCAAGCGCGGCGCCTTGAGCGATCCGGCGAGTACCTCCGGCAGCGTGGTGCCCAACGTCGAGTTCTCCGCCCAGGTCGGCGAGCCGCTGGCGCAGTTCTTCGGCTCGGTGGTGTTTACCGGCTCCCATGACAAGTCGCTGGACGCGCTGCTGGAGGGCCGGGTGGATGCCGCGTTCGTCGCCAGCGTCCGCGCTGATGCGTACCTCAACAGCGGGCGAATCGAGCGCGACACCTTCAACGTGCTCTGGCGTTCGGAGCGTATCTAT
The DNA here is from genome assembly GCF_025466035.1 of Pseudomonas sp. 20P_3.2_Bac5. Classification (NCBI taxonomy): domain Bacteria; kingdom Pseudomonadati; phylum Pseudomonadota; class Gammaproteobacteria; order Pseudomonadales; family Pseudomonadaceae; genus Pseudomonas; species Pseudomonas sp. 20P_3.2_Bac5. Next base: position 59,022 of record NZ_JANLOA010000072.1, on the reverse strand, counting down.
TACGACCCTTACGTCTTCAGTGGCAGCCTGTGCGGTGAATACAAGGCGCGCATCCGTGCGGCGATGCTGGAGAACCAGGACGGCCTGGCGGAATTTCTGGCCTCGCAGGATGCCAGCGGCATCGCCCCGGTCAGTCGTGCCGAGTACGTGCCGCTGGTGCGGATGATGCAAGGCAGGTCTGCCGGCACCCCTCCGCCCACTACAGAAACAACGCCCCGATCAACTCCGTCCGGTTCTTGACCCCGACCTTGCGAAACAGGTTGATCAGGTGCGTCTTCACCGTCGGCAAACCCAACTCCAGCTGCCGGGCCAGGGTCTTGTTGCAGGCGCCGTTCTGTAACAGCAGGGCGATTTCCCGTTCACGCGGGGTCAGTCCGGCGAGGCGGTCCGGGGTGGTTTTCGGCAACTGCCGGGCGGCCATTTGCATCAGCCCGTGCAGCGGCAACAGGCGCTCCAGTTCGCTCGGTTCGAACGGGCCGAGCGCACCTTCGCGCAGCAGCGAAAGGCCGGCCACCGGACGCTCGTCGACACAGGCGACGATTTCCACCACATCCACCACCCGGTGCTGACGCAGGAACCCCAGGTACTCGCGGCCGCGGGCAGCATCGTGGCGCGCCAAGCCCTGGCGCAGCGACACCACCGGCAGGCCGATGGCCTGGCAGTTGTCCGGGTTGAGCGGGTCGAGATGGCGGTAGTGCTCGAGGTAGTGGTGGTGCATGGGTGGCTGCATGCCCAGCAACTGGAAATCGCAGGCCTGCAACTGCTCGTCGACCCGGTAGAAGGCGGCAAGGCTGGCGGGCACCTGCTGGCTGAAGGCGTGCAGGCAGTAGTTACCGAGTTCGTGGGCAGCGTTCATCGTGGCATCCCTCTCAGCGGGCGTTGTCCAGCAGTTCGCGCACCTTGTCCACGGCGGCCTTGGCGCAGCCGGCGTCCAGGGCTTCCGAGGCGCCGGACACGCCTATGGCGCCGATCACCTGACCGTCCAGCAAGAAGGGTTCACCACCGCCGAACAAGGCCAGGTTCGGCTGCAACGGCAGGCCCTCGCGGACCGCTGTCGAGCATTTCTGCAAACGTTCTTCCCAAACCTGGGTGGAGACGCCGAAGCCCGCAGCGGTCAGGGCCTTGTTCAGGGCGATGGCCTGGCAGGGGCGTGGCGCGCCGTCCATGTGCGCGCTGTTGATCGGCTGGCCGCTGGCGTCGAGGATCGCCACGCTGACGCGCACGCCGGCCTGTTCGGCGAAGCTGACCGCGGCATCCAGGGCCTGCATGGCCAGGCGCAGGGTGATGGTCTGTTGCTGACGCAGCAAAGGATTCATTGGGCGGTTTCCTCGATGGAATGTTCAGGGCGTTTCCGACGCAGCAGAAGCAGTTGCCAGAGACAGTAGACCGACAGTAGCGCGGCGGCGATGTACATGGCCCAGGGGCCGCCGATATGGGCGGCGAGCAGCCCGGCGAGCAGGCCGCCGATGGCATCGAAGCCGAAGCGGGTCGAGGTGTAGATCGATATCACCCGGCCGCGCAGCGCTTCCGGCGCCTGGCTTTGCAAAAGGATATTGGTACCGACGTTATTAATGGTCACGCCGAACCCCAGGATCATCATCGCCAGCAGCGACAACGGCAGGGTGCGGCTGCTGGCGAACAGCAGCAGGCCGAGGGCGCTGGCGATGGCCGAAAACAGGATCAGCCCGCGCAGTTTCGCCGCGCTCTGCCGCCCCGCCAGCAGCACGGTGGAGAGCAGCGAACCGAGCCCGGCGGCGCCCCACAGCCAGCCGAGGGTGCGGGCGTCGCCGGCGAAGATGTCGCGGGCGAACACCGGCAGCAGCACGGCATAGGTGGAGGCGGTGAGGTTGACCATCAGCACGCCGATGATCAGCGCGCGCAGCGAGGGCGAGCGCAGGGTGTAGTCGAGGCCTTCGCGAAACATGTTGCGCATGCTGCCGCTGGCTTTCTCGCCGGGCGCCAGGCGGATCGCCAACAGGCCGAGGATCAGGCCGGCGTAGGACAGCGCGTTCAGCGCGAAGCACAGCGCCTCGCCAGTGAGCGCCAGCAACAGGCCGGCCAGGGGCGGGCCGACGAAGCGCGAGCAGGTGAACAGCATCGCGTTGAGGGCCAGGGCGTTGGGCAGATCGTCGCGGTCGTCGACCAGGCGGCTGAGGAGCGACTGGCGCAATGGGGTGTCCACGGCGTTGAGGATGCCGAGGGTGGTGGCGAGGATCACGATGAGCGTCGGCGTGATCAGTTCCAGCCAGGTCAGCAGCGCCAGCCCCAGCGCCTGCACCGCGAGCAGGCTTTCGATAAACATCAGCAGGCGGCGCTTGTCGTGGCGATCGATCCAGGCCCCGGCGATCGGCCCGACCAACAATTGCGGCAGCAAGGTCGCGCAAGTGGTGATACCGAGCAGCGCGGCCGAGTCGGTCAGCCGATAGACCAGCCACGACAGCGCCACCGTTTGCACCCAGGTGCCGAGGGTGGAGATGGCGTGGCCGATGAAATACAGACGGAAATTGCGGTGATGCAACGCCCGCAGGACATTGGGCCAGCGGTTTGGCCCGGAAGGTTGCGCAGCTTTCACGATCGAGGACGCCAGTGCATGGAAAAGGACAAGGGAGCCCGCCGCCAGCGAACGCCGCGCCCGACTCTACCCGGTTGCGCGGGGGGCGTCTTGCCTGAGGCTGTCGATGGCATGTGTTTGCCTGCCAGCCGCAGGCCCTGTGTTGGCAGGGACGGTCAAGTACCCGGCACTTGCGTGCAAGACGCCGGCGCGGCAATCCGGTCAACTCGGGGTTTCACTGCCGAACGGTGTGCGCTGATGTTTTTCAGGAACGATCATTGGGTGCGGGAGCTGGAACAAGGACTGACGCAGATCAGCCAGGGTCAGCGCTGGGACGGGCCGCGCAGCGCGCAACTGGAGCGTCACCCGGCGCTGCTCCTGGCCCTGCGCGAACTGGCCGGCGAACGCCAGCAGGACCAGCGCCTGCTGGACGAAGCCCGCGCCCGTTGCAGCGAACTGACTGACCAGCTCGAACACGCCCACCGCCAGGACGAGGCCGCGCGGGATGAAGCGCGGCAATTGGAGCAGCGCTGCCAGCGCCTGGAAGACGCACTGCGCGAACAGGCGCAGCAACTGCAGGCGCACCAGCAGCAGGCGGCGATCTGGGCGCAACTGCAATCCACGCTCACCGAAGGCACCTGGGACATCAGCGTGGTCCAGGGCGACGTGCAGCACCCCGACAGCAACATGCGCATTTCCAACCAGTTCCGGGCGCTGATGGGCTACAGCCCCAGCGAGTTGCCCGACGGCTGGAACGCCCAGGTCAGCATCACCCACCCGGACGACCTGCCGCTGATCATGGCGGTGTTCGACCGCGAGATCCTCAAGCCTGGCGCCAGTGGCGAGTACGTCTTCGAGTACCGCATGCGCCACAAGTCGCGTGGCTACATCTGGTGTCGCGAGCGCGGCTGCGCGGTGCGTGACGAGCGTGGCGTGTTGTTGCGGGTGATCGGCGCAGTGCGTGACATCAGCGATGAACGCAGCGCCCAGGCCAGTCATGAGCAGATGCTGTCGCAGAACCAGACCACCTACGCGCAGATCGCCACGGTGGTGGGGGTGATCAAGAGCATTGCTGAACAGACCAACCTGCTGGCACTGAATGCTGCGATCGAGGCGGCGCGGGCGGGGGAAGTAGGGCGGGGCTTCTCGGTGGTGGCCGAGGAAGTGAAAAAGCTGGCCGACAGCACGCGGCAGGCGACGCAGCAGATTCAGGCGATGTTGAGCTGAGGGCGCACAGGCGAGCGGAGCGCCGCTTGCCTGCGCGTAGCGCTACGCGTACTCCGCGCCAGCTGCGGCGAGGTTGCAATATTGCCCTTTGAAATACAGCAATGGCTGCGTCGCCGCAGTTTCTTGCAGGCTCAACGCCTTCACTTCTCCAATCACGATCAGGTGATCACCGGCGACATGTTCCGCGTGAATCTCGCAATCAAGCCAGTGCAGGCTGCCGGCAATGATCGGATTACCTAGCGGCGATTCCTGCCATTCGACGCCATGCCATTTGTCCGTGCCTTGCCGGGCGAACTGGTTGGAAATCCTGACCTGTTCACCCGACAGGATATTCACCACGAATCGGCCTGCCTGGCGGATTTTCGGATAGCTGTACGCGCTGGACTTCACGCTGAATGAAACCAGCGGCGGATTCATCGACACGCTGTAGAACGACTGGCACGTAAAACCAACCGGTTCGCCCTCAACGTGGGAGGTAATCACCGTGATACCGGATGCGTAGTGCCCGAGCGCTTCGCGAAAGCGCAAGGGCTCGATAGCCGTACTGGAAAGCGACATGGCAGATCCTGAATAGTGAGTGCAGTCCGTTCAACTCAGCGCTGGCTGGCGAGTTCTCTTCGGACGATTTCCGCGCCTGCGCTCAACGCATTCAGCTTGCCTCGTGCAACTGGGCGGGGCAGGGGCGCCATGCCGCAGTTGGTGCACGGATAGAGCTTGTCGGCATCAACGAACTGAAGGGCCTTGCGCAGGGTATTGGCCACTTCCTCCGGGGTTTCGATAGCGTGGTTGGCCACGTCGATAGCCCCGACCATCACCTTCTTGCCCCGAATGAGTTCAATCAGGTCCATGGGCACATGGGAGTTGTGACATTCCAGCGAGACGATATCGATGCTGGATTTCTGCAGCTTGGGGAAGGCTTCTTCATATTGCCGCCATTCAGAACCCAGGGTCTTTTTCCAGTCGGTATTGGCCTTGATGCCGTAGCCATAGCAAATATGCACGGCGGTCTCGCACTTGAGGCCTTCAATTGCTCTTTCCAGGGTAGCGACGCCCCAGTCATTCACCTCATCAAAGAAGACATTAAAGGCGGGCTCGTCAAACTGGATGATATCGACGCCGGCCGCTTCCAGTTCCCTGGCTTCCTGGTTGAGGATCTTGGCGAATTCCCAGGCCAGTTTTTCGCGGCTTTTGTAGTGGTTGTCGTAAAGCGTGTCGATCATGGTCATCGGACCTGGCAGCGCCCACTTGATGGGTTGCCCGGTTTGCTGACGGAGGAACTTGGCGTCTTCGACAAACACCGGTTTTTTCCGGGCTACCGCGCCAACGACCGTCGGTACGCTCGCGTCATAGCGGTCACGGATCCTGACGGTCTCGCGCTTCTCGAAATCGACGCCTTCGAGGTGCTCGATAAAGGTGGTGACGAAGTGTTGGCGCGTTTGCTCGCCGTCACTGACGATATCAATGCCGGCCTGTTGTTGTTCTTGCAACGACAGGCGCAGGGCATCTTGTTTGCCCTCGATCAGTTCTTCACCTTGCAGTTTCCACGGTGACCAAAGCGTCTCCGGTTGGGCCAGCCAGGAAGGTTTTGGCAAGCTGCCAGCAGTTGAGGTGGGAAGTAGTTTTTTCACGGTGGATAGCCTTGTGTAGTCGAAAGGTCAAAGAGCGTAATTAGCGGAAAATTGCTCAAGGGCAGCGTGGTGCGGTTTGATGAAGTGCTCCTCGGCAAACTTTCCTTGCTCGATAGCCAGGCGGCTACGTTCTTCCCGATCGTAAACAATTCGGGTCAATGAGTAATCCTGGTGCTGCAGGCTGGGCTGATAGGATTTGCCGGCAGCAGAATTCGCATTGTAGATTTCGGGTCGGTAAATCTTCTGGAAGGTATCCATGGTGCTGATGGTACTGATCAGCTCCAGATTGGAATAATCACCCAGCAAGTCGCCGGCAAAGTAGAAGGCCAACGGCGCAACGCTGTTCGGCGGCATGAAGTAGCGAACTTTCAAACCCATTTTATTGAAGTACTCATCGGTCAATGAGTACTCATCCTGCAGGTATTCGATACCCAATACCGGATGCTGGTTTTCAGTTCGGTGGTAGATTTTGCTGCTCGAAACGCTCAGGCAGATGACCGGTGGTTTGGTGAAATGCTCCTTGAAGGCACTCGAATTGACGAAGTGCTTGAACAGCTTTCCATGAAGATCGCCAAAATTGTCGGGGGTGCTGAAACCCTGCTGGTCTTTGTTATGCTCCAGCAACAGCACGCTGAAGTCATAGTCCCGCACGTAAGAGGAGAAGTTATTTCCGACAATGCCTTCAATGCGCTCGTTGGTTTTCAGGTCAACGATGGTTGTCTTCAGGATTTCGATCAAAGGCAGGGAACTGCCGCTGCTTTCAACGCCAACATTCATCTCTACGGAAATGATTTCGAGTTCGACGGTGTAGCGATCGCCTTTAGGGTTATCCCAGTGCGCCAGCGCATTGAAGCGGTTGTCGATCATGGTCAGCGCATTGCGCAAGTTTTCCTGGCGATTCTGACCTTTGGCGAGGTTGGCAAAGTTGGTGGTGGTGCGGGTGTTTTCGGCGGGGCGATAATTTTCGTCGAAACAAATGCTGTTGACGGTAAACGTAAACTCGTTGTTCATCGGGGGCGGATGTCCTTATTTCTGAGTGAAAGCCTGAATGTATTCAGGCTTTCACTCAGCGGTATCTATGTTCTTTCCAATTGAGAATAATTCTATCCTTAGCCCCTGGATGAATGGAATTGAATTGGTTTCAGCGCATCTTTAGTCATATTCATGATGTGGTGCGCGGTTGATTGCAGCGAAGCCTTCAACGCCGCCCGTTGAAGAACCCTGACACCTGGTGCACCGTCTTCCCCGCACTGAGAATCAGCGGCCGGAAATTGTCCTTGCCGATGATCCGCGCATGCTTCACCGAACTGATCAGGTCATAGCGGCTCGAGCCTTCCGCCATGCCCTCCGCGAGGATCTTGCAGATGATGTGGCTCGGGGTTACGCCAAACCCGGAATAGCCCTGCACATAGAACGCGTTCGGCCGCCCGCTGAGTGTGCCGATCTGCGGGAACAGGTTGGCGCTGGTGGCCATCGGGCCGCCCCAGGCGAGGTCGATCTTCACGTCCTTCAGGTACGGGAAGATCTTCAGCATCAAGGCGCGGTTCCAGGCCTTGAGGTCGTTGGGGATGTGCTCGATGAAGGGCGTGGCCGCGCCGAACAGCAGGCGGTTTTCGTTGGTGACCCGGTAGTAATCGATCACCGGTCGGATATCGCTGTAGGCGCCACGGATCGGGCTGATGCGCTGGATCATTTCGTCCGACAGCGGCTCGGTCATCAACTGGAAGGCGTAGGTGTTGATGGTCCGGCTGTGCAGCTCCGGTTCCAGCTTGTTGAGGAAGCTGTCGCAGGCCCACAGCAGTTTGCTGGCCTTGACCGAACCACGGCCGGTGCGCACGGTGATTTTCTCGCCGTAGGTGACTTCCAGCGCGGCGCTGTGTTCGAAGATGCGCACGCCGTGGCCAACCAGGGCCTTGGCTTCACCGAGCAGCAGGTTCAGCGAGTGCACATGGCCGCCGCCCATGTGCAGCAGGGCGCTGCCGTAGGCGTCGGAGCCGATGATCTGCTTGACCTCGGAGCCGCCGAGAAAGCGGATTTCGTCCTTGCTGTTGACCTTCTTGAATTCCTTTTCCCAGGTACGCAGGGTCTTTTCCTGGCGTGCGTTGAAGCCCATGTAGCCGTAGCCGTGGCAGAAGTCCGCATCGATGTCGTACTTGGCGATCCGGTCCTTGATGATGCCGGCGCCCAGTTCGCTGATCTCGAAGATTTCCTGCAGGCCCTTGTCGCCGACGCTGCTCCTGATTTTCTCCAGGTCGTGGCCGATGCCCGCCATGATCTGCCCGCCATTGCGCCCGGTGCCGCCGAAGCCCAGGTAGCGTCCTTCCAGCACCACGGTGTTGGTGATGCCTTTCTCGGCCAGCTCCAGGGCGGTGTTGATACCGGAGAAACCACCGCCGATCACCACGACATCGGCCTCGATATCGTTTTCCAGGATCGGGAAGCTGAGGTTGTACTTCTTGGTCGCGGTGTAATAGGTGGGCGTTTCGATGTTGATCATGGGGGCGGCCTGAATAGTTGGAGTTGGCTGAGGCAGCAAGGGGCGTCTGGAGCGCCTGTTACACTTTGCATTAAATGCCTAACGAACGATAGGTTCTTGACCGAGCCTGCTGTCGGTTTTGATCGAGGCTGCCAGGTTTTAGCGGGGAATCGCGGGGGAGGAGGGCGTGACGTTGAGCTCGGAGAAAGCCCTTCGCGACAGTCCGGCATAGCGGACCGTCGCGTTGGCGGTGTTACAGGCGGCCGACGGCGGCCAGTTGGCTGGAGGAGGCCTGGGGCGCCGGAACGGAGGAGCCGTCCTGCGGGGTGACCGGGAAGATCGCGTTGATCTGGCCGGTGGCGGACGAGCCGAAATACGGGGTGACCACGTCAGCCTTGCCGTCGTACTTCGACCAGCCCAGCGCACCCAGCAGCATCGCGGTGTCGTGCATGAAGCCTTCGCCGTGACCTTTCACCGCGTACTCCGGGAGCATGGTGCAGAAGGCGTCCCACTCGGCGTTTTCCCACATCTGCACGACCCGGTGGTCGAGGGTTTCCAGGAACGGGCTCCAGACCTTGTCGGCGAATTCCGGCGCCTGGCCGTTCTGGGCGAAACGGTGCGACAGCGAGCCGCTAGCGAGGAACGCCACGGTGCCGTCGTAGTGCTCTTCCACGGCCTTGCGCATCGCCCAGCCCAGGCGCGCGCTGTCATTCAGGTAGTGGGAGGTGCACAGCGCCGAGACCGACACCACCTTGAAGTGCTGGTCGGCGTTCATGTAGCGCATCGGCACCAGGGTGCCGTATTCCGGGCCGAGGCTGGTGGCGTCGTGGGCCATGGTCTCGACGCCCTGGCGGTTGCATTCCTCGGCCAGCAGACGGCCGAGCACGTCGTTGCCCGGCACTTCGTAGTCCATGTTGGCGATGAAGTGCGGCAGCTCGTTGCTGGTGTAGGTGCCCTTGAAGTGCGGCGCGCAGTTGATGTGGTAGTTGGCGTTGACCAGCCAGTGCGTGTCGAAGACCACCAGGGTGTCGACACCAAGTTCGCGGCAGCGGCGGGAAATCTCTTTGTGGCCGTCGATGGCGGCCTGGCGATAGCCCTGGCGCGGGCCGGGCAGTTCGGACAGGTACATGGATGGAACGTGAGTGATCTTGGCAGCCAGAGCAAGTTTGCCCATGACGGTACTCCTGGTGGCAGATGCCCTCCAGACGAGGGCGCATCGATTATCTGGGATGTTGGCACGCAGGCGATACCGGCCACTGACATCGTGGCTCTTGTCGATCAGGCCTGGCACCTCCCGCGCGGGAAATGCTGGCTGCCCATTGAACACGCTTGTCGAGGGCGCCGCTTGCCTGGCTCTGCCAGATAGTTGATCGAGCTTGCCAGCCTGGCGCGCTCAGGCCCACCAGTAACGGACGAAGTGAAAGAAGATCGGCGCGGCGAAGCACACCGAATCCATGCGGTCGAGCATGCCGCCGTGGCCCTCGATCATGTGCCCCCAGTCCTTGACCCCGCGGTCGCGCTTGATCGCCGACATCACCAGCCCGCCGAAGAAGCCCATGACGTTGACCACCAGCGCCATCAGCGCCGCCTGCCACATGTTGAACGGGGTGATCCAGTACAGCGCCGCGCCGATCAGCGTCGCTAGGAACACGCCGCCCAGCAGGCCTTCGAGGGTTTTCGACGGTGACAGTCGCGGCGCTACTTTGCGCTTGCCGAACAGCTTGCCGCAGACGTACTGCAGCACGTCGCTGATCTGCACCACCAGGATCAGCCAGGCGATCAGCAGCAGGTTGCGGCCTTCGTAGCCGGGGATGTCGAGGGTCATCAACGCCGGCACCGAGGACACGCAGTACACCGCGATCATCAACCCCCACTGGACCTTCGAGGCGCGTTCGAGGAAGCGCGTGGTGTCGCCGCCGAGGCTGGCCAGGATTGGCAGCAGGAGGAACAGGTAGACCGGGATGAAAATGCTGAACAGCCCGTACCAGTCGAAGCCGATCAGCAGGTACTGGCCGGGCAGGGCGACGTAGAACGCCAGCACCAGTGCCGGGTAGTCGCCACGTCGGGTCGGGGTCAGGGTGATGAACTCGCGCAGGGCGTAGAAAGACACCAGGTAGAACAGCACGATCACTCCGGTCTTGCCGAAGATGAACGCCAGGCCGATGACCAGCACCATCACCCACCAGGCGTCGATGCGGGCGTTGAGGTTGTCGATCACCGCGTGCGGGCCGGGGCCGGCGCGCCATTTCAGCAGACGGCCGATCAGGCTGGCGAGCAGCAGCAGGGCGCCGATGCCGGCGAACAGGGGCCAGGTATTGTGTTCCATTTCAGACCTCCTTCGGCGCGAGGGCCAGCAGGGCGTGGCTGGCGCGTTCGAGAAAAGCCTGTTTGCTTTCGTCCGGAGCAAGCTGCAGCGGCTCGCCGAAGCTCAGGGTGCACAACAGTGGCAGCGGCAGGGTGCGGCCCTTGGGCATGACGCGATTGAGGTTGGCGATCCACACCGGCACCAGTTCGACTTGCGGTTGCGCGGCAGCCAGATGAAACAGGCCGCTCTTGAACGGCAGCAGCGGTTCGTCGCCGAGGTTGCGGGTGCCTTCGGGGAAGAAAATCAGCGAGTCGCCCTGGGCCAAGGCGTCCTTGACCGGTTGCAGCGGATCGGCGTCGGGCTCGCTGCGCTGGCGGTCCAGCAGCACACCGTTGAACACCTTGCTGATCAGGAAGCTGCGCACGCCGGGCTTGAGCCAGTAGTCGGCGCCGGCCACCGGGCGGGTGCGCTGGCGCAGCGGCTCGGGCAGCGAGGCCCAGATCAGCACGAAGTCGCCGTGGCTGCTGTGGTTGGCGAAATACAGTCGCTGCACCGGCAGCGGGCTGCAGCCCAGCCATAGGGCGCGGGCGCCGGTGACCAGGCGGGCGAAGGAGGTGATGAGGAAGGCGGTGAAGGCAGCAAGCATGAAAACGTCCTTATGTGGCCGGAAGCCAGGGCAGGGAAAGCAGCGTGAGCACGGCGAGGAAAACCTGCAGCCCCAGGCACAGGACCTGGCCGCGCAGCAGGCGCAAGGCGCCGCGGCAGCGCGACGTCCAGTCGCGCTCGCGGCCGGCGGCGGGTTTCAGGCCGAGTTCGTGAAGGGCCTGATCCAGCGCCCGGGTGCGGCTGCTCAGGCGCCCGGCGTCGCTGGCAAGGTTGCCGATCAGGTCGGCATCGAGGGCGACCCGTAGGGCGAAATACTTCTGCGCGATACCGAGCAGCACCAGCACGGCACAGAGCAGGCTTGCCAGTCGCGGGTGGTTGGCGGCGATCAGTAGCGGCGCCAGCCCGTAGGCCAGGGCCAGCAGGCTGATGCCGTCGGACAGGCGTTCGATCTGTGGGCCGCGCGCGAGCAGGCGGGCGGCCAGGGCAAGCTGGGCATCTTCGCTCATGGACAGGCTCCGGGTTGCAGGCGCTCCAGCAGGCGCCGGTGCGCTGGGTGCAAAACCACGCCGGGACGGGCGCGGCGAATCATCGCTTCGGCGGCGGCGACATCGGCGCAGCGCCCGCTGAGCAGCAGCCACGCCGCCACGGCGCAGGCGCTGCGCGAGTAGCCCAGGGCGCAGCAGACCAGCAGCGGGCCGTGGACGCGCAGCGCTTCGATGGCGTCCGCCGCTTCACGGCACAGCGCCTGTTCCGGCACCACCAGGTCCAGGCTCGGCAGGCTGCGGTAGTGTTGGCCGGGGGTGACCTTCATTGGCAACTCGGCGCACAGGTCGACCACACTGGCGAATGCCGTGGCTTCGCCCCGCGCCGGAATGCGCCCGAGGAACACCCCGTCGCAGACTTCATCGGCTTGCGGGTGGCGACGGGTCCACAGCCGCGAATTGATCCAGGCCACCGCAAGGTACGGCGCCAGCAACCAGCGCACGGCGCACGGCTGGGAGCCATCGGCGCGTTTTTGAAAGCCGCCGGCGCCGAACAGCAGGTAGTTCAGCGCCACCATCAGCGCCGCGAGCCCAGGCCACAGCAGCCACAGCCAGCCGCCCTTGAGGACGAATGCCGCGCCCGCCAACAGCGCGGCGCCGAGCGCATAGCGCCAGGCCAGACGGTAGCGCTCCGGCGTGTCGGGCAGACGGGTCAGGTGCAGCGGTGATGGACCTTCGCGCGGCCACAGCCAGAGACAGAGGAAGCCGGCGAGCGCGCCCGTGGGCAGGTCGATGAAATGGTGTTGCCAGGTGGTCAGCACCGACAGGCCGATCAGCACCATCCACACATGCAGCAACCCGCGCAACAGCACGCCGCGGGTGTGCCGGGCGAACATCGCCCAGATCACCACCAGCAGCGCGATGTGCAGCGATGGCGCCTGGTTGTAGGGCTTGTCGAAACCCATCAGCACATCGAACAGCCAGCCGAACACGCCCTCCAGTTCCGGGCGTTCGAAGGTGAAACGCAGCGGCCAGAGCAGGAAGCAGACGATGCAGATGAGTTGGGCGCTGAGCAGGCGCAGGGCGTGGCGATCCATTTCGCCACGGGTGCGCGGCACCAGGAAGGACAGGCCGTAGAGCAGGTCGATGGACCAGTAGGGAATGATCGTCCACGGCCAGAGTGGCACCTGCCGCTCCCAGGCGAAGACCAGGCTGCCGACGTCGTCGCGCTGGGCGGTGAAACTGTTGCTCAGGCCGTAGCTGATGAAAAACAGCGGGCCGAGCAACAACAGCCATAGCACGCCGCGGCGGATCAGGCCGGGCTCGCGGGGTACGCTCATTCGCGCACCCGCTGGGCGAGGCTGACGCTGAAGATGCCCCATTCATCGATGCGCTGTTCCAGCTTGCGGAAGCCCGCGGCCTGCACCAGTTGGTCCATTTCCGCCTGACTGCGCCGGCGCATGACCCAGGCTTCGCCGCCGCGATGGCTGGTCAGCGCGCGGGCGATCATCTCCAGTTGCGGATGCCACGGCTGGCCGGTGTAGACCAGATAGCCGCCGTCTTCGATCGCATCGGCAAGGCCCGCCAGCGACGTGCGCACCAGGTCGTTGTCGGGGAACAGTTCATACAGCCCGGAGACCACCGCCAGCGTGGGTTTGGGATCAAGCGCGGCGAGGGAGGCGCGGTCGAAGGCATCGCCCTGGACGAAGCGGGCGATGTCGCCCAGACCTTTCTCGCTGATCAGGGCATTGCCCTGGGTGACGTTGAGTTCGCTGTAGTCGCGCAGCAGGATCGAGTCGGGGCGCTGCTCCAGTCCTTGCAGCGCTTCGAGGATGTAGCGGCCATGGCCGGCGGCGATATCGACGATATGCACCGGACGGCCCTGCAGGCGCAGGCGTTCGATGGCGTTGCGCAGCAGCTCCTCGGCGTGCAGCTTGCGCTGGCGGATGCCGCGCCAGCCGATGGCATCGAGGTAGTTGCGGTCCACCAGCTGGCCGAGCGTGCCCTTGCCGGTGGGCTGGTTGCGGTAGACGTAGTCCAGGGTGCTGCCGGAGTCGAAGCCGGTGTCGAAACCGAGCTTGACCCCTTCGGACAACTTTTTGCCCAGGCGCAGCGAGGCGCGGGTGGCTTGCCAGTAAAGGTTGCGCGGTGAGTATTTCGGCAGCGGCGCGGCGAGGCTTTCCGCTTCGGCGCAACTGGCGCCCTGGCGGTCGGCATCGAGCAGTGAGGGGCGCTCGACCGGCTGCTGGAAGCACTGGCTGACGAAACGACGGATCCGCGCCAGGGCATGGGCACGATCACGCTCGCCGAGGGTGTCGTGGAAGAAACCGGGGAGGATGTGCTTTTCCTTGTGCAAGGTGCCGAGGCGGTCGAAGAACTGTTCCTGCGGCTTGCGTCGCACCACGACGTCGGCGCCGGAAATCAGCACCTGCGTCGGGATCTGGATCGCCTGGGCGTCGGCCACCACCCGGTCGGCGGCTTCGTACAGCCCGAGCAGCATGTTCACCGAAATCGGCCGAGTGATCAGCGGGTCGCTGGTGTAGGACCTCACCCGCTCGGGGTCATGGCTGAGCAGCGCCGGCTTGACGTAGCTGTTGACGAAGAAGTTGCCGCGCCAGGCCCGCAGCAGTTTCAGGCCGGGGCGGGCGAAGGGCACGTAGAGCTTGATGCTGAAGGCCGGCGAGGCGAGCACCAGGCAGCGTACCTTCGGCGCGTAGTCGTGGGCCCAGGTGGCGATCAGTACCGCGCCGACGCTCTGCGCGAGCACCGCCATGTCTTCCTCGGCGATGTCGTGTTGGCGGGCGATGTGCTCGATGAAGGTCTGTACGTCGCGCACGCTGGTGGCGAAGCCGGGGCTGTCGCCGCGGGTGCCGGGGGACTGGCCGTGGCCGCGGGCGTCCCAGGCGAAGAAGTCGTGGTCGGGCAGGTTGAGTTCATCCACCAGATGGGCCATGCGCCCGCCGTGTTCGTGGCCGCGGTGGAACATCACCAGCGCGCGTTTCGGCTGGCCCGGCTCGCGTTGCGCCGGCCAGTGGCGGTAATACAGCTCGACGCCGTCATGGGTGGTGAAGTGCAGCGATTGCGCCTGGCGCATGGGACAGATCCTTATCCGGCGAGAGAATCAGCGGGTTTCGTCGAGACCTCGGCGCACCCGGTTGTAGAGGGTATAGAGGGAAAGCAGCAGGACCACCAGCAGCACGCCGTTGACCCAGGCGGCCGGAATGGCGAACGCCACGGCCAGGCCCAGCGTACCGAAGACGAAGGCCCGGTCGCTTTTGCCCATGGGTCCGTCGTAGCGCCGCGAGGCCCCGGCCAGCGGGCCCATGACCCCGGCGTATTCGCTGATGAGCGCGGCGAACACCACCAGTACCACCAGCAACGGCGAGACGCCGGGCAACAGGGCGAACGGCAGGTACAGCGCGGCATCGGCGATCAGGTCGCAGAGTTCGTTGAGGTAGGCGCCCAGCCGCGACTGCTGGCCGAATTCGCGGGCGAGCATGCCGTCCACCGCATTGAGCGCCATGCGCAGCAGCATCCACAGTGGCAACAGGGCGAACAGCCAGGCGTGCTGGCTGCCCCAGGCCAGCAGCAGGCCGAGCAGGACGGAGACGAGGGCGGCGACGACGGTCACCTGGTTGGCGGTGACGCCGCGCTGATGCAGGCGGCTGACACCCGGGCGCAACAGCGCCTGGAAGCGGGGTTTGAGCTGGTAGATGGAGGGCACGCGGCGACTTCCTTGACTGACACGACACAGGGTTCGGCGGGGCCGGCGGCCCTGCCTGTAAAGCGTAAGCGTGAAACTGTGCTTTTCCAGCGCGCTGCCGTACAGCGGATCAAGCGGGAAATGTTACCTAGCGCAAGTTTTCAGCTAATATACGAAACGTCAGCGTTTCATATAGGAACTTTCCGTGGGCATCGTAAAAATCTCAGAATCAATGCATGAGAGCCTTCGCGTCGCGAGCAACGCGCTCAGCCGCTCCATCAATGCGCAGGCCGAACACTGGATGCGCATCGGCATGCTCGCCGAGTTGCACCCCGACCTGAACCACAATGAAATCTGCCGCCTGCTGATCCAGGCCGAGCAGCAGGGCGGCCTCGACCTCAAGCGGGTTTGCGCGCTGGACAGCACGCCGCTGTCGACTGGCATGGGAGCGCAGCATTGAGAAACGTCATCCTTCATACCCGTGAGCAGATCGCCCAGGCCCGTGTCGCCGCCGAACTGGCCGCCGATGTACTGGCGATGATCAAGCCCCATGTGCAGCCCGGCATCACCACCGATGAGCTGGACCGCATCTGCAACGACTACATCGTCAAGGTGCAGAAAGCGATTCCGGCCAACGTCGGTTACCACGGTTTCCCCAAGACCATCTGCATCTCGGTCAACGAGGTGATCTGCCACGGCATTCCGTCGAACCGGGTGCTCAGGGAAGGCGACATCGTCAATATCGACACTGCCGTGATCAAGGACGGCTGGTTCGGCGACACCAGCCGCATGTACTACGTCGGCGAGGTCAGCGACGAGGCGCGGCGACTCGTGGACGTCACCTTCGACGCCATGTGGGCCGGCATCAAGAGCGTACGGCCGGGAGCCACGCTGGGCGATATCGGTCACGCCATCCAGTCCGTGGGCGAGGGCGCCGGTTTCAGCGTGGTGCGCGAGTATTGTGGCCACGGGATTGGCCAGGTCTATCACGGCGAGCCGCAGATCCTCCACTTCGGCCAGCGCGGCCTGGGCATGAAGCTCAAGCCGGGAATGATCTTTACCATCGAGCCAATGCTCAACGCCGGCAAGCGCCAGACCCAGACCCTGGCCGACCAGTGGACGGTGGTCACTCGTGACAATTCACTGTCGGCGCAGTGGGAACACATGGTGGTGGTCACCGATGACGGTTTCGATGTGCTCACCACCTGGCCGGAGCTGCGCTGAGCGCTCCGACGCCACCTGAATGATGGCCTCGTGAGAGGCCATGCGGCATTGCTGGTTGATGGCTATTTGCTATTTATTCGTTCGGTCCTTCCTCCTACAATCGGTTCTCGCAGCCGGTTGGGTTGTCCAGCCGCACAGGGAGAAAGGCGTCGATGATCAACTCACCGCTTCAGTACGGCCTATCGATTTCCGCCCGGGAGCTTGCCGAGCAGACCGGTCTTGCGTTTGTGCCGCAGGCGGTCAAAGGCGTCTGGGGCGTGCTGCTCGCAGATCACCGCAGTGTGCCGTTCGACGAGGTCGACCAGCGCCTGCAACGCGACCTCGACCTGCTGGACACTGCCCGTTTGAACATCACTCGGGTCGACAGGCAGGTCGACCTGTATCGCCTCGACCTCTCGAAGTATGCGATTGCGCCCGCCGTGACCACGATCGAGAGCATTTATCGGGAATACGACGGCTTGCTCGAAACCCTGGCCAGGGCGATTCGCGAACACGCGGCGGGTGGCCTGCAGGGCGCGGCCGACCGGATGGTCGCGCTCGGCCGTCTCGGCTTGTTGGGTAGCCGGGTTGCCAGTGAGGTTCGGGAAAATCTCAAGATCCTTCAGGCGTTGCTGAGTAATGTCTACGGATACGATTTTCTCTCCCCGTTCCAGGAAGACCAGGGCCGGCGTGACTTCGTGTCGTTCTTCTTTGCGACCCAGTACACCTACGCCCGTTTTTACCTGGCGCAGGTCAAGGCAATGTTGCTGCTGCACCTGGTCGACCAGGACCCTTGCACGCCTTACCGGTTGGGAGATGAGCTGAAGAACTTCGAGCGCGAGCTGGGCAAGCAGGAAATCGAGATGACCCATGTGCTGCCGGGCGAGGTCAAGGCGCTGGTCCAGGAGCTGGTGCTGGATACGCAGGGTCTCCAGGTGTCGTTTCGCTCTGGCCTGGGCGACTTCGGGATGCGTTTTGGCAGCGACAATCAGGTCCGTCTGTGCTCGGTGATCCAGGAGTGGCGGCTGGAGGCGATCGAGCCCTTGGTGTTCAATCCGCATATCGATCATCGTTTTCGCGTCAGGCACGCGGTTTCCGGCAAGGTCCTGCAGTTTGGCGGGAAACCTGGCGCGGTTGATGGCAAAGACCGCAACCTCGCGTGGAAGATCACCTGGAACCGCTCGACCAAGATGTTCAACCTGCAATACAAGAGCAAGCCCGATGACCCGTTCAACGACAGCCGCCTGATCACGCGGAGCGGAAAGTCGGTCACGGACTGCCGGCTGGACGGCAAGCGCGCCGATCACCCGCACGATAACGATCAACAGTTCTACATCGATCCCTATGTCAGCGCGTTCGCCGAGCGTGATCGCCTGGAGGTCGATGAGCACCTGATTCCGGGCTGTTTCCTGACCTCCGACATGGGCACCTATCGCCTGTACTTCCGGCATGAAGGTGCGCTGGAACTGGTCAGAACCCGGGACCAGAAAGTGGTCTGGTCGGCGGCAAGCGACAGGAAGGTCAAGGCGGGGCGGTTGATGTTGCAGCAGGACGGCAACTTCGTGGCCTACGAGGAGAAGGGCGGCGCTTACTGGGCGAGCGACAAGTACTTCAAGGACGAGCAGGCGGTCTACAAGAACTCGGTGCTGCGTGTGCGCAAGGACGGGCGGATGGAGATCCGGTTGAAGAGCAAGGACATCTTCTGGATCACCCCGGCTTGAAGGCCTGATCGCACCCTCGTCGGCGCGTCAAAAAGCGGTTATAAGGCGTGTCACTGTCCACCAGGAAGCGACAATGAACCCGTTCGAAGACATGCGTATCTTTTCCCAGGTCATGGAGTCCGGCAGCTTCACTGCTGCGGCTGACAAGCTGGGTTTGTCCAAGCAGTTCGTCAGCCGGCGGTTGATGGCGTTGGAAGAGCGCCTGGGTGTGCGCCTGCTCAACCGCTCGACCCGGCGCCTGGACCCGACCCCGCTGGGCCAGAGTTACTACGAATCGGCCCAGCGCCTGCTGGCCGAGGTGGAACAGGTGGAGCAGGGCATCGCCGGGCAGACCAGCGAGCCCCGCGGCACTGTGCGCCTGAGCGCGCCGTTGTCGTTTGCCGTGGCGCATCTGGGCACGCTGTTGCCGGAGTTTTTGCAGCGCTATCCGCAGGTCAGTGTCGAGGTGGACCTCAGCGACCGCTCGGTGGACCTGTTGGGCGAGGGCTACGACCTGGCGCTGCGCATCGGTGTGCTGGAGGACTCGACGCTGATTGCCCGGCGCCTTGCCGCGATGGACCGGGTCTATTGCGCCAGCCCGGATTACCTGGCCCGGCGCGGCACACCGTCGCGGCCGGACGATCTGGCCGAGCACGATTGCCTGCCCTACGGCCATGGCCGCCAGGTGCAATGGCGTTTCGTCGAGCAGGGCAAGGTCCGGGTGGTGACGGTATGCGGACGGATGCGGGCGAATAACGGTGACTTGCTGCGCGAAGCGGCGGTTGCCGGGATGGGCATCACCTACCTGCCGACGTTCATCGTCGGCGATGCGCTGGAGGACGGTTCGCTGGTGCCGGTGCTGGCGGCGTTCGCCCCGGAGCCGTTGCAACTGTCGGCGGTGTACCCGCAGCACCGGCAGAGTGCGCGGCCGGTGCAGGCGCTGATCGAGTTTCTCAAGCAGCGCCTGGGCTGAGGGTCAGCGGATGAAGTGGACCTTGCCGCTGTCGTCGTTGCCCATATAGATGCCGTAGACCCCGGCCTGGCGTTCCTCGATGTAGCGTTCGAGGATCTGTCGGATCGCCGGGTAGTAGATGGCGTCCCAAGGGATTTCGTCGGGGGCGAAGAAGCGGCAGTCGAGGGTTTCCGGGCCGTACTGGCCGGTGATTTCCACCGCCACCGCGCGGAAGACGATATACACCTCGCTGATCTTCGGCACGCTGAAGATCGAGTAGGGCGAGACGATATCGGCGCGTACCCCGGTTTCTTCCCAGACCTCGCGCAGGGCCGCCTGCTCGGTGGTTTCCCCGGCCTCCATGAAGCCTGCCGGCAGCGTCCAGGTGCCGGGGCGCGGCGGAATCGCGCGCTGGCACAGCAGGTACTTGCCGTCGCGCTCGATGATGCAGCCGGCGATGATCTTCGGATTGACGTAATGGATGTAGCCGCAGGCGGCGCAGAGCAGCCGCTCGTGGGTGTCGCCTTCGGGCCGTCCAGCGTGCAGCGCGGCGGAGCATTGCGGGCAGAAACGCGGGACGGCGGGCATGATCAGCGACCTATGCGGGGCTCTTTCAGAGCGATGGGGGTGGCGATTTCGCGGATCTTGCCGGCGTCGTCCTGTTTCGAACGCAGATAGTCCAGGGCCACCTTGGCGGCAGCGCGGACGTGGTCCACGGAAGCCTGGTGTGCGGCCAGTGGATCGCCGCTCTTGATCGCCTCGACGATCTTTTCCATTTCCTGGTTGCTGGCGCCGCGGCGGTTTTGCTGGGACACCGAGGTGGCCCGCAGGTAGCTGATGCGTGCCTGCAACTGGCGCAACTGGGTGGCGGCGACATGGTTGCCGGAGCCTTCGAGCAGCACATCGTAGAAGCCCTGCACCGAGTCGATCACTTGTTGCAGCTCGCCGTCCTTGAGGGCCTCGCGGTTTTCTTCGAGGGCCTTTTCCAGGGCGCGGATGTCCTTGGCCTTGGCATTGAGGGTGAACAACTGGACGATCAGGCCTTCGAGCACGCAGCGCAATTCGTAGATATCGCGGGCGTCTTCGAGGGTGATGATGGCAACGCGCGGGCCCTTGGCGTCGGCAAACTCCACCAGACCTTCGGATTCCAGGTGGCGCAGGGCTTCACGGACGGAGGTGCGGCTGACGCCGAGGCGGTCGCAGAGGTCGCGTTCGACCAGACGGTCGCCGGGCAGAAGGTGGAAATTCATGATCGCGCCGCGCAGTTTGTCGAGCACGATTTCACGCAGGGTAACGGGGTTGCGGTTGACCTTGAAGCTGTCGTCGAGGGGCTGGCGTTTCATCATCTGCGCTCTGCAATTGGCTGTTGCGCCAGCGACATCGGAGCACTCGATAACCGGGTGCTCCCTGCGGTGGTTTCGAACAGCCAGTATTTAACTGGTTGACTCCGAGTCGGCCTCGGCGAAGGCTTCGCGGGCCAGGCGAAAGCTGTCCACGGCCGCGGGTACGCCGCAATAGATACCGACCTGGAGGAGGATTTCGCGTATTTGCTCACGACTAAGTCCGTTACGCAAGGCGCCACGGATGTGCAGCTTGAGTTCGTGCGGTCGGTTGAGCGCCGAAATCATCGCCAGGTTGATCATGCTGCGCTCTTTGAGCGACAAACCGTCGCGGCCCCAGACGTGGCCCCAGCAGTACTCGGTGACCAGTTCCTGTAGCGGCTTGGTGAACTCGTCGGCGTTCTGGATCGAGCGGTTGACGTAGTCCTCGCCCAGCACCTGGGTGCGGATGGCCAGGCCTTTTTCGTATTTTTCGTTGTTCATGCCGGAGTGTTTCTCCACAGGTGGAAAAAGGGCAGGCCTTATCGCCGGCTTGCCGGTGATAAGGCCCTGAAAATCAACCCAGGGGCGGCAGCGCGCCCAGCTTGCCCTTGTGATAGATCATCGGCGTGGCCGGCTGCTCAGGCAGCACCAGGTTCTTCACCTCACCCACGATGATGGCGTGGTCGCCACCGTCGTATTCGCGCCACAGCTCGCACTCGATGATCGCCGTGGCGTTCTCCAGCAGCGGGTTGCCCAGCTCGCTGAGGTGCCAGGCGATGCCTTTGGCCTTGTCCTTGCCTTTGCCGGCGAAGGCGTAGGCTTCGGCGGTTTGTCCCGCCGCCAGCAGGTGGATGGCGAAGCGCTTGGCGTCGCGCAGGATCGGGTAGGTGTCGGAGGCGTAGTTGGGGCAGAACAGTACCAGCGCCGGGTCGATCGACAGCGCGCTGAAGGCGCTGGCGGTGATGCCGACGAGGCCGCCCTCGGCATCCAGCGTGGTGACGATGGTCACGCCGGACGGGAAGGAGCCCATCACGTCTTTGTAGATGCCGGGTTCGATCATTTCAGTTCACCTGTCAGCGCATGACGAAGGGGTCGGGCATGGGCGCGGTCGAGAGGTTGATCCAGACCGTTTTCAGTTCTGTGTAGGCCAGCACCGAGTCGATACCGCTTTCGCGGCCATAGCCACTGTTCTTGAAGCCACCGATGGGTGCCATCGCCGAGACGGCGCGGTAGGTGTTGACCCAGATGATCCCCGAGCGCACGTCGCGGGCCAGACGGTGGGCGCGGCCGAGGTCGCGGGTCCAGATGCCGGCGGCGAGGCCGAACTGCGAGTCGTTGGCCATGGCCAGGGCTTCTTCTTCGGTCTTGAAGCGGATCACCGCGGCGACCGGGCCGAAGACTTCTTCCTGCATGATGGTCATCGAGTTGCTATCGCATTCGAACAGGGTCGGCTCGTAGTACCAGCCGTCACCTTCGACCTCGGCGCGCTTGCCGCCCAGGCGCAGGCGCGCGCCCTCGGCGCAGGCAGCGGCGACCAGGCCTTCGACCACGGCCAGTTGCTGGGCGGTGGCCATCGGGCCCATTTCGCTGCCTTCGTCCTGCGGGTTGCCGATGCGGATGCGCTTGGCGCGTTCGATCAGGCGCTCGACGAATTCGTCGAAGATTTCGTCTTGCACCAGCAGCCGCGAGCCGGCCACGCAACTCTGCCCGGAGGCGGCATAGATGCCGGCCACGGCGCCATTGATGGCGCTGTCGAGGTCGGCGTCGGCGAAGATGATGTTCGGCGACTTGCCGCCTAGCTCCAGCGACAGCTTGGCGAAGTTTTCGGCGCTGCTGCGCACCACATGGCGAGCGGTGGCGGCGCCGCCGGTGAAGGCGATCTTGCGCACCAGCGGATGACGGGTCAGCGCCGCGCCGGTGCTCGGGCCGTAGCCGGTGACGACGTTGACCACGCCAGCCGGGAAGCCGGCTTCGAGGGCCAGGCGGGCCAGTTCGAGGATGGTCGCCGAGGCGTGCTCGGACGGCTTGAGCACGATGGTGTTGCCGGCGGCCAGGGCCGGTGCCAGCTTGATCGCGGTCAGGTACAGCGGGCTGTTCCAGGGGATGATCCCGGCGACCACGCCGATCGGTTCGTGCACGGTGTAGGCGAACAGGTCCGGCTTGTCCAGCGGCAGGGTGCCGCCTTCGAGCTTGTCGGCCAGGCCTGCGGTGTAGTGGAAGAACTCCGGCAGGTAGCCGACCTGGCCGCGGGTTTCGCGGATCAGCTTGCCGTTGTCGCGGCTTTCCAGTTGCGCCAGGTGCTCTTTGTTTTCGGCGATCAGGTCGCCAAGGCGGCGCAGCAGTTTGCCCCGGGCGGTGGCAGTGAGGCCGCGCCAGGCTTTGCTGTCGAAGGCTTTCTGGGCGGCCTGGACGGCGCGTTCGACATCGGTTTCATCGGCATCGGGCAGTTGCGCCCAGGGCTGCGCGGTGGACGGGTCGAGGCTGTCGAAGGTCTTGCCGCTGTGGGCATCGAGCCATTGGCCGTCGATGCACATCTGGAAACGAGTGAGCGTCATGCAACGATCCCCTTGGCTGAGTCGGAGAGGGCCCGGGCGTGCCCGAGGAAGTCCAGCAGCATCTGGTTGACCAGGCGCGGCGACTCCACTGGCATCATATGCCGCTGTTCGGCCAGCACCACGCTTTGCGCGCCGGGAATGCGCTCGGCCAGTTCGCGGCTCATGGCCGGCGTCGAGCCGAGGTCGAACTCGCCGGTGGCGATCAGGGTCGGCACCTGGATGCTGCCCAGGTCGTCGACGCGGTACATGTCCTGGGTGGCGAACAGTTCGTAGGTGGTCAGGTAGCCTTGCGGGTCATTGCTGGCCAGGGTCTGGCGCAGGGCCGCGACCTGCGCCGGGTTGGCCGCCTGGTATTCGCGACTGAACCAGCGCGCCAGGGCCGCTTCGGCATTGGCGTCGGGGCCGTGTTCGGCGGCCTGGGCGGCACGGGCGATAACGCCGGCGCTCTGCTCGGGGCTGCGGTTGAACACACTGTTGAGCACCACCAGTGCCGACAGGTTGTGCGGGTAGTGCAGGGCGAAGGCGCGGGCGACCAGGCCGCCCATGGAAAAGCCGATCACCGTGGCCTGGGGAATCTGCAGGTGTTCCAGCAGTTCGGCCAATTGCGCGGCGTAGCCTTGCAGGTCGGTGCCGGGCGCCGGACGCGGGCTCTGGCCGTGGCCGAGCATGTCATAGGCGATGACGCGGTAGTCGCTGGCGAGGCCGACGAACTGTCCGCCCCACATTTCTTTATTCAGGCCCACGCCGTGGATCAGTACCACGGGATGACCCTGGCCGCTGGCCAGGTAACTGGTTCCGGCAGGTGTACGTTCAGCAACAGGCTGAATCATGGTGGGGCGCTCCTTGAGAGTCGGGCGTGCTGCGGTCTGGACCGAACGCACGCCCCGGCCCGATGGACGTTGTTGTTATTGGTTTTTTTCCGCGGCCAGCTCTTCCAGGTCGATGTAGCGGTTGCCGATGCGCGGGTGCAGGCGACCGCCGTCGGCAGCGCCCAGGACCACGACGATTTCGTCGGCACGCGGGGCGTCTTCGATCTGCATTTCCAGGGTGATGTAGTGCGAGCGCAGGCCTTCGTCGTCCTTCTGCATCATCGGGATCTGGATCGAGGTGCCTGGGCCGCCGCGCTTGTTGGTGAAGCTCAGGTAGCTCTTGGCCTGGACCGCTTCGCGGTAGTGGTTGCCGAAGCGCAGGGTGTGGATCACTGCGGAGGCGTGCTCGATCTCGCCGTCGGCGCCGACCACGGCGGCTTTGCCGTAGGCCTCGATCTTGTCGGCGCCACCGATGGCGGCGGTCAGGCGCTCGACCATCAGCGCGCCCAGCTCGGAGCAGTTGGCGCGGATTTCAGGCTTGAGGTCGTCGACGAAACCGCGGCCCGCCCAAGGGTTCTTGATCACGACGGCCAGTCCGACCATGGTCACCGGTTTGTCGGTGGCCTTGCCGCCTTCGATGCGGGTTTCTTCGGAGTAGGTGACGATCTTGCGGATTTCGAAACTCATGAGCGGCTCCTGCGGAGTGTTGATTAGGTCTTGTTGTCTGATGGTATACCATAATATTTGATGTGCAAGAGGTTGCAGAAAATTTCTGCGGGGAGGGGATAAGTGGTTGGGCAGCGCACGCCCCCCGCGCGTGATCCGCACATGAACAGCCACGCCTGCCCGCTGCCCTCCCGAACTGTCATGGTCCCGCGACCAGACAGTTTGGCGCGCGCCCCTCTCGCTGTACCGGTACATCCCGCCTCGCGCTTTCTAACCTGCACGTGTTCATCAGGCACGGACGCTTCTGTAACTGCAATTACCCATCGAAAAGTGCAATAAAAAGGAGCATCACTTGAAAACTGATGAAACGGTCGTCGTCACTGGCGTGACGTCTGGCATTGGGCTGGCTTGCGCCAGACTTTTGATAGAGCAGGGAAGTAAAGTTGTAGGAATCGGACGTCGGGAAGATCGTCTTGATGCACTGGCGGATGAATTCCACGGACGTTTTTATCCGGTGAGCTGTGATGTTCGCGACAGCCAGTCAATTACTAAATTGATCAATCAACTACCCGACGCGTTCGCCGCCTTCAGCAAACTTGTCAACGGTGCCGGCTTGCTTCAAGGCCAGGGAACGTTGCTGGATATAACGGACGAGCAAATAACCACCATGCTCGATACCAATGTCCACGGGCTGATCAACGTCACCCGTGCGGTATTGCCGAAGTTGATCGAAAGCGGTCGCGGGCATGTGGTCAACCTGACCTCGATCGGTGCCCATGTGCACTACAAGGGCGGCCATGTGTACGCCGCTTCGAAAGCCTTTGTCGATCACTTCGGGCGCTGCCTGCGCACCGAGTTGGTGGGCAGCAAGGTGCGGCTGACCAGCGTTGCACCGGGCAAGACCCGTTCGGAGTTCGCCCTGGTGCAGTGCGACGGCGACCAGGAAAAGGCCGACCGGGTGTACAGCACCCTGACCCCGCTGGAACCGGTTGATGTCGCCAACTCGGTGCTCTGGGCATTAAGTCAGCCGGAACACGTGAATATCAACCTTATCGAACTAATGCCTGCTGACCAGGAACTTTCGTACCGGTGATGCCATGAGCCAGACTCTCGCGAAGTATTACGTCAGAAACAAACTTACTCATAAGTTGATCAGCAAGCGTGTGTTGTCGCCAATCTCTCTGTCGCAACAACCGCCGGCCGACCTGGTCAAGGCACTTTGCATTGAAGATGAAGTGTCCAGGTTGTCGGCAGTGTATGCCCGCTTCCAACAGGAAGGTGATGAAAGTACCGGGCTGCCACGTTATATGCCGTTCTATCGTTTCATTCAGTCGAAGTTTCCCGGCTTCCAATGGCAAGTGCGAAACAGCGAAGGCAAGAAGACACTTATTCTGGACAAGCCGTATATCAACCAGAGTCGTCCGTCGCTGCTGAGCCTGTTGCTATGTGCGGTCAACGACAACACGGTGACCACGCCGGCACTCAAGGTCCGTTACCCGGCCATGCGTGAATTGCCGGACGCCCTGGTGGTGGACCTGGAGCGGGCATTCGAGCGCCTGTCCTTCACCACCTCCCCACCGCACTTCATGGCGCGGTTCGCCGAGACGCTGGTCAAGGGCCTTGCGGGCGAGACCATCACCCTGGTGTCGCCGGTGTGCCCGGACTACGGCTACGAGAACAAGAACGGTCGGCTGCGCTACACCTTCGACTACCTCGGCGAAGGCATCGGGCTGGTAGCCGGGCGTGTGGTCAAGACCCTGCCTGACCTGCAGGCGGTCCTGAGAAAGCACGGCATCGATGCACGGATTGCCATCGGTGCCGGCGACTTCGAAGGGTTCGACGCGTCCACCCTCGATCGCCTCAAGGAAACCCGCGAAGGCTTCGCCCACAAGCTGCGTATCAGCCAACAGAAGATTCTCGATGCGCTGGGGCCGCAGACCGAGTCGATCATGATCGCCGGCGCGGCGGGCGGCGAGGCGCAATGGCGCGCGCTGACCGCGGACGCCGAGCAGCGCCTGGCCAATCGCGACAACGGTTGCATCGTCGACAGCGACCTGGATTACGCCGCGATCTTCAATGCCCGGTTGCCGCTCTATCAGGCCTGGCATCAGCAGCGCAGCAATGAAGAACTGATGCAGATCCTCTACGCCCAGGGTGCGGAATACGCCGCCATCGGCCAGGTGTTCGCCCGGCAATGGCGCAACCCGATCGTGATCGGCGCCGACCACAACCGCATGCAGCCGTTCTATTGGCTGTACAGCACCATCCCTGTCCTCTACCTGACCAGGGTGTACTGATGAGCACTCAAGAACGTGCCAATCAAGGCACTCATTACTGCCAATACGGGCCGCAGGGCAACGTGCGCGAAAGCTATGCGCACCTGCCGTTCCAGCCGCTGTGGACCTGGCTGACCGGCAAGGGCAGGGCGCTGGCGCCTGAGGTCCTGAAGGCGCAAATGGACAAGACCGGCGAGCCGTTCCTGGTGGCGCACCTGCTGTTCACCTGGGGCACGATGATCGGCCTGGTGCTGCTCGGCCAGGCGGTGCTGGACGGGGTTTTCCATCCGCTGGTGTCCGTGTTGCTGGTGCTCGCGGCCTGGGTGTTGATGGTCAATCGGCTGCGCAGCATGCAGGCGACCTTCCATTACCTGACCCACGGCGCGGTGCTCAAGGACAAGGCGCGCGCCCAGCGCTACGCCCGGTTCTTCCTGACCACGCCGCTGCTGTACCAGGACTGGGACACCTACAACCAGAGCCATGTGCGCGAGCACCACAACATCCATGTGCTGTGCACCGACATCGACCCGGACCAGCGCTTTATCCAGGCGCAAGGTTTCTACCCGGGCATGCCGGAGCTGGAGTACTGGTGGCGGGCGTTCAGCACGCCGTTTCGTCCGACGTACCTGCTGCACCGCTGGCGCGCCACGCTGAACGACTGCTTCGTGCGGCCGCCACAAGGTGAAGTGCGGTTCCGCCTGGTGTTCTGGGGCGTACTGCTGGCGCTGCTGTGGGCCACCGACATGCTGGCGGCCTTCGGCCTGATCTATGTGATCCCGCGTGCCGTGCTGTTCGAGCATTCGATGTGGCTGCAGTTGTTCACCGAGCACCTCTGGTTCTATCACCGCGATGCCGAGCGTGGCGACAAGACTCACTACGGTCGGCTGACCTGGGGACGTTTCCAGGGCCGCACGCCACCGTCGCACGGCCTCGTCGCCTGGACCGGATGGCTGCTCAAGTGCCTGCTGCTGGACGTGCCGGTGCGCCTGTATGTCTACCCGCAAGACTTGCCCAACCACGACGTCCACCACCGTCGCCCCAACGTGCATTACCGGCATATCGCCAACTACCGCGCCAGCTTCGAGCGGCAGCCGTCGACCTACGGCCCGTACCTCGAAGTCTGGGGATTCATGGCGGGCCTGTACCTGATTCGCGACCACCTGTGCCGCGGCGTCCGCGAGCCCTTCGGCCCGCTGCAAGCCGCTTCGACCGACCTTCAAGACACCCTGTACCCCACGCCCAGTTCTCAAGGAGCCTGATCATGCAAGAGACCATTCAAGCGGCAAGCCAGCAACTCGGCAGCAGCGCCTACGCGGCCCTCAACGCCTCCCAACTGTTCTCCCGGGAAGACCTGGCGTACATGGAGGAGGCCTGCCAGGTCATCCCCAAGACCATCATCGAGATTGGCGACGTGGGTGAGCAGAACTACCTCTCGGTCGGCCGCTTCATGGAAGACCTGAAAGGCGAGTTGCCGGTGTACCGCAACGACCCGTGGGGCCAGCGTGTGGTGGAGATTCTGTCCTCGGGCAAGAGCCGCGAGTTCTTCAACGGGATCATGGGCGGCGAATGCTTTATCCGTCGCTGCCAGGCCAACCTGCTGGAGTCCGGCAACTTCATCGGCAAGCACATCGACACCTACAGCAACCTGGAATACCGCTACTCGGTGGTGATCCAGTTCGGCAAGGACTACGAGGGCGGCGAGTTCTTCATCGAGCATGAAGGCCAGTCGAGCCAGCTCAAGACCGGTTACGCCGACGTGCTGGTCAACCGCTGCGAGATCCCTCACGGCGTGCGCAAGGTTGAAAGCGGTACGCGTACCTCCCTGGTGTTCTTCCTGAGCACCAGCCCGCTGGACAAACCGAACCTGAACAACAAACAGATCTGACCGGCGTGCGCATCCGCCCACGTCGGGCGGATGCCTTACCGGCCAAGCCAGAAGGAACCGTTGCAATGACGCAAAGCACTGTAGCCAGCTTTCAAGAAACAAAGAATCAGGACCTGCAAGCCTATTTCCTGGGCCTCATTTCGGTCGCGGCCTTCGCCATGACCCTGCCGGCGGCGAAGATGCTCGCTGGTGATCTGAGCGCCTTGCAAGTCGGCTTTTTCCGCTCGGTACTGGCTGCGTTTGCGGCGATTCCGTTCCTGATCATCGGTCGGGCAACACTGCCCAACCGCTCCCAGGTCAAGCGCATGCTGCTGACCTCCACCGGTATCGTCTACGGTTTCCCGATCCTGACCGCGCTGGGCATGCAGCACGTTCCGGTCAGCCACGGCGGCGTGGTGCTCGCGGCCCTGCCGCTGTCCACCGCGATCTTCGGCACCCTGATCACCGGTACCCGGCCGTCGAAGCTGTTCTGGGCGGTGTCGAGCCTCGGTTTCCTCGTCGTGCTGGCCTACACCGTGATCAAGTCGAACGTCGAGGACATCTATATCGGTGACCTGGCGCTGCTCGGCGCGGTACTGCTCGCCGGCTTCGGCTATGCGCAGGGTGGCGCGCTGTCCAAGGAATTGCCGGGCTGGCAGGTGATGTGCTGGACCCTGGTCATCAGCCTGCCGGTGCTGCTGCCGGTCAGCCTCTGGCTGTACGACAGCGAGACCATCGCCAACCTGCCGGGCCAGGGCGTTGCGGCGCTGCTGTTCCTCGCGCTGATCAACTCGCTGCTGGGCTTCTTCTCGTGGAACCGTGCCCTGGCACTGGGCGGTATCCAGCGCATCAGCCAACTGCAACTGCTGCAACCGTTCTTCACCTTCGCCTTCTCGATCTGGCTGATGGGTGAGGCCTGGAACTGGTTGACCCCGGCGGTGTGCGCCATCGTGATCGTTCTGGTCTGGCTGTCCAAACGCATCTGAAGTCTTTTTCCCGCGCCAGGCGACTGGCGCGACTTTTCATCCTGATACCCAGACGGAAACCATCAGATGAGTGCTCCGAGTTTTTTCCGCCCCAGCACCGAATCGCAGGAGAGTCCTGTGCTTTGCGCTGCCCAGCGCACCGATGATGTCGTGGGCCTGCTGGCCCTGAAGACGGGTGAGCGGCTGCTGGATATCGGTTGTGGCAATGGTTACCTCAGCGCGCAACTGGCAAACCAGGGCGCCGAGGTGGTGGGTTTCGATATCAACCCGGAGCGGGTGCTGGCCGCACGCGCCTGGGGCCTGGAGGTGAAACGGGGTAATGCCGAGGAGCTGTATTTTCATCAGGAATTCGATGCGGTGTTCAGTCACAACGCGCTGCACGAAATGCATCAGGCCGATCAGGTGGCCAGCGGTGCGTTCATGGCACTCAAGCCGGGCGGGCGCTTTGTCGGGGAATTTCCCGGCCGCGGTCACGCCTTGCTGATTCGCCGGGCGCTGAGTGGCGCGCTGGAACGCAGGTCCATCAACCTGATGGGCATGGAACGCTGGTATCTGCCCAGTGCCCATGAGTACCAGCGGGTGCTGGAGCGGGCCGGCTTTCACGTCAGCCACATCAGTTGGTTCGAACAACCGATGTCGGCGGAACTGTCGATCGGCGACTGGATCAGAAATAACTGCGGCCATTACCTGCAGGCAGTGCCGATGGAGATTCGAATACCGTTCCTTGAGGAAGTCACCGAAGAACTGGTCAGCGACCTGCTGGATGGCAGCGGGCGCTGGACGGTGGATGCAACACGGCTGCGTTTCAAGGCTCACCGAAAAGCCTGAGCGGTAGCCACACCTTCATTAGTCGAACCGGGATCAACGATATGCCGATGAAAACCAATGGATTGGCGCTGAAGTCCTTCTATGCCGACACCCGGATATGGTCGGGGCAGGACGGTAAGCCACTGTACTGGATTGATGACCTGAGCCTTGCGGTCAACGGTCTGGAGATCCTCGAGGACTCCGTCATCCCCGCCTTGCGCGACAACGACGTGGTGCAGATCCTCAATGGCGTCATCTATTCCTATGAGGATCTGGGTGAGGTGAGCACGCTGGCGGATTACTTCAAGCGCTGGCAGTTTCGCTGCATAGATGGGCGTCGAGGAACTGCCTGAAACGAAGGTCGTTGCAGTGACTGACGTTCAGGCGGATGTACTGGTCGAACTCGCGGGTATTGCTGAACAGTGAGCCGGGGGCCAGGAAGATCCGTGCATCGTGCGCCTCCTCGACCAGGCGGCGAAGATCCACATGCGCAGGGAAGCGCGCCCAGATAAACAGCCCCTCCGCGACACCCTCGTCGGACTCTACTCCGACCTTGCCCAGCCAGTCGCGGGCCCTGATGCGTTCCTGCATCACCCGTTGGCGCAACGCATCCAGATGGTGCTGGTAGCGCCCGGACTCCAGGGTGTAGGCCACGATCGTCTCGTCCAGGGACGAACCACACAGCACGTTGTACATCTTCTGCTCGATCAGCCGTTCGACGAACGCCGGCGGCGCCACCACGTAGCCGAGCCGCAGCGCCGGGCTGAGCACCTTGCTGAAACCACTGAGGTAGAAGGTGCGGTTCCACTCGTCCAGGCTGGCCAGGCGCAGCATCTGCCGGGTGCACAGCGCGCCGAAGATATCGTCCTCAACGATATGGAAGTCATATTTCTGCGCCAGCGACAGAATCCTGAAACCCTTGGCCGGCGAGGTGTTGCCGCCTGTGGGGTTGTGGATGAGGGTCTGGGTCAGGAACAGCTTCGGCCGGTACTCGGCGACGATCGCTTCCATGGCTTCCAGGTCCGGGCCGTCGGCCGTTCTCGGGACGGTGATGATGTTGAAGTCGCGGTCCTTGATCAGCTTCAACTGCAGCAACAGGTAGCTGGGGTCTTCCACCAGCAGGTAATCGCCGGGCTGGAGCATGACGCTGCGGATAAGCGAGAACGCGTGAGTGGCGCCGATGGTCACCACGATCTGGGTGCTGGAGGCGTTGATCTGCAGCTCCCGAAGCTTCTTCGCAATCACCGAGCGCAGTTCCTGGCTGCCGGCGGCGGGTGCCGGAACGCTGCACGACAAGGTGTTGCGGATCAGCCGGCCGGTGACCGACGCGGGAACGGCGTCCGCCAGCCAGGAAGGTGGCAAGTAACCGGAACTGACGGGGGTGTCGTACTGCGAAGGGTCCAGCGCCCGGTAGAGGAATCCGGCATGCAGGCTGGAGGGGGGGATGATCTTTTCCAGGTCTTTGCTGGTGTCGGCGGGGCCGGAGGCGAGGATGTAGTAGCCGGCGCCGGGGCGGGACTCGATGATCTGCTGCGCGACCAGGTCTTCATACGCGCTGCTGACCGTGAAAATGCTCACGCCCAACTGCTTTGCCAGCGCCCTGACCGAGGGCAGGCGACTGCCGCGAACCCATTGGAAGGCCTCGATGCGGCTGATGATTGCACTGCGAATCTGGTCGACCAACAGCACCTTGCTGTTGCGATCTATCTCAAACATTTTTTGCGTCCCTACTGAACCTTGCCGCCTCGAAACCTTGTGGTTTCTGCAGGCAGGTTACACCAGTCCTCCCATTTTCCGGATCAACACCAAGGTTTAATTTCCCCTCGACACCCAATGAAGGTGGCGTATTTCGTGGGGAAGGCGGTAGAGCGGGCCTCGCCGTGGTTTTGGCCCGGCGAGCCCGCTCTTGTCTCAGGCAGGCTGTCAGCGGAACGCCGGCACCACCTCGTTGATGAACAGCTCCAGCGACTTGCGCTTCTCTTCGTGCGAGAGGCTGTTGTCGCACCAGAAGCTGAACTCGTCGACGCCCAGTTCCTGGTAGTAGCGGATGCGCTCGATGACTTCCTGCGGCGTGCCGATCATGGCGGTCTTGTGCAGGCTTTCCAGTTCGAACTCGGGACGTTCGGCGAACTTCGCTTCCGGGCTCGGCGCCAGGAAACCGTCTTTCGGGGTCTGCTTGTTGCCGAACCAGGCGTCGAAGGTGCGATAGAAACGGTTGATGGCCTGGGCGCCGACCTTCCAGCCGTCCGGATCGGATTCGGCATGGACGTGGGTGTGGCGCAGCACCATCAGTTGCGGACGCGGCACGTCCGGGTTGTTGGCCAGGGCGGCTTCGAACTTGTTCTTCAGGTCGACCACTTCCTCGTCGCCTTTCATCAGCGGCGTGACCATGACGTTGCAGCCGTTTTTCACCGCGAAATTGTGCGAGTCGGGGTCGCGGGCGGCGATCCACATCGGCGGCATCGGCTTCTGGATCGGCTTCGGCACGCTGGTGGAGGTGGGGAATTTCCAGGTGTCGCCATCATGGGCGTAGTCGCCCTGCCACAGGGCGCGCACCGCCGGGACCATTTCCCGCAACGCCGCGCCGCCTTCGGAGGCCGGCATGCCGTTGGCCATGCGGTCGAATTCGAACTGGTAGGCGCCGCGGGCCAGGCCCACTTCCATGCGGCCGTTGCTGATCACGTCGAGCAGGGCGCATTCGCCGGCGACGCGGATAGGGTGCCAGAACGGCGCGATGATGGTGCCGGCGCCGAGGTGGATGGTTTCGGTGCGTGCGGCGAGGTACGCCAGCAGCGGCATGGGGCTTGGCGAGATGGTGTATTCCATCGCGTGGTGTTCGCCGATCCACACGGTGCTGAACCCGCCTTTCTCGGCCATCAGGGTCAGCTCGGTCAGGTC
Organism: Pseudomonas sp. 20P_3.2_Bac5; assembly: GCF_025466035.1. NCBI lineage: Bacteria > Pseudomonadati > Pseudomonadota > Gammaproteobacteria > Pseudomonadales > Pseudomonadaceae > Pseudomonas > Pseudomonas sp. 20P_3.2_Bac5. Next base: position 26,006 of record NZ_JANLOA010000072.1, on the reverse strand, counting down.
TTCGAACAGTTGTCGGTGGCTGACCTGTTCATCCCAGCGTTCCATGTGTACGAACAACGAAAATTTCATGAGGCGTTTCCTCGGCTCTTGTTATCGGTCGCCTGTCGGATCAGGCAGCGAGTGTCTGGACGGACAGGGCGGCGCCTGTCACAAGCATAGGGGCTCAGGCGAAGGCCGGCAGGCTGGCCATCTTGCCGCGGCAATAGACCAGCGGGCTTGGCGCCTGCTCGGGGACGATAAGGTTCTTCACCGCGCCGACCATGATCGCGTGGTCGCCACCTTCATATTCGCGCCACAGTTCGCATTCGATGATCGCCGTGGCGTTGGCCAGTAACGGATTGCCCAGCGCGCTCAGGGTCCACTCGATGCCCTGGGCCTTGTCCTTGCCTTTTTTCGCGAAGGCATAGGCCTCGGCCTGTTGCTGACCGGAGAGCAGGTGGATGGCGAAGCGCTTGTTGCGGATCAGCACGGGGTAGGAATCGGAACTGTAGTTGGGGCAGAACAGCACCAGCGGCGGGTCCATGGACAGGGAACTGAAGGCACTGGCGGTGAGGCCGACCACCTGGCCGTCGTCGTCCAGGGTGGTGATCACCGTAACGCCGGACGGGAAGGAGCCCAGAACGTTCTTGTAGACGGTGGCGTCGATCATGGCATGGTCCTCGGAATGCAGCGGTTTTGTCCGCGTTTTTATCGTTGATGTGTCTGATGGTATACCGTAATACCTATTTTGCAAGGGGAATTTTCCAGCCCGGACGAACGCGACGATTCTGGTTAAAGCCTAATGATTACGGGGCTTTCTTGCTAATGAGGGAAGAAGGGGAGCAGACAAAAAGCAGATCAGTTGGTCGGCAAAAGAGCGAATCAGTGTTGTCAAAATGTTGGAATACCATAATATGGTCTTCAGCTTCGACGCCGCTTGCCGCGTGCCGCAAGTGGTTTCCTACAAAGATAAAAACGGAACCTTTCGAGCTTATTGCCCATGTCCCAGCCGTCTTCGCAACACCAGTTGATCGAAAACCATACGGTCGATTACGTACCGCCAGCAGAGCGCCACGGGAAGGCGCGGGATTTGTTCACGCTGTGGTTCAGCACCAATATCGCGCCGTTGCCAATCGTTACCGGGGCCATGGTGGTCCAGGTCTTCCACCTCAATCTGTTCTGGGGGCTGATCGCCATTGTCCTCGGGCACCTGCTCGGCGGCATCGTGATCGCCCTGGCCTCGGCCCAGGGGCCGCAGATGGGGATTCCACAGATGGTCCAGAGCCGCGGCCAGTTCGGGCGTTACGGCGCGCTGCTGATCGTGTTCTTTGCGGCGCTGATCTATGTTGGCTTCTTTATTTCCAACATTGTTCTGGCGGGCAAGTCGATCCATGGCATTGCACCTGCCGTGCCAATGCCGGCGGCGATCATCCTCGGCGCGCTGAGCGCCACCGCCATCGGGGTCATCGGCTACCGCTTCATTCATACCCTCAACCGTATCGGCACCTGGGTCATGGGCTCGGCGCTGCTGGCCGGCTTTGTCATGATGTTTGCCCAGGACCTGCCAGCAGACTTCCTCACCCGTGGCAGCTTCAACCTGTCCGGCTGGATCGCCACGGTGTCGCTGGGGGTTATCTGGCAGATCAGCTTTTCGCCGTACACCTCCGACTATTCACGCTACCTGCCGCGTGAAGTGGGGATTGCCCGGCCGTTCTGGGCGACGTACTTCGGCGCGACCCTGGGCACCATCCTCTGCTTCAGCTTCGGCGCCATTGCGGTACTGCTGGTGCCGGAAGGCACCGAGGCGATGGACGCGGTGAAACAGGCCACCGGCTGGATGGGGCCGATCCTGATGGTGCTGTTCCTGCTCAACATCATCAGCCACAACGCCCTGAACCTGTACGGCGCGGTGCTTTCCATCGTCACCGCGATCCAGACCTTCGCCAGCACCTGGACGCCCAGCATCAAGGTGCGTGTGGTGCTCTCCGGGGTGATCCTGTTCGGATGCTGCTTGACGGCGCTGGGTGCCACGGCCGATTTCATCTCGCACTTCATCGGTTTGATCCTGGCGCTGCTGCTGGTGCTGGTGCCGTGGGCGTCGATCAACCTGATCGACTTCTACCTGATCAAGCGCGGCAACTACGACATCGCGTCGATTTTCGCTGCCGACGGGGGCATCTACGGGCGCTGCAATCCGCACGCGATCATCGCCTACGCCTGCGGCATCCTGGTGCAGTTGCCGTTTGCCAACACGGCGCTGTATGTCGGGCCGTATGCCAATCTGGTGGAAGGCGCGGACCTGTCGTGGCTGGTGGGGCTGCTGGTGACCATTCCGCTGTATTACTGCCTGGCGACCCGTGGGCGGGAACAGGTGCAGGTTGCCGCCTGGCGAACTCAATAAGCGCTACTGCGCAGACACAAAAATGCCGCGATGATCGCGGCATTTTTTTGGGTTCTTCGGGGTTGTGTGCTGGCACAACCCCGACACCTGGCTACAGCCCAATCAGAACTCAGTCGGCTGGATGATCTCGACCCAGTAATCATCCGGGTCCTTGATGAACGCCAGGTGCTTCATCCGGCCATCGCTCAGGCGCTTCTGGAAGTTCACACCCAACTGCTCGAAACGCTCGCAGGCAGCGCGGATATCCGGCACGGCAATGCAAATGTGACCGAAGCCACGTGGATCGGTGTTGCCGTTGTGATAGGCGAACGCCGGATCGTTCTCGGTGCCGTGGTTATGGGTCAGTTCGAGAATGCCCGGGATCGACTTCATCCACTCGGTGCGCTTGGCCGCGTCGGCCGGGATCTGCGCCTTGTCCACCAGGGCAAGGAAGTACAGGCTGAATTCGGCTTCCGGGAAGTCGCGTTTTTCCACCAGGCTGAAGCCCAGCACGCGGGTATAGAAGTCCAGGGATTTGGCGACGTCCTTCACCCGCAGCATGGTGTGGTTGAAGACGAAGTTGTGGGTGGCGGCATCAGGCTGCGCGGTGACGCCAGGGAGGGTATCGAGGTCTTGCAGGCTCATGGGCACTCCGCAATTGAGGCCGGCGCCAGGGGCGTCGGCAAAACAGTCAGGCGGCCATGATACGGAACTGAATCCATTGCGCAAACAATTGCGCCCCGTGGCCGAAGCTCACGGGGCGCAGGAATTAGAAGCCCGCCGAAGCGGGCGAATGGGGCGCTAATCCTTTAGCAGCCTCCATCCTGATCCACTGATTGTGAAAAATATGTGAAGCGAATTTCACTTGCGCAACCATTTGTCAACGGTATCCGCCCCATATTGTTGTTTCCAGGCTTTAAGACCGCGGTGGTTGCCGCCTTTGGTCTCGATCAGTTCACCGGTATTCGGGTTCTCGTAGACTTTCACCACCCGCGCCCGACGTTGTTTCGGTGTGCGCGCCACGGATTTGGTGGCGGCTGCGGGGTCGAGGATTGCGATGATGTCGCGCAGGCCTTTGTCGTAGTTCTTCATCAGCGCGACAAGTTTCTGTTCGAATTCGATTTCACGTTTAAGGCCGGAGTCCTTTTTCAATACCTCCAGTTGTGCGATCTGTTCCTGAAGGGCTTTCTCGGCGGCGCGAAACTCTGCAAGTCTGGACACGGTAACCACTCCTGTATCAACGGTGTTGGGCACTGCGATGACCGCAAATAACACAACGACCACGGGGCTGTAATAACAGCATGGTTAACAGTGTAGCCAATTGCCCACGGACTAACAGTGAACTTTTAAGGCGCCGGCCATGGAACTTTCAAACTTGATAATGTTCGGCGCCCGGATGAAGTAACGAGGGTGTCTGGCGAAGGCCTTCGACCATGGTCCAATGGGCCGGGCCAGAGCGCTTGCCGATAATCCGCGGCCGCCGCGCGAGTCCGTGCGACGGTGTAGGGCCCCGGGTGCTTGGCGCGGGGCCGTTTCTTGCCTTTATTCGGATTTCCTGTTGCTCATGTTTGCCCCTCTTTCTTGCTCTTGCGGGCGCCGTTTGTGTGGCCTGGCGGGAGTGTTCGTCAGTCTTTCGACGTACGCCGGCGGTTTTTTCGAAGACAGTCGCGCACGTGTGGAAACACGCAATGTTTACTTCAATCGTGACTTCCGTGACGGCCACAGCAGTTCCACCCAAGGCGCATCGAAACGCGAGGAATGGGCGCAGGGCTTTATTCTGAATATTCAGTCCGGTTATACCGACGGGCCGTTCGGCTTCGGTGTTGATGCGCTGGGCATGTATGGTTTCAAACTGGATTCGAGTCCGGCCGACAGCAACAGCGGGCTGTTGCCTTCCCGTGGACATGATCCACGCCAGTCCGAGGATCAATACGCCAAGCTCGGCCTGACCGGCAAAGTCCGTTATTCGAAAACGTTGTTGAACTATGGCGCGATGCTGCCGGACATGGCGCTGCTCAAATACAACGACGGGCGCTTGTTGCCGACGATGTTCCATGGCGCCTCGCTGACGTCCGAGGAAGTCAGCGACCTGCGCTTGAGCCTGATGCGCCTGGACAAATACACGGCCCGCGATTCCACCGATGCCCAGGACATCCGCGTGCACTGCAAGAACAAGCGCTATGCCTGCGACACCAGCGCCGATCACTTCGATCTGGCCGGCCTGGACTACCGGATCAACGAGCGGGTCAGTGCGCAGTACCAGGTGGCGAAGCTGGAGAACATCTACCTCCAGCACTTCCTGGGACTTACCGCCAGCCAGCCGTTGGCGACCGGCAGCCTTTCCGCCGACCTGCGCCTGATCAAGAGTGACGATATCGGCCGGGCCCGCGCCGGCGAAATCGACCACCGCGCGTTCAGCGGCATGCTCGGCTACAGCCAGGGCGCGCACAAGCTCAGCGCCGGCTGGCAGCGCATGTATGGCGACAGCGCCATGCCGTACCTGGATGGCAGCAACCCGTACCTGGTCAACTATGCCCAGGTCAATGATTTCGCCGCGGCGCAAGAGCGCTCCTGGCAACTGCGCTACGACTATGACTTCAAGGCCCTGGGCCTGAACGGCCTGACCTTCTTCACCCGTTATATCAATGGCGATCACGTCAAGGTCCCCGGCAGCCTGGCCGAGGGCAAGGAGTGGGAGCGCGACACCGAGCTGAAGTACCAGGTGCAAAGCGGTACGTTCAAGGATGTCAGCGTGCGCTTGCGTAATTCGACGTATCGCAGCAACTACGAGCAGTTCGCCCGCGACATGGATGAAACCCGGGTGATCGTCAGCTACAACGTCTCGATCTGGTAAAACCCGCCCGGCTGCGCCGACAATGCGCCGGCGCACTTCGGGAGTCTTTACCCATGAAACACCTGCTGTTGATCGGAATCGGCCCGGGCAATCCGCGGCAGATCACCCTGGAAGCCATCGACGCGCTGAACCGTGCCGATGTCTTCTTCGTGTTGGACAAGCACCAGAGCAACGACGACATGCTGCACCTGCGCAAGCAGATGCTGGAGCAGTGCGTGACCCGTCCGTACCGGCTGGTGCAGGTCGAGGACCCGCGCCGCGATGGCGAGGCGGCCGATTATGTTGGCGCCGTGCGTGACTGGCACCAGCAGCGCGCCGCGCTCTACGGCCGGTTGCTGACCGACGAGCTGCGCGACGGGGAATGCGGCGCCTTCCTGCTCTGGGGCGAGCCGGGTTTGTACGACAGCACGCTGCGGATTCTGGAGTTGGTGGAAGGCGCGGCCTTCAGCTTCGAAGTAATTCCCGGCATCAGCAGCGTGCAGGCGCTGGCCGCGCGTCACCGCGTTCCGCTGAATCGCGTTGGCGAGCCGCTGCAGATTCTCCCCGGCAGACGGCTGGCCGAAGTGCCGCAGATCGACAACGTAGTGGTGATGCTGGACGGCAAGTGCGCGTTCGCCGAGCTGGACGACCCCGACCTGCACATCTATTGGGGCGCCTATCTGGGCAGCGCCGACGAAATCCTCATCAGCGGTCCGCTGTTGGCGGTCAAGGCGCAGATCCTCGCCGCCCGGGAGCAGGCGAGGGCGCGCAAGGGCTGGATCATGGACACTTATCTGCTGCGTCGTCAGTAAGCCGGTTTTTCGCTTCGATCCACTGCGCCATGTATTGGGTGCTCTTGTGCTGGTGATGACGCAACATCGCCCCGGTGAAGTTGTACAGGCGCTGGGCGGGGAGGTCTTGCAAGGTCTGTTCGATACGCTCCACCAGGGCCTGGCTGTGCCAGCGCCAATCGTAACGGGCACCGAGCAATTGTCGGGCATCGCGTTGGGCCTGGTTCCAGCGTGCTTCGTCGTTGTACAGGCTGGCCGCAGCTTCGGCCAGGCCCTCGGCAGTGCCGGACACCAGACCGGGCCAGGGCAGGGCGCCGTGCATGGCTTCGGCGCCGATCGGCGTGGTCACGCTCGGCGTGCCGGCCTGCATGGCATCGGTGAGCTCGCCCTTGATCCCGGCGCCGAAACGCAGCGGCGCCAGACACACCCGCGCCTTGCCTATCACCTCCAGCGCATCGTCGGCGCGCTCAAACATCAGGAAACCGTCCTCGACGCTATGCAGCGCAGTGGCCTTGGGCGGGGCGTAGGCGCCGTAAATGTGCAACTGCGCATCGGGCAGGCGGCGGCGGATCATCGGCCAGAGGTTGTGCTTCATCCACAGCACCGCGTCCCAGTCCGGCGCATGGCGCAAGTTGCCGATGCTGATGAAATGCGCGCGCTCGGCAAACGGTCGCGGCGCAGTGCCCGGCACCTGCAGCATCAACGGACACCAGTGCAACAGGTCAGGCGGCACGCCGAAGCCGTTGACCAGCAGGTTGATCTCCACGTCGGAGATCATCAGGCTCAAATCGCAGCGGTAGATCGCTGCGAGTTCGCGCTGGGTCAGGTCGGTCGGCGCCATCTGCCGATAGAGGTCGGGGCCGGAGGTGGCGAACAGTTCGCGGAAATCGTTGGGGTCCAGGCCATGCGTCAGGCGCCGGCGCAGCAGGACATGACGCGCTTCGCGCAGGCTCTGCAGCTCGGACGTCTCCAGCACGCGCAGGGCGTCCGGGCAGTGTTTCTCCACGCGCCAGCCAAATTGCTCTTCCATCATGAAGCGGTCGAACAGCACCACGTCCGGTGCCAGCTCACTGATGAAACGCTCGAAGCTGTCGTCGTTCAGTTCAATGACCTGCTCGCCGATGCCCAGGCTGGCGAGGTCGGCCTTGTGCTCGTCGGCCGCTGCGGAGCTGCTGAAGGTGATGCGCCAGCCGTGGGCCAGGAAACTTTCGAGGATCTGCATCATGTGTCCGCCGGCGGCCGGGGAGGTCGGCTCGGGCCAGGCATAACCAATGACCAGGACGTGCAGGGGCGATGCGGACATGGGCGGTGGGGCCTTGGAAAAAGGGCGTATTAAAGCAGATTCAGCTTCGCTGCTGCGCTGCGCAAGCGCTCTGTCTGGAGGATCGCGGGTCCTCTTGAGGGAAAATATTTGCGCGCGTACTGAAACAAGTTTCGAGACTGTCGGTCTGTAGTGGCAAGCTGCCACGTTTCGGGCGCCGTGGGTGTTGTACTGCAGCTCCGTCCGCGCAATTCCGACTTACCGCAAGGATTCTCATGAAGATCAAAGCTGCTCTGTTGGGTTCCCTCCTGCTGCTCTTGCCGCTGTCTTACGCGCAGGCTGACAACTGCCGTTCGAACAGCTACGGCGGACAAGACTGCCGGTACGACGATGGCACCACGTCGACCAGTCGTTCCAACAGTTACGGTGGTCAGGACACGCGCTACAGCGACGGCCGTTCTTCCACCAGCCGTTCGAACAGCTACGGTGGCCAGGAAACCCGCTTCAGCGATGGCAGCAGTTCCAGCAGCCGCGCCAACAGCTACGGTGGCCAGGATACCCGCTACAGCAACGGCGAGTCGTCCAACAGCCGCTCCAACAGTTATGGCGGCCAGGACACTCGCAACAGCGATGGCTCCAGCTCCACCAGCCGCTCCAACAGCTACGGCGGTCAGGACACCCGAAACAGCAAGCGCTAACCGATACGCCCCGCAACACGCTCCGCAACGGACACGGTTTGACGCCGTGTCCGCTTGATCGCGAGCTTTTCCGAACGATTCCTCGCAACCGCCCCGCAAATTTCATCAAGCCCCCCGGCAGAGCACTTCCTCGATCAGAAAAAGGTTGATAGCATCCGGCCACTTCGTGGAGGGCGGTTTTTGTGACGCGGTTCTCGATTCGTCTGATTGCCCCAACGTTGCTGCTGATCTTCGCAGCCACCAGCGCCTGGGCTGGCAACACGCCTTGCTCCGGACGCAAGGGTGGCATTGCCGGCTGCGATGGTGATGCCTTCCTGTGTAACGACGGTTCCATCAGTGCCTCGAGAAAAAGCTGCGCCGCCTACACGGGTGGACGTGGTTCCTCTGCTGTGGCCCGGCCATTGCTGGATGCCAGCAGCGAATGCGGCTGTGGCTCCGGCGCCTACTGCACCGGGCCGCGTGGCGGGGTCTACTGCCTCACCCCCGGCGGCAAGAAGAGCTACCGCCGACGCTGACCAACGGTGGTCAGGTTCGGCGCATGTCAGCCGATACTCAAACTGAAACATTCCAAACCTTTTACAGGATGTAGCGAGATGAAGCAGGTAGCGTGGTGGGCGGTTTTGGCCCTGATCAGTGGCATGGCGCAGGCCGCGACCGAGAGCGATCCCTTGCTCGAGGGCGCCACTTCCACCGCCAGTGAGGTCCGCGGCGTGCTGCGTGCGCGGTCCCAGGCGGTGCTGGCCAGCGAGTTGCCCGGCCGCGTTACCGAGATCCCCTTCGCCGAAGGCCAGTCGTTCAGCAAGGGCGACGTGCTGGTGCGTTTCGACTGCAGTGCCTACCAGGCCCAGGCCAACGCTTCCGGCGCCGCTGTGCGTGCCGCCCGTGAAGAATTGCGCAACAAGCAGCAGTTGGCGGCCCTCAACTCGGTCGGCCGCTTCGAAGTGGCCCTCGCCGAAGCCCGGCAGGCCCAGGCCCAGGCCGAATCCCAGGTCTATCAGGTGCAAGTCCAGCGCTGCCAAGTGAAGGCACCGTTCGACGGTCAGGTCGTGGTGCGCCGGGTCCAGGCGCACGAGAGCGTCGCCAGTGGCTCGCCGCTGCTGGAAATCGTCGACAATCGCTCCCTGGAAATCCATTTGCTGGTGCCGTCGCGCTGGCTCGGCAAGCTCAAGCCCGAGCAGACGTTCAGCTTCGTCCCCGATGAAACCGGCACGCCGATCAATGCCGTGGTCAAGCGCCTCGGCGCGCGCATCGACGAGGGCAGCCAGACCTTGCTGCTGATCGGTAGCGTGCCGGCCAACACCCCGGGCCTGCTGGCCGGGATGAGCGGCACCGCGCACTTTGCGGAGCCGCAATGAACGCGCCTGTTCCCGGCGCGCTGGAACAACTTCTGGCGCATTACCTGAAGCTGGAACGGCAGGCCCGCGCCGCCGCTTCAGTGGAGGTGCTGTCCTTCAGCATGGTCAACGACAGCCAGGCGTTGTTCGGTTTTCGTCACGCGGCGTTGCTGATCACCGGCAAGGTCCGTGCCCTGACCGGCATCAGCGCGGTCGAACCGAACGCGCCATTCGTGGTGTTTATCGAGCGGGTCGCCGGGCGTCTGGCGGCGAGCGATCGCTTCGCCTTGCCCGGCGTGGTGCCGCCGGAGAGCCTGGACCAGGCCAGCCGCGACGACTGGCAAGCGCTTTCGGCGCCCCATGCGTTCTGGCTGCCGCTCAAGGACCGCGAAGGCGAGGTGTTCGGCGGTTTGTGGCTGGCCCGCGACAATCCCTGGAGCGAGGCCGAACAGGCGCTGCTGGCGCAGTTGGGCGATTGCTACAGTCATGCCTGGCGCGCCTTGCAACCGGGCAAACCGTGGCGCCTGCGCTGGCCGGCGCGGACCCGTTGGGCGCTCGCCGGGGCCTTGTTGCTGGTGCTGCTGGTGCCAGTGCGCCAGTCGGTGCTGGCGCCGGCTGAAGTGGTACCGCGCAACGGTCAGGTCGTCGCGGCGCCGCTGGATGGGGTGGTTGCCGAGTTCCTGGTCAAGCCCAACCAGCCGGTGCAGGCCGGGCAGGTGCTGGTGCGCTTCGACGCCACCAGCCTCAAGGCCCAGGCTGATGTTGCCGAGCGCACCTTGGGTGTCGCCGAGGCCGAACTCAAGGCCAACACCCAGCGGGCTTTTTCCGATACCGACTCCAGTGCCCGGCTGGACCTGCTGGCCGCCCGCGTCGAACAGAAACGCGCCGAACGTGATTACGCCCGTGACCTGCTGGCGCGCAGCGAAGTGCGCGCCGAACGCGACGGCATCGCGGTGTTCGCCGATGCCCAGCGCTGGACCGGCAAGCCGGTGCGCACCGGCGAGCGCCTGCTGGACATCGCCGACCCGGCCCAGGCCGAGCTGCGGATCGAACTGCCGGTGGCCGATGCCATCGGCCTGGAGCAGGGCGCCGAAGTGGCGCTGTTCCTCGACAGCGACCCGCTGCACCGCCACAGCGCGACCCTGGAACGCGCCGCGTACCAGGCGCAGAGCACGGCGGCCGGGCAACTGGCCTACCGGCTCGATGCGGCCTTCGACGCCGCCCCGCCGCGTATCGGTTTGCGCGGCACGGCCAAGGTCTTCGGTGACCGTGCGCCGCTGGCGCTGTACCTGTTGCGCCGGCCGCTGGCGGCGTTGCGTCAGGCGGTGGGCCTGTGATGTTGCCGGCGCTGCGTGCCGACCTGCAGCTTTCGGCGGGTGCGCCGGGGCTCGACGGTTCACCGCAATGGACCCTGGCCGACCCGCTGCGTGGCAAGTATTTCAAACTGGGCGCGCCGGCCATGCGGCTGTTGCGCCACTGGGCGTTGGGCGATCCGAACCGGGTGCTGAAGGCGGCCAACGCCGAGCCCGGCGCGCCGCTCGGGCCGCAGGCGGTGGACGAGCTGCTGCGGTTTCTCCGCGGGCATGACCTGATCAGCGCCAGCGACGCCGAGCAGCGCGCCGGTTATGAGGTCAAGGCGGCCAGCCAGCGCCAGGGCGTGTGGACGCAACTGCTGCACAAATACCTGTTTTTCCGCATTCCGTTGTGGCGCCCGGACGCGTTCCTCAATCGCACCTGGCCGTGGCTGGAGCGGTTCGGCCCGAACCTGCTGCGCTATGGCCTGCCGACGGTGTTGTTGCTGGGGATTTTCCTGGTGATGCGCGACTGGGAGCGCTTCCTCGCGACCTTTCCACACCTGCTCAGCCTGGGCGGTGCGGCGGCCTTCGCCATTGCCCTGGGTTTCGCCAAGCTCTGCCACGAATTCGGCCACGCCTACATGGCCAAGCGCGCCGGTTGCCGGGTGCCGAGCATGGGCGTGGCGTTCATGGTGCTGCTGCCGATGCTTTACACCGACGTCAGCGATGCCTGGCGCGTGCAGGACCGCCGCACCCGGCTGCTGATCGGTGCGGGCGGCGTGCTGGCCGAACTGGTGCTGGCGTGTATCGCCTTGCTTGCCTGGTCGTTGCTGCCGGACGGGGCAGGGCGCACGGCGGCGTTCATGCTGGCCAGCGCCACCTGGATCACCACCGTGGCGATCAACGTCAACCCGCTGATGCGCTTCGACGGCTATTTCCTGCTCAGCGACCTGTGGGGCGTCGACAACCTGCAGAGCCGCGGCTTTGCCCTGTGCCGCTGGCACCTGCGCGAGCGCCTGTTCGGCTATGGCGAGCCCGCGCCCGAGCGCTGGTCGCCGGCGCTGCGCAAGCGCCTGCTGTGCTGGGGTTACGCCTCGTGGATCTGGCGCGCGGCGCTGTTCTTCGGGATCGCCCTGGCGGTCTATCACCTGTTCTTCAAGGTGCTTGGCATCTTCCTGATGATGGTCGAGCTGGTGTGGTTCATCGGTCTGCCGATCTGGCGCGAGTGGGGACATTGGTGGGAGCACCGGGAAAAGGCGCAGCCGCGCAAGGTGCTGTTCCTCGGCGCTGGCCTGTTGGTGTTGCTGGCGGTACTGGTGGTGCCATGGCGCAGCGGCGTCGAGGTGCCGGCGATGCTTGAAGCGGAGCGGGTCAGTGCCTTGCACGCGCCGGCCCCGGCACGGATTCGCGAAGTGTTGGTTAAAGATGGCCAGCAAGTGGCCGAAAACCAGATAGTGGTGGAACTGGAGTCTCCGGACCTCGCCTCGCGCATGAGCATCACCCGCCGCGAGATCGAGATCCTGCAACTGCAATTGCGCCGTCAGTCGGGGCGCAGTGCCACCGCGGCCGACAGCGGTATTCTTGAACAGCGCCTGGCCGAGGCGGTGGCCGAGTACCGTGGCCTGGCGGCCCAGCGCGAACGCCTGAGCCTGCGTGCGCCGCACGCCGGCGTGGTGCGTGACCTGGCGAAGAATCTCGCGCCCGGACGCTGGATCGGCGTGGACCTGCCGCTGGCTCAGGTCGCGGGCGGTGGTCTGCGTTTGCGTGGTTACCTGGCCGAGGCTGACCTGTGGCGCGTGGCGCCGGGCACGTCGGGGCATTTTGTCGCCGATGACGTATTGCGTGATTCGCTGCCGGTGAGTCTTAAAGATGTGGATGCCAATGGCGTCTCTTACATCGACCAGGAAGCGTTGGTGTCGGACCAGCACGGACCGATTGCCGTGCGCCGCGACGAAGAGAAGCGGGCGCAGCCGCTGGAGGCTCAATATGGCGTTCGTTTCGCGCTCGAAAAGGGTGCGCCGCAGCAGGTGTCACACCCGCAAAGAGGCCTTGTGGTGCTGGACGGAGAGGCCATGTCGTTATTGGGATCCGCATGGCGACGACTGGCCGCTTTAGGCGTAAGAGAAAGTGGATTTTAGTAGTGCGATTGTAAGACAGTTGGAGTAATCTGCTGTCAATTTGCCACGCCCTTAACTGTGACGCCCGTCACAAAATTATTTAGTCCACAAAGTAGTCATGACAGGGAAGTTTGCTTTGATGCCGAAGTACGCTGTGACGCTCCGTGCCTTGCATTCAGATGATATGGCGTTCATCGAACGCCTCTATGCCGCTACGCGCGCGGAAGAAATGTCTCATAGCGGTTGGCCCGCCGAGCAGATCGCAACCTTCCTCAGCCAGCAATTCCATACCCAGCACGCCTACTACCAAGCCCATTACGCCGACGCCGAGTTCCTCATCATTGAGCATGAAGGGCAGGCTATCGGCCGGCTGTATCGGTATTGGGGGCCGAGCACCGTGAACCTGATCGATATCGCACTGGTCGCCGAGTATCAGGGGCGGGGCATTGGCAGTGGGTTGATCGAGGACATGCTGCGCCGCGCCGATGAGCAAGGCCTGGTGGTCGAGCTGTTCGTCGAAAACTACAACCGTGCCCAGCGGCTGTATGGCCGCCTCGGATTCCATGTCATCAACGAGTCCGGGGTTTACCTGCGCCTGCGCCGCGAACCCCAGACCGCAGTCAGGAAAGTGTCATGAGCCAAGAGCCGCTCTTCACCATGCCCAGCCGGGCCGAACTCGAAACGGCGGATCCCGAGGGCTTCATTCTGCAATTCGCCCCGGAACAGGGGCTGCGGGTTTCACTGTTGGAAGTCCGCGAAGGCGTGCCGATGGATGCGCGCTACGAATGCTATTCGCTGATGCTCGCGTTGCCCGTCGGGGTGACGTTGCCATCGGACGTGTATCGACTGTTCGGTCCCGAGGGGCAGCAATGGCTGTTGCTGCTGACCCAAGTGATGCCGGAACCGGACGGTCGCAATGTGCTGGAAGGCGTGATCCACCGTGAAGTGGGTCTGGCGACCAGCACCGAGAGCTGAAGAGTTTCACCCTAACGCTATTCAACTTAAGGAAGTGTTCGATGAGCGATCCGTTTATTGGCGAAATCAAGATGTTTGGCGGAAATTTCGCCCCGCGCGGCTACTCCTTTTGCAACGGGCAATTGCTGCCACTCACCCAGAACACTGCACTGTTCGCGATTCTGGGCACCACCTACGGCGGCAACGGTCAGTCGACCTTCGGCCTGCCGGACTTCCGCGGTCGTTCGCCCCTCCACTGGGGTCAGGGCACCGGCCTGACGAACATTCTCCTCGGTGAGGTGGCGGGCGCCGAGTCGGTCACCCAAGTGACCAGCCAGATGCCTGCGCACATCCACCAGATGGGACTGACGGTCTCCACTGCGAACGCCACCAGCCCCACGCCGATCGCCAACGGTTACCTGGGCGCGGCCACCGACAAGGACCTGAACCCGGTGAATCTGTACACCACCGACGCGGGTACCCCGGTCGCCCTGAGCTCCTTGCCCAGCACCATCACGGGTGGCTCCCAGCCGTTCGGTATTCGCAACCCGTTCCTCGCCGTCAGCTTCATCATCGCGCTGGTGGGCGAGTTCCCGAGCCGCAACTAATGCAACAACCGGCGGTGCCCATGGGGACCGCCACTTTTTTTGCCGCCTTGACCGCATCGGACAGGGCGGTGGCACACCAGGAGGTGCAACATGAAATTCATCGAACGATTCTCGCGTAAATCCGCTTCGCAGCCGCATTCCGTCGACCCCGGTGCCGCGCCGTTGCTGATGGCCCTCGAGCCGCGAATCATGTTCGATGCGTCCGTTGCCGTGGTTGCCCAGGATGCCGCGCAGGCCGCCGCCGAGCCCGCCAAGGACAGCACCTCCGCAGACAACACCAGCCAGGCCGCCGCCAGCGCCGACACCCGTGCCAGCACCAGCGACAATGCACAACGCCACGAAGTGGTGTTCGTCGACAGCCAGGTCGGCAACGCCGCCGGGCTGATCGCCGGCCTGCCGGCCAACGCCGAGGTCGTGGTGCTCGACCCGAGCAAGGACGGCCTGCAGCAGATGGCCGACTACCTCAAGGGCCGCGAAGGCCTGGACGCGATCCACCTGCTGTCCCATGGCGCAGACGGCACCGTGCAGGTGGGCAATGTCTGGCTGGCGGAAAGCAACCTGGCCCAGCATCAGGCGGCGCTGGAAAGCATCGGTGCCGCGCTTAAGGCCGACGGCGACCTGATGCTCTACGGCTGCCGCGTCGGCGACAGCAGCAAGGGCCAGGCGTTTATCGATGACCTGGCAAGCATCACCGGCGCCGATGTGGCGGCCTCCTCGGACGATACCGGGGCCGCGGCGCTGGGCGGCAACTGGACGCTGGAGCGCAGCAGTGGTGTGATCGAAACGGCCACCCTGACGGTGGATGCCTACGACGGTCTGCTGGTGACCACCTGGAGCACCGGGAATGCCCCGCTGGGCTCCTCGACCATTGGCGCGGCCGGTCGTGTGGTGGTTGGCGATTTCGACGGCGACGGCGATACCGACATTCTTTATCAGACCCTCGCCAATGGCAGCCCCTGGGCTTATTCGCGGAGCAACGGCAATGGCACCTTTACCCAACTGACATTGGCGCAATCGCCGTTTGCCGGGTTAGCGCTGCCGGACCATACCAACTCCAACTACTTCGTTGGTGACTTCGATGGCGATGGTGATATCGATGTGCTGGTCGGGGTGAACGGCACCACCGGGATGTTCCTGCGCAACGACAATGGTGTTTTCAGCAGCCAATCCAGTGCGAGCTTTCCGCAGCCCGCTGTCGGCTCCCGCATGGTGGTGGGTGATTTCGACAACGATGGTGATACCGACATCCTTTATCAGACGGGCGGCTCTGGCAGCGCCTGGGCCTACGCCCGCAGCGAAGGCGGTGGCAACTTCACGATTCTGACTCAGGCGACTTCGCCTTTCGCCGGGCTGACACTTCCGGACCATGGGGGCAACAACTATTACGTTGCCGATTTCGACGGCGATGGTGACCTGGACATCCTGGCCGCGGTCAGCGGAGCCACCGGCACCTTCCTGCGCAACAATGGCAGCAGCTTCAGTAGCGGCTCCACTACAACCTTCCCCGCGGCCGCCGCCAACGGACGCCTGCTGGTCGGCGACTTCGACGGCGATGGCGACGCCGACATTCTCTACCAGACCGGTGCCAACGGTACTGCCTTCCAATATGCACGCAGCAATGGTGATGGCACCTTCACCATCCTGACCCTCGCAAACTCGCCCCTGGCGGGCTTGACCCTGGTCGACCACACCGGCGCGAACTACCGCGTCGGCGACTTCGACGGCGATGGTGACCTCGATATCTTCTCGGCCACCAACTCCAGCTCGGGCAATTTTTATGTGCAGAACGGCTCGCCGCCCGAGGTCACGGCGTCCACCCCGAGCGACAATGCCACCGGTGTCAGCCGGACCGCCAATATCGTGCTGACCTTCAGCGAGTCGGTCACCAAGGGCACCGGCAACCTCTACATCGTGCGGACCTCGGACAACGTGATAGTCGAAACCATCCCGGTCGGCAGTACGCAGATCGTGGGTTCCGGCACCACCTGGACCATCGATCCGTCGATCACCCTGGCCGCTGGCACTTCCTATGCCCTGCGTGCCGACGCCAAGACCTTCGTCGATGCCGACGGCATTGTCTTCAAGGGTATCCAGAACAACACCACGCTGAATTTCGCCACCGCGGCCAACGCCGCGCCGGTAATCGCCAACCTCAACGGCGACTCCGTCAGCTACACCGAAGGCAGCACTGGCACGCGGCTCGATGCCAGCGGCAATGCCACCGTCACCGATGCCGACACCACCCTGTTCACCGGTGGCACCGTCACCGCGTCGATCACCAGCAACGGTGTGTCCGGTGAAGACGTCCTGTTTGTCTTCAACGAGGGCACAGGCCCCACGCAGATCAGCGTCTCTAGCAGCAACATCTCCTATGGCGGCGTCCAGATCGGCACCTTCACCGGTGGCACAGCGGGCAGCCCGCTGGTGATCACCCTCAATGGCGCCGCGGACGCCACTGCCGTCACTGCGCTGGTGCGCAACCTGACCTACCGCAACACCAACGATGCCGACATTGCCACGCCGGCGCGCACCGTGCAGGTCACCATCAGCGATGGCGCCGGCGCCACCAGCGCTGCGGCCTTGGTGACGGTAGGTATCAACGCGGTCAACGACGCACCGACCCTGACCGCCACCGGCGCCAACCCGACCTTCACCGAGAACGGTACGGCGGCCATTCTCTTCAGCGGCACCACCATCAGTACCATCGAAGCGGGGCAGACCATCACCGGGCTGATCATGCAGGTCAGCAACCTGGCCGATGGCAGCCTGGAAAAGCTGGTCATCGACGGCACCACTGTCAACCTCACCGACCTGACGTCGGTGACCACGGGCACCAACGGCCTGAGCGTGTCGGTTGCCGTCTCCGGCAGTACCGCCACCGTGACCGTCACCCATGCCGGGATAACCACGGCGCTGGCGCAGACCATCGTCAACAACATCGCCTACCGCAACGACAGCGACAGCCCGCAGGGCGCTTCACGCACCGCCACCCTGACCGCCGTTCGCGACAGCGGCGGCGTCGCCAACGGCGGGACTGAAATCGGCATGTTGTCGATCGCCAGCGTGGTGACCCTGGTGTCGGTGAACGATGCTCCGACCCTGGCCGGTGGGCCTTACGTCCTGACGGGCACGAACGAAGACACCATCTCCACTGGAACCTCGATAAGCACGATACTGGCCGGCCTCACCTACGGCGATCTGGACACCGGCGCCCAGAAGGGTATCGCGGTGACCGCGGTCAGCGGCAGCGGCTCTTGGCAGTACTCCACCAATGGGGTCACCGGCTGGACCAACTTCGGCACGGTGTCCACCGGAGCCTCGTTGCTACTGGCGCAAACCACGTACGTGCGCTTTGTCCCAGGCGGCGCCAACGGCGAAACCGCGACCCTGACGTTCCGCGCCTGGGACCAGACCAGTGGTCTGGCGTCCTCCAGTGCCGTGCCGCGTACCGCCGACACCAGTGTCACCGGCGGCAGCACCGCGTTCTCCTCGGGCACCGCCTCGGCCTCGCTCACCGTCACCGATGTCAATGACGCGCCGGTGCTCACTCCTGCCGCGCCGACCCTGCCAGGCCTGACCGACGGCTCGATCAACAACAGCGGCGTTCTGGTCGGTTCGCTGTATGGCGCCAACTACACCGACGTCGATACCGGCGCCCTGAAAGGCATCGCCATCACCAGCCTGAACAGCGGCAACGGCACCTGGCAGTACAGCCTCGACGGCACCACCTGGAGCAACGTCGGCACCGTGTCGGCGAGCAGCGCGCTGCTGCTGCGTGCCAGCGATCACGTGCGCTTCGTGCCGGACGGCATCAACGGCACCAGTGCCAGCGTCACCTTCCGCGCCTGGGACCAGACCGGCGCCAGCGCCGGACAACAGGGCACCAAGGTCGATGCCTCCGCTGCCGGCGGCACCACCGCGTTCTCCACGGCCCTGGACACGGCCAGCGTGACCGTGACCGCGGTCAACGATGCGCCGACCATGACCTCCAGTTCCGGCACCGTGTCCTGGGTCGAAGGTAACAACACCACGTCCACGCCGGTGGTCATCGACTCCGGCGTGACCATCGCCGACCCGGATGGTCCGGACCTGAGCCAGGCCACTGTGATCGTGTCCAACCATTACGTGGGCCAGGACCAACTGGGCTTCATCAACAACCCCGCCACCATGGGCAACATCATCGGAAGCTGGGACGCCACCACTGGCGTTCTCACCCTGACGTCGGTCGGCAACCAGGCGAGCCTGGCGCAGTGGCAGGCCGCGTTGCGCTCGGTGACCTACACCAACCTGTCGGAAAACCCGACCACCACCACCCGTAACATCGAGTTCCAGGTCACCGACGGCGGTGGTCTGGCTGCGTCCGCCGTGACCCGCAGCGTCACCCTCACCGCGGTCAACGACTCGCCGATCATCACGGCGCCGTCGAACACCCAGGTGGTCGAGGACATTGCCTCGGTCATCAACCTGATCAGCATCAGCGACGTCGATTCCAGCAACGCCATCGTGACCCTGAGTGTCGCCTCGGGCACGCTCAACGCCAACAGCGGCAGCGGCGTGACCGTGGGCGGTACGTCCAGCGCGCTGACCCTGACCGGCACCATCACTGACATCAACAGCTTCATCGCCAGCAACAAGCTGAGCTTCACCACGGCGGCCAACGCCACCGCCAACGTGACCCTGACCATCAGCGTCGATACCGGCAGCGTCAGCACCACCAGTACCACCATGACCCTCACCGTCAACCCGGTGAACGATGCACCGGTGGCGACGGTGCCGCCATCGATCGGCGTGGTCGAGGATGTCCCGGGTGCACTGACAGGCATCAGCTTCAGCGATGTCGATGCCGGCAGCGCCTCGGTCACCGCGACGTTCTCGGTGCCCAGCGGTACGTTGATCGCCACCTCCGGCAGCGGCGTCACGGTGCTGGGCTCCGGCACCGGCGCGCTGACGCTGTCGGGTTCGCTGAGCGATATCAACGCCTTCATCGCCGCCTCCGCCGTCAAATTCCAGACCGCGCTCAATAGCACCAGCACCGTCACCTTGACCGTGTCGATCAACGACAACGGCAACACCGGCGGTTCCGCGCAGACCGACAGCAAGACCGTCAGCCTGGTGGTGGACGCCGTGAACGATGCGCCGGTCAACACCGTGCCGGGCAGCCAGAGCGTGCCGCAGGACAGCGTGCTGACATTCAGCACGGGCAACGGCAATGCCATCGTGGTCAGCGACGTGGACCTGGGCGGCAACCAGATCGACGTCACCCTGACCGCGACCAATGGCCTGATCACCCTGTCGACCCAGAGTGGACTGGGTCTGCTGGTCGGCACTGGCACGGGCGATGCCACTGTCAGGTTTGTCGGTTCGCTGGCTGCGGTCAACGCCGCCCTCGACGGCCTCACGTTCACCCCGACCGCGGGCTACAACGGCGTCGCGGCGCTGCAAATCCACACCACTGACAATGGCTCCGTCGGCACCGGTGGCGCTCAGACCGACACCGATGTCATCGCCATCACCGTCGCGCCGCTGAACCCCAACGTAACCAATGTCAGCGTCGTGCAACCGGACCGTGCCTACAAGGTGGGCGAGCAACTGACGATCACGGTTACCTTCGACATGAACGTGATCGTTGCCAACGGCATACCGACCCTTCTGCTGGAAACCGGGCTGATCGACCGCCTGGCGACCTATGTCAGTGGTTCTGGCAGCAACACCCTGAGCTTCAGCTACACGGTGCAGGCCGGTGACGTCAGCGCTGACCTCAACTACAACAGCACCAGCGCGCTGCAACTCAACGCCGCGACCATCCAGAGCGTCCACAGTAATAACGCGACGCTGACGCTGCCTGCCCTCAACGGCAACGCCTCGATCGCCGGCCAGAAAGCCATCGTCATCGATGGCGTAGTGCCGACCATCAGCAACGTCGCCAGCCCGGCCGATGGCACCTACATCCTCGGCCAGAACCTCGATTTCACGGTCAACTTCAGCGAGAACGTGGTAGTCGATGCCAGTGGCGGCACCCCGCGTATCGAGGTGACCCTCGACACCGGCGGCACCGCCTACGCCGAGTACGTCTCCGGCAGCGGTACCAGCGCGCTAGTGTTCCGCCTGGTGGTCGCCAGCGGCCAGCAGGACAGCAACGGCATCACCGTCGGCAACAGCATCCAGCTCAACGGCGGCAGCCTGCGCGACCTGGCCGGCAACGACAGCGCCACCGCCTTCACCCCGGGCAGCACCAGCGGCATCCTCGTTGATGGCGTGGTACCGACCGTGGCCACGGTCAACGTGCCGGCCAACGGTTCGTACAAGGCCGGCGACGTGCTGAGCTTCACGGTCAACGCCAGCGAAGCGGTGTTCGCCAGCGGTTCGCCGCGCCTGGCCCTGGATATCGACGGGGTCACTCGTTACGCCACCCTGGTCCCGGGTAGCAGCAGCGGGGCGACCCTGGTCTTCCAGTACACCGTGCAGGCGGGTGACAACGATAGCGACGGTATCAGCGTCGGCAGCAACCTCGACCTCAACGGCGGCAGCGTCAAGGACGCTGCTGGCAATGACCTGACCCTGGCCCTGAACAGTGTTGGCAGCACCACGGCGGTGCTGGTGGATACCGGCGTACCGAGCGTGACCGGTGTCACCCGCTCCGGCGGCGCGATCTCCAACGGCAGTTCGGTCAGCTATGACGTGACGTTCAGCGAAGACGTCAGCGGTGTCGATATCAACGACTTCAACGTCATCTTCGGCGGGACCGTCACCGGCACCCTGGCCAGCGTCACCCGGATCAACGGCCGCGCCTTCAGTGTCGTGATCGGCAACCTCAGCGGTGCCGGTACGGTCACGCTGGCGCTGAACAACAGCGGTACCGGCATCGTCGATGCGGCCAACAACGAAGTGACGGGCGGCCTGGTCGGCCAGACCTACATCATCGACCGCATCGCCCCGACGGTGACCAGCGTCAGCGTGCCGGGCAACGGCACCTACGTCGCCGGGCAGACCCTCGACTTCACCGTCAACCTGACCGAGAACACCACCGTCGACACCACCGACGGCATCCCGCGCATCCAGGTAACCCTGGACAACGGCCAGACCGCCTGGGCCAACTATGTGTCCGGCTCCGGCAGCAACGCCCTGGTGTTCCGCCTGGACGTCGTCAACGGCCAACTGGACACCAACGGCATCACCCTCGGCAGTGCCATTGACCTTAATGGCGGGATCGTGCGCGACGGGGCCGGCAACGATGCCGTCACCACCCTGAACAGCGTCGGCGACACCAGCGGCGTAATGGTGGATGCGGTCGTCCCGGTGGTCGACAGCGTCGGCCTGCCGGCTGACGGCAGCTACAAGGCTGGCGACGTGCTCAGCTTCACCGTCAACACCAGCGAAGGCGTTGTGGTCGACACCACCAGCGGCACCCCGCGACTGGTGCTCACCGTGGGCGGCGTGACGCGCTACGCCACCTACACCTCCGGTGCCGCCAATGGCGCCCTGGTCTTCCAGTACACCGTGCAGTCTGGCGACACCGCCAGCAGCGGCATCGCCGTCAACGGCACCCTGGACCTCAACGGCGGCCATATCAACGACCCGGCCGGCAACGCCCTGAACCTCAACCTCGGCGCCGTGGGCAACACCGGCAACGTGCTGGTCGACACCACGCTGCCCTACGCCGCCAACATCGTGCGTGCCGATGCGACGCCGACCAACAGCGCCACGGTCAGCTACACCGTGACCTTCAGCGAGGTGGTGAACAACGTTGATGCCAGCGACTTCGCGGTGTTCTTCACCGGCACCGCCAACGGCAGCATCGACAACATCAGCAGCGTTGATGGCAAGGTCTACACCGTGACTATCGGCAACCTCAGCGGCGCCGGTCTGGTGCGTTTGGACGTCAAGCCAGGCACCGATATCGCCGACGCCGCCGGCAACCTGGTGGTTGGTGCGCGGGTTGGCGTCAACTACACCATCGACCGGGTCGCGCCAAGCGTGACGGGCGTCGATGTGCCAGCCAACGGCACCTACGTCGCCGGGCAGAACCTCGACTTCACCGTGCACCTGAGCGAAGCGGCACAACTGGATACCAGCAACGGCTCGCCGCGCCTGGAAGTGCTGCTGGACAACGGCCAGACCGCCTACGCCGAGTACCTGTCCGGCGCCGGCACCAACGCCCTGGTGTTCCGCCTCACCGTCAGCACCGGCCTGTTGGACACCAACGGCATCACGGTGGGCAATGCCATCCAGCTCAACGGCGCGACCTTGCGTGACGCTGTCGGCAACGATGCGCAGTTGGGCCTCAACGGCGTTTCGGCAACCGACGGCGTGCTGGTCGATGCCGTGGTCCCGACCGTCACCACCGTTGGCCTGCCGGCGCCGGGCGCCTACAACGCCGGCGACGTGCTGCGCTTCACCGTCAACGTCAGCGAAACGGTCAATGTCGACACCAGCAGCGGCACTCCGCGTATCGCGCTGAACATCGGCGGCGTGACCCGCTACGCCACCTATGTGTCCGGCAGCGGCAGCAATGCGCTGGTGTTCGAGTACACCGTCGCGCCGAGCAACAACGCCAGTGGCGGCATAGGCCTGGGCGGTACGCTCGACCTCGACGGTGGGACCGTGCGCGACGCCGCCGGCAACGCCTTGAACCTGGCGCTGAACACCCCGGGCGTGGCGTCCGGCGTGGTCATCGACACCGTGGCACCGCAGGTCGGCGACATCGTCCGCGTCGACCTCAGCCCGACCAACAATGGTTCGGTGCGCTACACCGTGACCTTCGACGAGAGTGTGTCCGGCGTCGACAGCGCCGACTTCTCGCTGGCCTTCACCGGTTCGGCCAGTGGCCGCATCGCTTCGGTGGAGCGGGTCAACGACCGCACCTACACCATCCTGGTGGACAACCTGGCCGGCGCCGGCAACGTGCGCCTGGACCTGAATGCCACAGGCACCGGCATCGTCGATGTCGCCGGCAACCCGATTACGGGTGGCCTGCAGGGCGCCATCTACAGCATCGACCGCGTCGCGCCGTCGGTGAGCAGCGTGGATGTCCCGGCCAGCGGCACCTACGTCGCCGGCCAGCACCTGGACTTCACCGTGCGCACCGACGAAGCGGTGCTGGTGGACAGCGGCGACGGCAATCCGCGTCTGGCGATTACCCTGGACAACGGTCGCGTGGTCTACGCCGACTACGTGTCCGGCTCGAACGGCAATGCCCTGGTGTTCCGCCTGAATGTCACCAGCGGCATGTCCGGCAACAGCACCTTCAATGTCGGCTCGGCCATCGACCTCAACGGCGGCAGCATCCGTGACGCCCGTGGCAACGACGTGCAGGCTGGCCTGAACAACGTCGCCGATACCCGCGGCATCCTCCTCGACGCCAAGGCCCCGCGGCCAACCGGCATCGTGGTGGACGGCCCCGTCCAGCCGGCTGACCGCACCCTGAACTTCACCCTGACCTTCGACGAGGCGGTCAGCGGCGTCGATGCCGGCGACTTCAGCGTGGTCGGTACTGGCAGCGCCAGTGGTTCGGTACAGTCGGTGCAGCAGATCGACGCCAAGACCTATCGCATCACCGTCGGCAACATGAGCGGGGCGGGAGCCCTGGCCCTGAGCCTGAACGCCTTCGGCAGCGGCATCCGCGACCAGGCCGGCAACGAACTGGCGGTGTCCCTCACGGGGCAGTCGCAGACCATCCAGTCGCAGGACGTCGGCGACCTCAACTACCGGCTCAACCCACCGGATACCCTCGTCGCGCCGCAGGTAGCGGTGGTGCAGCCGCAAGTCCCGGGCTTCGTCGTCAACGAGGCGGTGTCGCCATTGGCGGCGCCGGCCTTGTTCGAAATACGCACCGTCGGCGGTAGCCTGCAGCCGCTGGGCACCATCTTCCTCGGCAACGGCAGCAGCGCGCCGAGCTTCATCGCCCAGGTCTTCGCCAGCAGCGACGCCGGTATCGGCGGCGGCCAGGGCGGATTCCTCGGCTTTGGCGGCGGCGATGGCGGGGTGTTCGGCAGCAGTACCTTCGCCAACATCTTTGGTCGCGATGTGCCGGGTGTCAGCGAAATGAACATTTTCAATGGCAGCCAGTGGCGCCAGAGCGACCTCAACCAGGGGCTGCGCGGGGTGTTCGGGGCACCGACCCTCGGCCAGCAACTGCATCACATCAATGAAACCGACCAGCGCCAGGTGCGCGAGTTGGCCATGGCCCTGGCTCAGCCGGCGCAGATCGGGAAGCGGGCATGACGTACAGCACACACTTGCGAAATAAAGCCGTACCAGGGGGCGGCCCAAGGATGAAAAAAAGCCAGAAATTGTTCGGTGCCAGCTTGCTGGCGCTGGCCATCAGCGGTTGCGCTGTCACCAGCCAGCCAATCGACCGCAGTGCCAGCGAGGAACGTGCACGCACCGACCTGGCGACCATGTTCAAGGACCAGGAACCGCTCAACGGCCCGCTGACCCTGCACCAGGCCATGGCCCGCGCGGTGAAATACAACCTCGAAGCGCGCCTGAAAGTGATGGAAGAAGCGCTGTCCAAGCGCCAGGTCGACCTGGCGCGCTTCGACATGCTGCCGCGCATGGCCGTGGCGGCCGGTTACGCCGGCCGCAACAACACCAGCGCCTCCAGCAGCCAGAGCGTCCGCACCGGCACCCAGTCCCTGGAACCGTCGACCTCCCAGGACCGTGACCGCGAAGTGGCGGACCTGACCATGGTCTGGAACGTGCTGGACTTCGGTGTCAGCTACGTCAGCGCCAAGCAGCAGGCCGATCAGCGTCTGATCCTCGAAGAACGCCGGCGCAAAGTGATCCACACCATCACCCAGGACGTACGTTCGGCGTACTGGCGTGCGGTGGCGGCCCAGCGCCTGCTGACCCAGATCGACGGCCTGATGGCGCGTATCCACGAAGCCCGCACCAACAGCCAACACATGGCGGCCCAGCGGGTCGGTGATCCGGTGCAGTCGCTCAGCTACCAGCGCGCGCTGATCGAAGCCACGCGCCAACTGGAAGAGCAGCGCCGTGCGTTGTCGCTGGCCAAGACCGAACTGGCGGCGCTGGTCAACCTGCCGCTGAACACCAACTTCGCCCTGGCGCCGGAAGAGGGCTATGTGGTGCCGGAGTTCAAGGCTGACTTCGCCCAGTTGGAGCAGAAGGCCCTGGCCAACCGCCCGGAACTGCGCGAGCAGGACTATCAGGCGCGCATCAGCGCCGCGGAAACCCGCAAGGCCATGCTGCGCCTGCTGCCGGGCCTGGAATTCTCGGTTGGCGGTCATTACGACAGCAACTCCTTCCTGGTCAACCAGAGCTGGGCGGACTACGGCGTCAAGGTGACCTGGAACCTGTTCAACGTGCTCTCGGCGCCGGCGGCGATCAAGGTCGCCGAAGCGGGTGAAGACGTTGCCGCGGCCCGTCGTCAGGCGATGTCGATGGCGGTACTGGCGCAGTTGTACGTGGCCCGCGCCAACTACAGCGAAGCCGTGCGCCAGTTCCACACCAGCGAAGAGCTGGCGACCCTCGACGGACAGATCGCCGAACAACTGCGCAACCGCTTCCAGACGCAGAACATCGGTGAACTGGAACTGATCCAGGGCGAACTGAACAACCTGCAGACCCAGCTCAAGCGCGATCTGTCCTACGCAGAGCTGCGCAATGCCTACGCGCAGTTGTACGTCAGCTCCGGCACCGACCTGCTCCCGGACAGCCTGCCGGACAACAACCTGCAGACGATTGCCACGGCGCTGCAGAACAGCGAGGCGAACTGGAACCATTGATGGCTCCGG
>NZ_JANLOA010000112.1:0-92213 GCF_025466035.1 Pseudomonas sp. 20P_3.2_Bac5 | reverse complement strand
GTCTGCCGAGTTCCTTTTGCCTCGGTCCGCGAACCCGCGTACAGCTGCCTCCCCTACGATTTGCAACCTAAACCAACCCCTCTCCCCCGCCCATCCCATCGATTGCACTGATGATTACTATCGAAGTGCTCCCCTGTCGGACTCCCAAAACCGGCTCCTATAATCGCCTCCCAGCTTTTCCCCTCTCCCCCGCCTGTCTTCAGGCGACATTCACCCCTTGGAATCCAGCACCCATGCCAAGCGCCAGCCAGGCCCCTCGCGGCCTTCCCGAACACAGTCAGCAAAGCGTCAAACAGCAGTGGCTGGCCATTCTTTCAGTCGCCGTGGGCGCTTTCGCCCTGGTGACCAGTGAGTTTCTCCCGGTGGGCGTGCTCAACGATGTCGCCAGCGACCTCGGCATCAGTGCCGGCCATGCCGGTCTGATGGTTACCCTCCCCGGCATCATGGCCGCCCTCGCCGCGCCGTTGCTGTCGGTGGGGATTGGCGCTCTGGACCGTCGCTATCTGCTGATCGGCCTGACGCTGATCATGATCATCGCCAACTCGGTCGTGGCCTATGCCAGCGACTTCGGTCTGTTGCTGTTCGGCCGCGTTTTGCTGGGCATCAGCATCGGCGGTTTCTGGGCGACGGCCATTGCCCTCAGCGGCCGTCTGGCGCCCAAGGGAGTCGGCGTAGCCCAGGCTACTTCAATCATCATGGTCGGGGTGACCCTGGCTACGGTGTTGGGCGTTCCGGTAGGCACCTGGCTAAGTGGCCTGATGGGGTGGCGCATGACCTTCCTGGTTACCGCCCTGCTGGGCATTCCGGTGCTGCTGGCGCAGGTCTTCCTGCTGCCGCGGCTCAACCCGGACAAGGCCATTCGCATCAGTGACCTGCCGGCCTTGTTTATCAATCCACAAGCGCGGGTTGGATTGATCGCGGTCTTGCTGATTGGCCTGGCGCACTTTGCCGCGTACACCTATGTCGCCCCCTTCTTCAAACAGAGTGCCGGTTTCGATGGGCCGACTATTGGCTCGCTCCTTCTGCTCTACGGCGTGGCCGGGGTCATCGGCAATATTTTCGCGGGCTTTGCCGCCAACCGCAGCGTGCGCCACACGCTGTTGCTGGTGGCACTGACCATCGGCATCAGCACCGCCCTGTTCCCCCACTTCGCCACCGGCATGACCGGCGCCGCGATGCTGATCGCACTCTGGGGCTTCGCCTTCGGCGCGTTCCCGGCCTGCGCCAGCATCTGGATGTTTGTCGTGGCGCCGAAGGATGTCGAACGCGGCATGCCACTGTTCGTCGCCCTGTTCCAGGTAATCATCGCGCTGGGCTCGTTCTTCGGCGGGCGGATCGTCGACCAGATGGGCAGCTCGGTGCTGTTGAGCCTGGCCACGGCCCTGGTGGGCTGCGGTTTTGTCACGGTGCTGGTACTGGGGCGTAACGTCAGTAATAGCACGGCGGCACAGCCCTGCTAACACGGACGAGGTTGGTCTTGGATCTGTCTCCTTTTCCTCCCCGCCAGTGAACGACCCGGGACGGCCGCGCACCCTCGCGGTTGACAAGCGATAGCCGAAAACAGAACGTAGCGGCGCTACAGCACTGTTGCGTACTGCCGGTAAAGCCAGCAGGCGACTATCGCAATCCACCGGGGTTGCTCGTGCCACCGGGCGCGGGCAGAGGAAGGAAACTGCATGGCACTGCCGCCAGACAAAGGCACCACCTCGATCGGGCTGGTACAAGAGGCGCTGTTCGGCGCGCGGCACAAGGGCGTCGACGTGGCATGGGCGCTGCGTCAGGCGCGCATTGACCCGGCGCTGTTGGCATCGCCTCATGCACGGGTATCGGCTGCGGGGTTCTCGCGCTTGTGGGTAGCCCTGTCTGATGTGCTCGACGATGAGTTTTTCGCCATCGATCGCCATCCGATGCGGCGCGGCAGTTTCAAGCTGATGTGCCAGCTCACGCTCGGTTGCGACAACCTGGAGCACGCCCTGCGGCGCATGCTCGCGTTCCTTCGCTCGATTCTGGATGACGTGTACGGTGAGCTGGTGTTCGACGGCGAGTCGGCGGTCATCGTCCTCCACGATCACGGCGTGCAGCGCAGGCTTTTCTGCTACGGCACCTGGCTGATCCTGGTGCATGGCCTGCTCTGCTGGCTGGGTAATCGGCGCATCCCGATTCAGCGCCTGGACCTGCGCGCTCAACAGCCTGATGACGACAGCGACTACCGGATGCGTTTCTGCGAAAACATCAACTTTGCGGCGCCGGTCTCGCAGGTCTTCTTCGAGCGCGACTTCCTTGAGTTGAAGGTGGCCCAGACGCCCCTCACGCTGGCGGCATTCCTGAAGGAATCGCCTGCCAGCATCCTCGTCAAATACCGCAACGACGAGAGCATCAGTGCCCGGATCCGGCAACGCCTGCGCGGGCAAAGCCCCGAAGAGTGGCCGGAACTCGAGGCGCTGGCGAAGATGCTGCGCATGTCCTATTCGACCCTGCAGCGCCGGCTGCAGGCCGAAGGGCTCAACTACCAACGGCTCAAGGACAACCTGCGCCGAGACATCGCCATCAATCTGCTCAGCCAGCCTGGCTTGACGGTGACCGACGTCGCGGCACGCACAGGGTTTCAGGAAACCAGCGCCTTCCACCGTGCCTTCAAGAAATGGACCGGGGTCAGCCCCGGTGCCTATCGCCGCTCCCAGGGTGAAGACGCCGACCTCTGACGGCACCCATCCGACCGCACGCTCCCCTTCCCGCCCCGCGCTGCCCGCCCACCTCAAAGACTGCCCGAATCGGTCAATCACAACGATGCCTGCGGGCATGGGCCGCGCCCACGCCCCGCCCCTATGATCGGCTCCGCAGTACGTCGTACAGCGCGGCATGCCCGACGACCCACAGTGCACTTCACAAACAAAAACAAGATTGAAGGAGACACGCTATGCAACCGGTGAACGTTTATACGTTGGCGGCCGAGTCACGTTTCAACCGTTTCCACAGGCTGATTCTATTCTGGTGCGTGCTGATCCTGGTGATCGATGGCTACGACCTGGCAGTGGTCGGCGCGGCGCTCCCGGCGATCATGAAAGACATGAATATCGACCCGACGAGCGCCGGCATCATGGCGGGCTCGGCGCTGTTCGGCACGATGCTCGGCGCCATTTTCCTCGGCACCCTGGCAGATCGGATCGGCCGCCCGAAAATGATCGCGTTCTGCGTCGCGCTGTTCAGTCTGTTTACCGCCGCGGCGGGCCTGACCAATGATCCCGTGAGCTTCAGTGTCATGCGTTTCATCGCCGGCCTGGGGATCGGCGGGGTGTTGCCGGTGTGCACCGCGCAGATGGGAGAGTTTTCGCCCCTGAAGCTACGCACGCGCCTGGTGACGCTGGTATTCGCCGGCTACTCGGTAGGCGGCATTCTCGTCGCACTGACCGCCAAGCAACTGATCGAAAGCCACGGCTGGCAGTGGGTGTTCTACATCGCCGGGCTACCCGTGCTGCTGATTCCGTTCATCCTCAAGAGCATGCCCGACTCGATCGGCTACCTGCTGAAGCATGACCGCCAGGCCGAACTGCGCGACATCGCCCGACAACTGCGGCCAGACCTGGCCATCGACGACCAGGCCGTGATGGTCGGCAACCCGGCCGTGCTCGGCAAGCAGGAGGCGCCGGTGCGCAACCTGTTCAAGGACGGCCGCGGCTTCAGCACCGTGATGATCTGGGCAGCCTTCATGACCGGGCTGTTCATGGTGTACGCCCTCAACTCCTGGTTGACCAAGCTGATGGCGATGGCCGGTTTCAGCCTGGGTTCCGCGCTCAACTTCGTCATCGTGTTCAATGTCGGCGCCATCGTCGGTGCCCTCGGCGGCGGCTGGTTGAGCGATAAATTCAATATCAAGCATGTGCTGGTGTGCTTCTACCTAGTCGGTGCGATCGCCTTGACGTTGCTCGGCTATACCCGCTCCACCAGCCTGCTGTTTGCGGTGGTGTTCGTGGTCGGTGCCTCGACCCTCGGCACACAACTGCTGGCCTATGCCTACGCCGGCGACTTCTACCCCTCGACCCTCCGTTCTGCCGGCGTTGGCTTTGCCTCCGGGGTTGGCCGCATCGGCGCGATCGTGGCACCGGTTCTAATCGGCTGGCTGGTGTCCTTGAGCCTGCCACTGGAGCAGAACTTCATGGCGATCAGCCTGGCCGGCCTGATCGGTGCCGCGGCCGTCACCCTGATCAACCAGTCGCGCTCCGACTCTGCCCAGGCGAAGGCTGCCGTGGCGTCCAGTTGAGCCTGTAGACCCGGCGTGCCAGCGCTGCCCACTCACACACAAACCCGCAAGAGATGACTATGAACCGCTTATCACAACCGCCACTCTCGGCGCAGCTACTGGAGCAGACGGTTGATTGGGCGATCGCCTCGCGCCGCAGCATCAGAGCCTTTCTGCCGACCCCGGTATCACGCGAGGACATCGAATCGATCCTGGATGTGGCGCGCTTCTGTGCGACCGGCGTGAACATGCAGCCGTGGCGCGTTCATGTCATCACCGGGGCAATGAAGGCACGCTTGTCCAACGCGATCGCCGCGCTCGACAACGACCCGGCGCTCACTGAAAACCTCGCCGATCCTTACGAGTATTACCCGCGTGAGTGGGTCGCGCCCTACGTCGAGCGGCGCCGCCAGGTCGGCTGGGAGCTGTACAGCCTGCTGGGCATCAGCAAGGGCGACAAGCAGCGCATGCATCAGCAGCACGCCCGCAATTATCGGTTTTTCGATGCGCCGGTAGGCCTGATCTTCACCATTGATCGCGTGCTTCAGGAAGGCAGCCTGCTGGATTACGGCATGTTCCTGCAGAGCGTCATGGTGGCCGCTCGCGGCCGAGGCTTGCACACCTGCCCGCAGGCCGCGTTTCTCAAGTACCACCAGGTGATTACCGAGATGCTAGCGATTCCCGCCGAGCAAATGCTGGTGTGCGGGATGAGCCTGGGCTACGCCGACGAAACCCGCATCGAGAACACCCTGGTCACCGACCGCGAGCCCGTCAGCGCCTTCACCACTTTTCATCACAATAACAAGGAGACAACCCCATGAATCCTGGTGCCTATGAGAGCGGGCTCGATCGTAGCCCTGCCAACCACTTGCCCCTCACGCCGCTCGGTTTCCTCGACCGCGCCGCCCTGGTCCATCCGCAACGGCACGCCGTGGTGCACGGTGAGCTGCGCCGAACCTGGGCTGAAACCCGCGAGCGCTGCTACCGGCTGGCTTCGGCATTGGTCAGCAGAGGCCTGGGCCATGGCGACACGGTGTCCATCCTCTCGCCAAACACCCCGGCGATGCTCGAAGCACACTATGGGGTGCCACTGGCCGGCGCGGTGCTGAACGGCATCAACTATCGCCTGGATGCCGAAGGTGTCGCTTTCATCCTTCGCCACAGCGAATGCAAGCTGCTGCTGGTGGATCGCGAGTTCGCCAGGCTGGCGGCGGCGGCGCTCGAACTGCTGGAACAACGCCCGGTGGTGATCGATATCAACGACCACCTTTCGCCCGACGGACCCGCCATTGGCGAAATCGATTACGAGCGCTTGCTCGCGGGCGGCGACCCTCGCTTTGCGGGTGTCTGGCCGGCCAGCGAATGGCAACCGATAGCCCTCAACTACACCTCCGGGACCACCGGCGATCCCAAGGGCGTGGTTGCCAGCCACCGCGGCACTTACCTCATGAGCCTGCTGCAAATGACCAACTGGCCGCTGGCCCGGGCGCCGCGCTACCTGTGGACGCTGCCCATGTTCCATGCCAACGGGTGGTGTTTCACCTGGGCGATCACCGCAGCCGCCGGCACCCACGTGTGCCTGCGCAAGGTCTCGGCTGAAACGGTGTTCGACGCCATCGACACCCATGCGGTCGATCACTTCTGCGCCGCCCCCATCGTCATGGCGATGATCGCCAACACGACCGGCCGCGCCGCCCTGGCGACGCCGGTCCGGGTGCTGACCGCCGGCTCCCCGCCGCCCGCCGCGGTGCTGCAGGCAGTCCTGGCGTTGGGCTTCGATGTCGATCATGTGTATGGCATCACCGAAGTGTGCGGAACACCGGTGAGCTGTGTCTGGCAAGACGCCTGGGACGCCCTGCCACCCGCTGAACAGTGCGCGTTGCGGGTTCGCCAGGGTGCACGCGGCGCCGTCTTCGAAGACCTGATGGTGGCGGATTCCGAGACACTGCAGCCGGTCCCGCGCGATGGCCAGACCACCGGGGAACTGCTGATGCGCGGCAATACCGTGATGATGGGTTACCTGAAAAACCCGTCTGCCACCCGACAGGCGTTTTCCGGCGGCTGGTTTCATACCGGCGATGTGGCGGTCGTTCATGAGAACGGCTACATCCAGATCACCGACCGCTGCAAGGACGTGATCATTTCGGGCGGCGAGAACATCTCCTCCATCGAAATCGAAGAGGCGCTGCATGCCCACCCCGCAGTACTGCATGCGGCGGTTGTCGCGCAACCGGACGACAAATGGGGTGAAGTCCCCTGCGCCTTCGTTGAATTGAAAGCTGGCGTGCAAACGCCCACGCCGCAGGAATTGATCGCGTTCTGCCAACAACGCCTGGCCCGTTTCAAGTGCCCGCAACGGGTGATTTTCGACGAGTTGCCAAAAACCGCCACCGGCAAGATCCAGAAGTTCCTGCTGCGCCAACGGGCGGGCAGCCGTGACGCGATCGTGCGCCTGGCCTCCGGCGCCTGAGCGGCCGAGCACGACACCCGCCTGACAGCAATTCCTCCAGCGTTATCACTCATGTTGCCCACTAGCGGCGGCAGGGGTTCATGCACACTAAAACAACAAAAGGTGCTTGCAATGACGACATACCACGCCCACTTCCTCGTGCCGGTGGCGGCACTCACGTGCGCCCCCTTCGCGTGCGCGGATTTCATCGATGACACCAAGGCAAGCCTGGAACTCAGAAACTTCTACTACAACCGCGACTTCCGCAACGAGGGTGCCAGCCAATCGAAGCGCGACGAATGGGCGCAAGGCTTCATTCTCAACGTGCAGTCAGGTTTCACCGAGGGGACGGTGGGCTTTGGCGTGGATGCTCAAGGCCTGCTGGGGCTCAAGCTGGATTCAAGCCCGGACCGCACCGGCTCGGGCCTTCTGGCGTTCGATTCGCAGCGCAACGTCGAAGACGAGTACGGCAAGTTCACGCTGACGGCCAAGGCGCGGCTCGGCAAGAGCGAACTTCGCCTCGGCGGCATCAGCCCACTGATGCCGTTGTTGTGGAGCAACAACAGCCGGCTGTTGCCGCAGGTGTTCCGCGGTGGTTCGCTGGTGTCCAATGATGTCGACTCACTGACCGTCTCGGCGATTCGCGTCAACGCCGTCAAGCAGCGAAACTCGACGGATTTCGAATCGCTCACGACCTTTGGTTATCGCGCCATCGACGCTGATCATTTCGACTACCTGGCGTTCGACTACAAGCTACTGCCGACACTCACCCTGAGCTACCACATTGCCGAACTCGCCGACCTGTATCGCACCCACTACGCAGGCCTGAAGCTCAATCAACCGCTGTCGACAGGCGCGGTGATTGCCGACGTCCGCCTGTTCGATGCCGGAGCAACAGGCGACGAACTGTTGGGGGACGTCGACAACCGCACGCTGAGTAGCTATTTCGCCTACAGCCTGAAAGGCCACACCCTCGGCGGCGGCTACCAGAAAGCGTGGGGCGATACGCCCTTCGCGTTCGTCAACGGGACAGACACCTACCTGTTTGGCGAGTCGCTGGTCAGCACCTTCACCGCGCCAAACGAACGTGTCTGGTTTGCTCGATACGACTACGATTTCGCCGCCCTCGGCCTGCCCGGCCTGACGCTGACCCTGCGGTACGTCAACGGCGACGATGTCGATCCCGCGCTGCTGACCACCCGCCAGGCAGCGGCCCTGCGCCAGGAGGGTCAATCGGGCAAAGAATGGGAGCGTGTCACCGATATCGCCTACGTCATCCAGAGTGGTCCGGTCAAAGGCCTGGCGGTGCAATGGCGCAACTCCACCAACCGTTCCACCTATGCCGACAGCGCCAACGAAAACCGCTTTATCGTGCGCTACACGGTAAATTTCTAAGCCCTTGATCCCGGCCTGGCGAGTTGCTCGCCAGGCCGACAGCCGTCATGTGTGAGTCAGCCCCACCTAAGCCCCCCGATAAGCCACTTCATACTCGGCTTTCAACAACCGCTTCATCAGCTTGCCCGTGGGTTCGCGGGGCAGTTCGCTGCGAAAATCGAACTGCTGCGGGCACTTGACGCCACCCAGGCCCTCGCGAACGAAGCGGCGAAGCGTTTCCGCGAACTCGGCACTCCCGGCGATACCCGCCCGGGGCTGTACCACCGCCACCACCCGCTCGCCCATTTCGGCGTCAGGCGCGCCAAACACCGCCGCGTCCTCGACGTCTGGATGGGTGATGAGCAGGTTTTCGATTTCCTGCGGGTAGATGTTCACGCCGCCGGAAATGATCATGAAGCTCTTGCGATCGGTCAGGAACAGGTAGCCGTCCTCGTCGACCCAGCCGATGTCGTTCAGCGTCGCCCAGCCTTTGGCGTTGTACGCCTGGCGGGTTTTTTCCGGGTCGTTGTGGTACTCGAAGCGCGGGCCGTCGGCGAAGTAGACATCGCCCTGGGTGCCCGGCGGCACCTCCTTGCCGTCCGCGCCGAGGATCTTGAGGGTCCCCAGCACGGCGCGCCCCACCGAACCCGGCTTGCTCAACCATTGCGCCGAATCCAGGGCGGTAATCCCGCAGGTTTCCGTGCCCGAGTAGTACTCGTGGATGACAGGCCCCCACCAGTCGATCATGGCGTGCTTGACCGGCACCGGGCACGGCGCCGCGGCATGGATCACCGCGCGCAGCGAGCGGTGGTCATAGCGTTGGCGAACCGCTGGATCGAGCTTGAGCATGCGCACGAAATGCGTGGGCACGAAGGTCGAGTGCGTGATGCGCTCCTGTTCGATCAACGCCAGTGACTGCTCCGCGTCGAAACGCTCCATGATGAACACGGTCCCGCCGAAACGCTGGATCACCATCGCCCAACGCAGCGGCGCCGCGTGGTACAGCGGCGACGTCGACAGGTAGCGGCTGTCGCCATCCATCCCGTAAAGCGCCCCGCCGAGGCGCATCAGCGGAATCGGCGCTTCGATCGAGCCGTCCGGCAACTGCGGCTTGACGCCCTTGGGGCGGCCGGTCATGCCGGACGAATAGAGCATGTCGGAGCCCGGGCTGGGGTCACATACCAGGGTGGTCGGCAGGCCTTCGCAGGCTTCGCGCAATGAACGGCGGCCGGGGGCGGCGCTGAATACCTGCAGGCTGTGGGAGCCGATCTGCTTCGCCGCCTGTTCGGCGACGTCCGCATAGGCGCGGCCGGCCACCAGCGCCTTGGCACCGGAGTTTTCCAACACGTAGGCCAGGTCGCCCACGGAGGTCTTGGTCGATACCGCAGTCAGATAAAGCCCGGTGCGCTGAGTGGCCCAGGCCACCACGAAAATCTCGAAGTCGTTGCCCAGCACCACCGCCACGGTGTCTCCGCGGGTGAGGCCAAGGCTGCGAAACAGGTGCGCGGCCTGGTTCGCCAGGGCATCAAGTTCGCCGTAGGTCAGGACCTCCTGGCTGGAAACCAGGACGCAGGCAGGCTTGTCGGGGTTGGTGCGGGCGTGAATCAACGGGTGCATGGCGTTTTTCTCTTATTGTCGTTGTCAGGAAGTACGGCCCGCGGATTCAACGTCCCGACCACACCGGGGCGCGTTTCTCGGCAAAGGCTTTCGGGCCCTCGATGGCATCCGCGGAGGCCAGCATGGCGCGGACCTGCGGGTAGTCCCACTGTTCGCCCATGCCCTGTTCCACCGACACATCCAGGCCGCGCATCACCGTTTGCTTGGTCGCCCGCACCGACAGCGGGCTGCAGGTGAGGATGTCATCGGCCCAGCGCCGGGCGAGGTCCATCACGTCACCCTCCGTCACTTCGTTGACGAAGCCAAGCTGCACGCCTTCGCTGGCGCTGACGCGGCGCCCGGTGAGCAGCAGGCCCATGCTGCGCTTGAGGCCGATCAGCGCGGGAAGCCGCAACATGCCGCCGGCCAGCGCGGCCAGGCCGATCTTGGCTTCAGGGAGCGCGAAGGCGGCATTGCTCGACGCGACGATGATGTCGCAAGCCAGCGCCAGTTCGAAGCCGCCGCCCATGGCAACTCCGTTGACGGCGGCGATCACCGGCTTGTGCAGGTCGAACCGCGCGGTCAGCCCGCCGAACCCCGCCGGTGGGGTGCCGAGATTGGCGTCGTTAGCCTGCTGCTTGAGGTCGTGCCCGGCGCAAAACGCCTTGCTCCCGCTTCCCGTGAGGATCGCCACCCACTGCTCGTCGTCGCTGGCGAAGTCGTCGAAGGCGCGCTGCAACTCTTCATGGGCCGCGTAGTTCATGGCGTTGTAAGCATCCGGCCGCTGCAGGGTGACGATTGTCAGGTGCCCTTCGCGGACCACGCGGATGAATTGATAGTCCATCGTTCTCTCTCCCGACCTAGGCCAGCATGCCGCCAAGACGGCGATTGATGATGTCGCGGGCGTCACTGACCATGCGCTCCAGCAATTCTTCGCAACTGGGCACGTCACGGATCAGCCCCTGGATCTGTCCGGCCCAGACCAGCCCGGCGTCGAGATTACCCGTCTCCAGCGCTTCCCGGCCCTTGGCGCCGGACACATAGCCACGGATGTCCTCGAACGTGGCTTCGGCCGCCTGGGACAGGCGCACCACTTCGTCCGACACGCTGTTGCGCGCGACCCGCCCGGTATTGTGGAAGCGGCGAAAGATCAGGTGGGTGGCGCGCTCATCGTTCTCCACCAGGAAACGCTTGATTGCCTCATGAATCGGCGCCTCGCGGGTCGCGCAGAAACGCGTGCCCATGTTCACCCCTTCCGCGCCCAACGCCATGGCCGCCGCCAGGCCGCGCCCGTCGCCAATGCCGCCGCTGGCGATGATCGGGATGCTGACTTTGTCAGCGGTGGCGGGAATCAGCACCAGCCCGGGAATGTCATCCTCGCCGGGATGCCCCGCGCACTCGAAGCCGTCGATGGAGATGATGTCGACCCCCATGCGCTGCGCCGACACGGCATGGCGCACCGCGGTGCATTTGTGAATCACGGTGAGGCCGTGGGCCTTGAACGCCTCGACATGTTCCTGCGGCTTGTTGCCCGCAGTTTCGACGATACGCACGCCGGAATCGATGATCGCCTGACGGTACTCCGCGTAGGGCGGCGGGTTGA
Organism: Pseudomonas sp. 20P_3.2_Bac5; assembly: GCF_025466035.1. NCBI lineage: Bacteria > Pseudomonadati > Pseudomonadota > Gammaproteobacteria > Pseudomonadales > Pseudomonadaceae > Pseudomonas > Pseudomonas sp. 20P_3.2_Bac5. The sequence continues at coordinate 80,954 of NZ_JANLOA010000112.1, read as the reverse complement.
CCGACGGCAGGATGGTCAGGTTCACCGCGAACGGCTTGTCGGTCATGCTCCGGCAGCGGTCGATTTCCCGCCGCAGCGCGTCGGGGGTCGGCTGGGTCAGCGCGGTCAGCGTACCCAGGCCGCCGGCGTTGGAGACGGCGCTGGCCAGTTCGGCGCGGCCAACCCACATCATGCCGCCCTGCACGATCGGGTGGCGGATGCCGAGCAATTCGGTCACACGGTTACGAAAGCTCATCTCACAGCACCTCCAGAATCGTGACGTTGGCGATGCCGCCGCCCTCGCACATGGTTTGCAAGCCATAGCGCTTGCCGCGGGCTTTCAGGGCGTGGATCAGGGTGGTCATCAGTTTGGTCCCGGACGAACCCAGCGGATGGCCGAGGGCAATGGCGCCGCCGTTGACATTCAACCGCTCGGGGTCGGCGTCCAGCGCGTCCAGCCAGGACAGAGGAACAGGGGCGAAAGCTTCGTTGACTTCATAGAGGTCGATATCGGCGATGCTCAGGCCGGCTTTCTTCAGAGCCTTGCGCGTGGCGAAGATCGGCTCTTCGAGCATGATCACCGGGTCGCCCGCGGTGACGGTCATGTCGACGATCCGCGCAATGGGCGTCAGGCCGTGGGCCTTCAAGGCGCGTTCGCTGACCACCAGCACCCCGGAAGCGCCATCGCACACCTGGCTGGCGTTGGCAGCCGTGACCACGCCGCCTTCCTGCAACGGTTTCACCGAACCGATGCCCTCCAGTGACGCATCGAAGCGAATGCCTTCGTCAACCAGATGCAAGCCGTCGGCGGTCGCCAGGCCAATGATTTCGTCACGGAAGGCGCCGCTGTTGGTCGCCCGCGCCGCCCGCTGGTGGCTGGCCAGCGCGAAGCGGTCGAGGGTCAGGCGGTCAAGGCCGTACTTCTCCGCGAGCATCTGCGCACCGGCGAACTGGCTGAAGCTGCTGACCTGGAAGCGCTCCTGGATCCGCGCGCTGAACGGGCCGATACCGATGCCTTCCTTCTCGTGGAAGGACAGGTTGGAGAACATCGGCACCCGGCTCATGCTTTCCACGCCGCCGGCGATGACCACGTCCTGGAATCCGGACATCACCGCCTGCGCCGCAAACTGCACCGCCTGCTGCGAGCTGCCGCACTGGCGGTCAATGGTGACCGCCGGCACGCTCTGCGGCAGCCGCGAGGCCAGCACCACATTGCGGGCGAAGGCGAACGCCTGCTCACCGGCCTGGGTCACGCAGCCGAGGATCACGTCGTCGATGGCCGCCGGGTCGATCCCCGAGCGCTCGACCAGTGCATCGAGCACTTCGGCGCCCATATCCGCCGGGTGCCAGCCGGCCAGTTTGCCGTTACGACGCCCGCCCGCGGTGCGAACGGCTGCAACAATGTAGGCATCAGCCATGACTCAACTCCTTCTTGTTTTTAGGGAGCCGCTGCGCAACGAACGCAGCGACTTTGTCACGGACACAAGGTTGTGCGGCGAGGGCCGCGATGCTGCGGGCCTCGTTTTCCAGTTGCGTTTCCAAAGGGGTGCCGTGGCTTTCCAGCAACAGCTTCCTGACGCTGCCGAGCGCCGCTGGGTTCATCGCGACCAGGGTTGCCACGACGCGTGCCCCTTCGGCCTGCAACTGGCCGGCGTCGACCACCCGCGAGACCAGGCCGAGCCCGTGCGCCTGCGCCGCGCTCAGGCGCTGGTTGAGCAGGATCAGTTCCTGCGCCCGGCGCAAGCCGGTCAAGCGCGGCAGTATCCAGCTCAGCCCGCCATCCGGGCTCAGGCCAATGGCACCGTAAGCCGGCGTGAAGGAGGCGGAAGGCTCCGCCAGAACGATGTCGCCGATCAGCGCCAGGCTCAGGCCTGCGCCTGCCGCCGCACCGTTCACCAGCGTCAGCAACGGTTTGTTCATACGCATCAGGCGCGAGATCGCCAGGTGCAGGGTGCCCGCCAACTCGCTGAGAAAACCTGAAATCCCGTCGCCCGCCTCGGTGAACGCTTGCAGGTCACCGCCGGCGCAAAACAGTTTGCCGCTGCCGGTCAGCACGACGCATTTCAGGTCCGGCGTCTGGTCGCAGACGATGGCCGCGCGAAGCAGTGCCTGGGCCATCGGCAGGTCAATGGCGTTGCCCTGTTCAGGACGGTTCAGGGTGAGGGTGGCAACACCTTCGTGGATATCGAGCAGCACTGAATCGTTCATCGGCATTCCTCCAGCGCACGACGTGCCAGCCCGGCCAGCACGGGAAAGCTCCTGGCCCGCTCACGGGCGTGGGCCGAGGCGGCGGTGCCGCGAATCACCCGTCCCTTGATGCCATGGAAAATCGCCGCCATGCGGAACAGGTTGAAGGCGATATAGAACTCCCAGGCCGGAATGGACGCGCGACCGGTGCGTTCGCAATAGCGCTCGACGTACTCGGATTGCGCGGGAATGTTCAGCCGCCGCAGGTCGGCGCCGGCCAGGCCGGCAACGATGTCGGGCGGCATCTGGTACATCATGGCGTGGTTGGCGAAGTCAGCCAGCGGATGGCCGAGGGTCGACAGTTCCCAGTCCAGCACCGCCATGACTTTCGGCTCGCGCGGGTGAAAGATCATGTTGTCGCAGCGGAAGTCGCCATGCACGATCCGGGTCTCGTCGCCGGGCGGGATCATCCCCGGCAGCCATTCCACCAGCAGGTCCATGTCCGGATCGCGGCCCGCGGCTTCGTCCGCCAGGTATTGGGAAGTCCAGCGGCTGATCTGCCGCGAGAAATAATTGCCCGACTTGCCGAAATCTCCCAGCCCGACCGCGTCAGGCTCGATGCTGTGCAAGGCCGCCAGGGTCTGGTTCATCGCGTCGAAATACTGCGGCCGCTGCTCCGGGCTGACCTCGGGAAAGGTGGCGTCCCAGAAAATCCGCCCTTCGACGCGCTCCATCACATAGAAGGGCGTGCCCACCACCGTCTCGTCGGTGCACACCGCGAAAATCTTCGGCACGCAGAACCCCACGCCGCCCAGCGCCTGCTGGACCCGCGCCTCGCGCTCGACCGAGTGGGCGCCTTTGAGCAGGACCCCGGCGGGCTTGCGCCGCAGCACGTAGCTGCTGGTCGGCGTAGTGATCTGGTAGGTGGGAATCGACTGCCCGCCCCTGAACTGCAACACGGTCATGGGACCGGCGAAACCGTCCACGTTGGACCGTAGCCACTGGGCCAGAAGACGCTCATCGAACGCCATGTCGGGGCGCACCTCACCCGCGCCGGCATTGGCCTTTTGCTCCACTGCACTCATTGCCGTGCCCTCGCCCATTCACGCTTGATGGTTTTCGCCAGCGACCACTTGTGCACTTCCGTGGGGCCGTCGTAGATGCGAAACGCGCGGATCTCGCGGAATACCTGTTCGACGATCGAGTCCTCGGTGAGGCCGCTGCCGCCCATGACCTGCACACAGCGATCGGCGACACGCATCAGGGTTTCGCTGACGGCAACCTTGGCCATCGAGCTTTCGGTGCCGCCCGCCGCACCCGTGTCCAGCACGCTGGCGCACCAGTTGATGAGCAGTTCCACCTGTTTCAGGTCGATCAGGTTCTCGGCCAGGCTGAAACCGGTGCCTTCGTGATCGATCAGCAACTTGCCGAACGCCATGCGCTTGTTGGCGTAATCGGTGGCGATTTCGTTGGCCCGCAGGCAGGCGCCGTACCAGCGCATGCAATGCGATAGCCGCGCCGGCGCGAGGCGGATCTGCGCATAACGAAAGCCTTCGCCGGCCTCGCCGAGCATCTGCTCGGCGGGCACCCGCAGGTTGTCCAGCGCGACGATGGCGTGGCCACCGGGCATGGAACTGTCGATGGTGCGCGGAATGCGTTCGATGCGGATGCCCGGGTCCGGCAGCGCGACGAGAAACATACACGCGCCTTCTTCGGCCTTGGCCATGACGATGCCGATCTGCGCGCCCTCGGCGCCGGTGATGAACGCCTTGCGGCCGTTGATCAGCCAGTGGTCACCGTCGCGGCGGCAGGTGGTCTGCATCATCGACGGATCGGAGCCGGCACCGCCGTCCTCGGCCGGTTCGGTCATGAAAAAGGCGGAACGCGCGGTGCCCTGAACCAGGGGTTCGAGAAAACGCGCCTTGATAAACGCGCTGCCGACTTTTCCCAGCAGGTACATGTTGCCTTCGTCCGGCGCGCAGGTATTACAGGCCAGCGGCCCGAGGGGCGACAGGCCGGTCTTCGCCAGCACCAGCGCCGTGCCTTGCTGGCTCAGGTGGCTGCCATCGGCAAGGATGTGCGGGGTCAGTACGCCGGCCTCGCGGGCCCGGTCCCGCAGCTCCAGCACCAGTGCGTCCGTGGGGCAGTCGTGGTGATCGCGGCGGTTGTCGGCCTCGTAAGGCACCACCACGTCGCGGACGAAGCGCTCGACCCGGTCGGCAATCTCTGTGGCCTGTTGCAGATCGTGGAAGCTCATCGGGCGGCCATCCTGATCGCGCCGTCCAGACGAATGACTTCGCCGTTGAGCATGGGGTTTTCGACAATCGACTGGACCAGCAAGGCGAACTCGTCCGGCTGACCGAGACGGCTCGGGAACGGCACCTGCTGACCGAGGGAGTCCTGCACGTCCTGGGGCAGCGACGCCAGCAACGGGGTGAGGAAAATCCCCGGTGCGATGGTCATCACGCGGATGCCGTAGCGGGCGAACTCCCGCGCCAGCGGCAGGGTCATGCCGACAATCCCGGCCTTGGACGCGGCGTAGGCCGGCTGGCCGATTTGCCCGTCGAAGGCGGCGACGCTCGCGGTGTTGATGATGACGCCACGCTCTTCACCCTCGGCCTCGGCGAGGTGCAGGCGCTCGGCGAACTTCGACAGCACGTTGAAACTGCCGTTGAGGTTGATGTTCACGATCCGCGCGAAGTCGGCCAGCGGCAGCGCCGTGCCGTCGCGGGAAAGCGCCTTGCCGGGCGGGCCGATGCCGGCGCAGTTGACCAGGATGCGCGCCTTGCCGTGCACCCCTTCTGCGGTTTCGAGGGCATGCGCGATGCCGGCTTCATCCGTCACATCGGCCTTGATGAACAGACCGCCGAGCGCTGCGGCGTGGGCTTCGCCCAGTGCCTGGTTGAGGTCGAGAATCGCCACCTTGGCGCCGGCCGCCGCCAGCCGCGAGGCCACCGCGCCACCCAGTCCGGACGCGCCGCCGGTTACTACTGCAGCCACACCTTGAATCTTCATCGAGCACATCCTCTTGCTTGTTCTTGTTGGGACAGCGAGCTCTGCTGCGAGCAGGAAAACCCGTCGATTTAACTCAGCGGTAGAATATCTACTCGTCAGTAGGCTAGAATTCCGATCACTGGCCTGTCAAGGTCGAAAATCCCTGAAAGTGGAAAGCGGGCCTCCACCAGACGCCCCACCCCACACCCGACAAATGGAATGAACGACGTGACCGAAACCTCCCCTTTCGCCAGCGCGACGCAGAAGCAACAAGAGCGCGAAGCCAAGCGCCAGGCCGTGCTCCGCGCGGCGGTGCGGATCTTCAACGAGCGCGGGTTCCACGCCACGCTGCTCGACGATGTGGCCGTTAGCCTGGGCATCTCCAAACCGACGATCTATCACTACCTGGGCAACAAGGAGCAGGTGCTGCTGCAGTGCGTCATCCACGGCCTGGAGCAACTGATCGACGCCGCCGACACCGCACGCCAGGAGCCCGGCACGGGGATCGACCGCTTGCGCAGCTACCTGCGCCGCTACGCGGAAATCAACATGGATGACTTCGGCCGCTGCGTGATCCGCACCGGCGACGAAGCCTTGTCCGAGGAAGGCCGGACCCGCTTCCGCGCGCTGAAAAGTGACATCGACCGGGCCATGCGCGGGCTGATCGAAGAAGCCATTGCCGACGGCTCCGTCGCGCCCTGCGACGCGAGGCTGCTGGCCTTTACCCTGGCGGGCGCGCTCAACTGGCCCGCGCGCTGGTTTTCCCCGGATGGCAAGCAAACGAAAGAAGAGGTGGCCGCGCAAATGGTCGATCTGCTGACCAGCGGATTCGCGCCGCGCTGAGCCAATCTACGCAACGCAACTGTCGGTAGTGGCGAAGGAAGGAGGGTGTCGCAACATGCTCAACGTGCCTGGATCCCCTGACGCGAGATTCACAGGACCTGTGCCACTGTCGCAGCAGATCGAACGGGTTCGACTGCTGCCGCTGATCGCCCGCGCGGGCGGCACGCTCACCTTGCTGAGCGCACCGGCCGGCTTCGGCAAATCGACGCTGATGGCCCAGGCCTGCGCGCACTTGAACCAGGCCGGCATCGCCACGGCCTGGCTCAACACTCACGCGGCAGACAACGACCTGCCCCGCTTGCTCGCCAGCCTTGACCGGGTCACCCGCCATCTCGGCATCGCCCGGCCCGGCTGCGACGCCATCACCTGCATGACGATGCCCACGGCCTCGTACGCGCTCTTCATCGATGAACTGGAAACCATCCAGGAACCCTCGGTCCTCGCCCTGCTCCAGGAGCTGGCCCTGCACCTGCCCCATCGCGCCTACCTGATCGCCACCACCCGGCTGACCCCGGCGCTGGGGCTGGCGCGGCTGAGGGCCAGCGGCCGGCTGACGGAAATCGGCGCCAGCGAGCTGCGCTTCGACAGGGAAGAGAGCCAGGCCCTGCTCGCCGGCCAGCTCGGCTCCGCGTCCCTCTCCCGCGCCGATGTCGAGCACCTGCACGGCAAGACCGAGGGCTGGGCCGCGGCGTTGTGGCTGGCGTCCATTGCGCTCAAGCGCAGCGAGTCGCGGCTGGAATTCATCGCCCGCTTCTCCGGCTCCACCAGCACCGTGGCCCAATACCTGAGCGAAGTGGTGCTGGCGGAACAATCGCCAAGCGTGCGCCGGGTGCTGCTGCGCATGAGCGTGCTGAGGTACTTCAACCCCGCACTGTGCGAAGCCCTGAACCCGGGCGTCGACGGACAGCCAATGATCGAGCACCTGCAGGCCCAGGGCTTGGCCGTACCGGTTGAAACGAAACACGGGCTCTGGCGTTTTCATGGCCTGTTCGCTGAATTTCTCCGTGATCGACTCGACCGCGAAAGCCCCGGCGAGAACGCGTGCCTGCACCTTGCGGCCTCGCGCTGGTTCGACAGCCAGGGCCAGGCGGTACAGGCCATTGATCACGCCGTGCTCGGCCAGCAGTACGACCAGGCCCTGCTGCTGCTCGAACACCACATCGAGTCGTTGCTGGAACAAGGCCGGATGCGCTTGCTGCGCCGCTGGTTCACCGCCATTCCCGAAGACCTGGTGGCCGCCCGACCGCGGTTGCAGGTGATGTCGTTGTGGGCCCTGGCCCTGACCGAGGGCGCGCACCTGGCCTGGCAGGAACTGGAGCGGCTCGACTGGCGCAACAGCCCGGACCCGCACGTGCGCAATCACGGCGCCGCGCTCTACCCGACCCTGCTGGGCATGCGTGACCACTGCGAAGAAGCGGTGACGGTCGGCATGCGCGCACTGAACAACCTCGACGCCAGGCATACCTTCGCCAGCGCCACCCTGCTCAATGCCATCGCCCACCAGACCCTGATCATCGGCGACACCCGCGATGCCCAACGCATGGTCGATGCCGCGCGCCGCCTGCACGGCGGTGAAAGCCACTTCAACCGGATGTACTCGGAAACGACCGAGGGCCTGATCGACCTCTTGCATGGTCGCCTGCGTCACGCCTCCGCGCGTTTCCGCCTGGCCATCGATGTCACTCAGGCCAGCAATCATCGACACGTCCACGGCAACGCCTGGGCCGGCGTGCTGCACACGGCGACGGTGTACGAAGCCAACGACCTCGTCCAGACGCGCCACCTGATCAACGTCTACCTGCCGCTGGCCCGTGAAGTCGGCATTCCCGATCACCTGATCCTGATCTACCTGCTCAAATGCCGCCTGGCGTTCACCGAAAACGACCTGGAAACCGCGCTGCACGCGCTGACCGAACTCGAATACCTAGGCCACCGCCGCAGCCTGCCCCGTGCAGTGGCCGCCGCCCAACTGGAGCGGGCGAAGATCCTGCTGATCCAGGGCGAGGGCGAGGCGGCACGGGATGAGTTAAGCCGCGCCGATGACCCGGTGATCTGGGCGCGGGAATGCCGGCAGCGGCTGCTCGCCCACGACAGCCATTACCTGCGTCTGGCGCGGCTGCGCTGGGACATTCATTTTGGCGATCCGGTCGCGGCCCTCAGGCAACTGGCGGTCGACCTCGACGCCGCCCACGCCTCGGGCCGCCGCCATCGTGCGCTGGTGCTGCAGTTGTTGCAGGTGCTGGCGCTGCAGCGCTGCGACAACCTGCTCGCCGCGCACAAAACGCTGGAAGAGGCGCTGACATTCGCCGCGCGCGAAGGTTATGTGCGCACGGTGCTCGATGAAGGGGCGGCGCTCGGCCAGGTGGTGCTGGAGTTCAAGCAGTCATACGAAACGCGCACGTCGCGCACGCCGCTGCTGCTGGATTATCTGCGTTCGCTGTTGATCGGTTTCGGTCCGGCGCTGCCCGCCGAGCCGGCCAGGCCCGCCCCCGCCGCGCCATTGCCCGAGCCGCTGACGCGCAAGGAAATCGAAGTCCTGGTGCTGCTCACCGACGGCTGTTCCAACCTCGACCTGGCCGGGCGCATGCACGTGTCGCTGAGCACCGTGCGCACCCACCTGCGCAACATCAACGCCAAGCTTTCGACCGGCAGCCGCAACCAGGCGCTGGCGGTGGCGAGGAAGATGGGACTGGTGTCGTAGCGTTGGGGAAAAATCGTCTTTTGTGACGATTTTTCCCCTCCCCCCGCCCCATAGACTGATCCCGAAACCCGCTATCCCGCGCCACGTGCAGCAGGCTTGCGATTGCAGTCCGGTCGTCAGGGCCGCCGTCGGTCATCTGACAGATCCAACAACAATAATTAACGGGATTGAGCAATGAACGAGCAAAGCACCACCCTCCCCTACACCGAAAGCAAGATCCACCCCGGACGCTGGACCGCCGTGGGCTGCCTGATCATCTTCTACGCGATTTCGATGGTCGACCGCTTCATCCTTTCCGCCGTCGCCCAGCCGGTCACCCAGAGCCTGGAACTGTCCAACACGCAGATGGGCCTGCTGCTGGGCGCGGGCTTCGCCGTGTTGTATTCCATCGCCGGGATTCCGGTGGCCTACCTGATCGACAAGGGCAACCGCACGCGGGTGATCCTCGCCGGCGTGCTGCTCTGGTCGCTGATGACCGCGGCGTCTGCCTTCACCGTCGACTTCACCACCCTGATCGTCTGTCGCGCCGGCGTTGCCATCGGCGAAGCCGTGCTGACCCCGGCGGCGATGTCGCTGATCGGCGACATGTTCCAGCGCAAGGAGCGCGCGCTGCCCACCAGTTTCTACATGGCCACCGGCAACATCATGGCGACCGGCGCGTTCATCATTGGCGGCGCCGTGTACCAGTTCGCCGGCGGCCAACAACTGATTCCCGGCATGGAGCCGTGGCGCTTCACCCTGCTCGCCGTGAGCCTGCCGGGGCTGCTGATGATGGTGGTGTTCGCCCTGACCGTCCGCGAGCCGGCGCGGGTCGAAACACCCTCGTCCACGACAGGCGCAGGCATCGACGCACTGCTGCCGTTCCTGGTCGGCAACAAGGCCATGTTCATCCCCTTCTTCATCGCCACCGGGCTGATTTCATCCCTGACCCTGGGGGTGATTTCCTGGGCGCCGACCCTGTTGATCCGCCTCCACGACCTGAGCGCCGCCCAAGCCAGCTTCGTGTTCGGCTCGGTGGGCCTGCCGACCTCGGTGCTCGGCACGCTGTGCCTGCCCTGGCTGGCGAGCCGGCTGCAGAAGGCCGGGCGTGCGGACGGCATCGCGCTGATTCTGATGGTGGCCGTGGCCATCCCGGTGCCCGCGATCATCGCCGGTTTGCTGGTGGGCGATTACTGGCTGCTGGTCGCCGCGTTCGCGGTGTGCATGATGTTCCTGCCGAGCATCTCGGTCATGACGTGCCTGGGCATGCAGATGATCAGTCCTTCCCGGCTGCGGGCACGCACCGTGGCGGTCAACCTGCTGGTCATCAACCTCTTCGGCTACACCGTCGGCCCGTTCCTCAGCGGCGTGCTGGCCGACCGGGTGTTCAGCGGCCCGACGGCCATCGCTTCGGCACTCGCCACCATGGCGGCGCTCATCGGCCCCGGCGCCCTGCTCGGCTTCCTTTTCGCCCGCCGCCCCTTCGGCCAGATGATGAGCGCGCAGAAGGACTGAGCCCCACCCGCGGCCGCGAGGCCGCCACCACTCCCTACAAGAACAAGAACCGGAGCCGCCATGAATCTGCGCACCGCAACCCTGCTCGCCTGCTCTTTGCCGATGTCTTTCGCGGCACAGGCGCAGACCAGCTTCCTCACCGACAGCAGCGCCTCCGTGCTACTGCACAACTATTACTTCGACCGCGACTACAAAGACCCCGCGAACCCCGCGCTGAAACGCGAACTGCGGGAATGGGCGCAGGGCGTGACCCTGGACTTCAAGTCCGGCTACACCGAGGGCCCGGTCGGCTTCGGCCTGGACCTGACCAGCATGACCGGCCTCAAACTGGACTCCTCGCCCGGCCGCGCCGGCACCCAGTTGCTGCCACTCGACTCCCAGGGCCGCGCCGAGGACAGCTTCAGCAGCTTCGGCGGTGTCGCCAAAGTGCGCTTCGCCCAGTCCAAATTGAATACCGGCAGGATGGTGCTGACCCTGCCCATCGCCTTTTCCAGCCCCGGCCGCCTGCTGCCGCAGACCTTCCAGGGCACGACGTTCCAGTCGGACGATTTCGACCGCCTGACGCTCATGGGCGGTTACCTCGACCGCATCAAGTTCCGCGATTCGAGCAACTACGAAAACATCCGCGTGACCGCGCAGAACGGCCGTTTCCTGGATGTCGACTCCAGCGGTTTCAGCTATGTCGGGGCCAAATACAAGGTCGCGCCCAACCTCACCGCGAGCTACTACCACGCCACGCTGAACGACATTTATCGCCAGGACTACCTGTGGCTGGTGCACGACCTGCCGCTGGGGCCGGGCAGCCTGAAAACCGATTTCCGCTGGGTGAGGTCCGGCGAAGACGGCTCCGCCAACGCGGGCAATGTCGACAATGACAACCTGGGCGTGGTCTTCCGCTATGCCCTCGGTGGGCACACGTTCAGCACCGGCTACATGGCGCTGTTCGGCGACACCGCCCAACCGTACATGGGCCGCAGCGAGCCGTCGCCGACCGTCGAAGGGGCGATCGCCACCGACTTCCTCAATGCCAAGGAGCGCACCTGGCAGGTGCGCTGGGACTACAACTTCGCGGTCCAGGGCATCCCGGGGCTGACGGCTATGCTCTGGCACATGCGTGGCGACAACATCGAACTGCCGGAGCGCATGGGCGGCCGCGGCCTTTACGAACGCGAAAGCCAGGCCCAGGTGGCGTACGTCATCCAGTCCGGGCCGTTGCAGGGCCTGGGTGTCAAGGTCCGCCACGCCTGGTACCGCAACGACTTCACCCAGGCGGCGACCTTCCGCGACAACAACGACCTGCGGGTCAACATCGTCTATTCCTGGAAACTCTGGTGAACAGCGCGGGGCGCCTCTCGCGCCCCGCTCAGGAGGTTTAATGCAACGTCCCGGCTTCAGCACAGAACATGAGATTTTCCGCGAAAGCTATCGGGCTTTCCTGCAAAAAGAAGTGCAGCCACACAAACAGGCCTGGCGCGAAGCGGGCATCGTCCCGCGGGAAATGTTCAGGAAGATGGGCGACCTCGGCTACCTGCTGGTGTGGGCCGACGAAGAGCACGGCGGCCTTGGCCTGTGGGACTTCCGCTATCAGCAGATCATGATCGAGGAAGACAACCGCTTCGGCGAGGTGGGCTTCTATCACACCCTGCACAGCCGCCTGGTCGCGCCCTATCTCCAGCACTTCGGCAGCCCGGCGCAACAGGCCCGCTACCTGCCCGCCTGCGCAACGGGCGACAGCATCCTGGCGATCGCCATGACCGAGCCCGATGCCGGCAGCGACCTCGCCGGCATCAAGACCCGCGCCCAGGAGCAGGGCGATCACTGGGTGCTCAATGGCGCCAAAACCTACATCTCCAACGGCATCAACGCCGACGTCGTGCTGGTCGCGGCCAGGACCGACCCGGACAACCCGCGCCGGATCGGCCTGTTCCTCGTGGAGCGCGGCATGCCGGGATTCGAGCGCGGCCGCAAGCTGGCCAAGATGGGCCTGCATGCCCAGGACACCGCCGAGCTGTTCTTCAACGACGTGCGCGTCCCCAAGGCCAATGTGCTGGGCGATGCCGGACAGGGGCTGAGCTACCTGAAGACCTCGCTGGTGGAAGAACGCCTGATCTGCGCCGTCGGCTCGCTGGCCAATGCCCAGTGCGGTTTCGACCTGACCCGTGATTACGTGCTGGAGCGCAAGGCGTTCGGCAAGACCATCGCCGACTTCCAGAACACCCGCTTCGTACTGGCGGAACTGGCGGCGGAGCTGGAAATGGCCCAGGTGTACATCGACCATTGCGTCACTCTGCACAATGACAACGCCCTCAGCGTGCCGTCGGCGGCCAAGGCCAAACTGATCACCAGCGAACTGGAATCCCGGATCATGGATGCCGGCGTGCAACTGCACGGTGGCGCCGGCTACATGCAGGAATACGAGATTTGCCAACGCTTCCAGGACGCCCGGGTGTCGCGGATCTTCGCCGGCAGCTCGGAAATCATGAAGGAAATCATCGCTCGCGCCGTGCTTGGCTGAGCATCGCCCCTTTCAAGGAACTGACATGGGACCACTGCAAGGCGTCAAAGTCGTCGAATTGTCCGGTATCGGACCCGCTCCCTTCTGCGCCATGGTGCTGGCCGATCTCGGCGCGGACGTGGTGCGTATCGTGCGCCCCGGCACGGGCGTGGACCCGGCCGATGTGCTCAGCCGCAACCGGCCGACCGTGGAAATCGACATCCGCGGCGAGCCAGGGCAAGCCGCCGTCCTGGCCCTGGTGGCGAAGGCCGACATCCTGATCGAGGGCTTCCGGCCCGGGGTCATGGAGAAGAACGGCCTCGGCCCGACCGACTGCCACGCCATCAATCCACGGCTGATCTACGGGCGCATGACCGGCTGGGGCCAGTACGGGCCGCTGGCGCAAACGGCCGGCCACGACCTCAATTACATCGCCCTCACCGGCGCCTTGCACGGGATCGGTCGTCCGGGCGAAACGCCGCCGCCCCCGGTGAACTTCATCGGCGATTTTGGCGGTGGCGGGATGTTGTTGCTGGTGGGTGTGCTGGCGGCGCTGCACGAGGCCGCGCAGTCGGGCGCGGGCCAGGTCATCGATGCCGCCATGACCGACGGCACCGCACTTTTGTCGAGTTTCATCCACGGGCTCAGGGCGACCGGACACTGGCGCACCGAGCGCGGCGCCAACCTGCTCGATGGCGCGGCACCTTTCTACGATACCTATCGCTGCGCCGATGGCCGTTTCGTCGCCCTGGGTGCCATCGAACCGCAGTTCTATCAGCTCTTGCGCGAGCGCTGCGGGCTGGACGGCAGTTTGTTCGACGAGCAGATGAACCAGGCGCTCTGGCCCTCGCAGAAGCAGGCGCTGGCGGGAATCATCGCGACCCGCACGCGGGATGAATGGTGCGTGCTGCTCGAAGGCAGCGATGCCTGCTTCGCGCCCGTGCTGGATTGGGATGAAGCGCCGGAGCACGCGCACAACCGTGCCAGGGAAACCTTCATCAACCTTGACGGCGTTACTCAACCCGCGCCGGCGCCGCGCTTCTCGCGGACGGCGGCGGATATGCCGCGACCGGCTTATGGTGCATCGCTGGAGGAGCTGCTGCGGCGCTGGGAGGGCTGAGTCGCGCTACGTAAAACAAGGGCGTTCGCGATGAACGCCCTTGCCTGTCGGAAAACCCGAGCGATCAGCCCTCGGACACTCGAATCACCGTCTTGCCCAGCCCTTGCCCCGACAGCGCGTACTCCAGCGCCTGGGCAAACGCGTCGAACGCGAACACCTTACCGATCGGCGGCGCCAGTCGTCCTTGTGCGACCCAGCCCAGCAACTCGCGCAAATGCGCCGCGCCCTTCCCGGCCTCATAAATCTGGAACTGGCGCACATCCACCCCCACCAGTGACGCGCCCTTGAGCAGCGGCAGATTCGCCCGCAGCGCTGGAATCGGCCCACCCGCGAAGCCCACCACCAGATGCCGGCCACCCCAGGTCATCGAGCGAAACGCCGGCTCGAACAGCGGCCCGCACACCGGATCGAAGACCACATCAGGCCCCTTCTGACCGCACAACTCCTTGACCACTTCACGGAAGCTCTCCGCACTGGCATCAATCACATGGTCTGCGCCCAGCGCCTGCACGAACGCGCGTTTTTCCGCCGTCGACGCTACGCCGATCACCGTGGCGCCCAGGCATTTGCCGATCTGCACCGCAGCGCTGCCGACACCGCCGGCGGCGCCAGTGACCAGCAGGGTTTCGCCAGGTTGCAGCGCTGCCCGGTCGTGCAGCCCGTGGTAGGCCGTCAGGTAGTTGATCTTGAAGCCAGCCGCCTGAATGAAGTCCATCCCGTCCGGGATCTTTACCAGCGTCTCCGCTGCGGCCACGGCCAACTCGGCGAAGCCGCCGTGGGTCTGGGTAATCACCCGGTCGCCCACGGCCAGCCCTTCTACGCCCGCCCCCACAGCTTCAATCCAGCCGCTGATTTCCTGGCCGGGCACGTGGGGCAATGGTGGCCTGACCTGGTAACGGCCAAGGGATTCCAGCGCATCGACATAGCCCACGCCGCACGCCGCAACGCGAATCAGCACTTCCCCCACAGCCGCGACCGGATCAGCGGCGTGCAACAGCCGGTAGTGGTCGATCGAATCCAGATTGTTGGTTTCTACCCGTCTCATCAGCCTCTCCGATTAATAGAACGTACAAGGTTCAAGCGCCGAATCCGCGGAACTCGGCGATTGCGGCGAGCGGCTCGCGGTCGGTGCGCAAGCTGTTGACCGGATGCTCGGGGTCGGCGTAGCCCAATGACAGGCCGCAGAACAGCATCAGCTCATCGGACAGTTCGAGCTGCCGCTCCACGGTCTGGTGAACCAGCGTCCAGCAGGCTTGCGCGCAGGTCGCCAGGCCTCGCTCATGGGCCAGCAACATCAGGCTCTGCAAGAACATCCCCAGGTCCGCCCACTGCCCTTGGCCCATGCTGCGATCGACGGCAAGAAACAGACCCACCGGCGCATCGAAAAAACGAAAGTTGCGGGCGAACTGCTGCTGCCGGCCCTGACGATCCTCGCGGGCGACGTTCAGGGTCGCGTAGAGGTCTTCGCCACATTTGGCCCGGCGCGCCTGGTACGGAGGTTTGAGGTCCTGGGGATAGATCGGGTAACCCATGCCCTCGCCGCGCGGGTGCCGCGCCAAGGTCTGGGCCACTTCGTCCTTCAGCCGGCGCAGGTGCGCGCCCGTCAGCACATACAGCTTCCATGGTTGCAGGTTGCCGCTCGACGGCGAATGGCGAGCGCCTTCGACGATTTCCCGCAGCAGCGCCTCAGCCACCGGGCGATCGAGAAAGGCCCGGGTGGAGCGCCGATTCATTACCGCGTGCATCACAGATGACATGGAGAGCGCCTTTTTCGTTACAGGTCGGCTCATCCTATCCTTGCGTTTTTCGCATTAGAATAGAAAACATCCGATTTCACTTATGCGAAAAACCGATGAAAATAACCTCCCTTGCCGAAGTGGAAGCCTTCCTCGCCGTGGTCGACAGCAAGAGCTTCAGCGCCGCGGCGCGGGAGCTGGGTATCGCCCAGTCAACAGTCAGCCGGCGCCTCACCAACCTGGAGTCGCGCCTTGGTCACCAACTGCTGCTGCGAACCACCCGCAAGGTTGCCCTGACCGACATCGGCATCAGCTACGCCAGCGAACTGCGGCAGATACTGGCCGGCCTGGAAAACGCCGATGCGCGCCTGCAAAAAGGCCTACGGGTGGCAGAAGGCGTGTTGCGGGTCACCCTGCCCACCTCGTTCGGCCGGGCCTTCGTCCTGCCGCGCATCGCCCGATTGTCGGCCGAGTACCCGCGCTTGCGGTTCGAGGTCGATTTGTCGGACCGCTATGTCGATTTGCTCGACGGCGAATATGACGTGGCGATTCGCATGAGCACGCCCGAGCAGTCCGGCGTTCGCTACCAAAAGATCCACACCTTCACCCTGACGCTGTGCGCATCCCCCGCGTACCTGCGCGAACACGGTCAACCGCTGGACGTGAACGACCTTGCTGCTCATAGCTGCCTGGCGCAGCGGGTGTATGCGCCACGGATCAGCTTCCCGATAACGTGGCAGGGCCAGTCCTCCACCCTGCTAATCAACCCGCGAATCAGCGTCAGCGACTCCACATCGTTACGCGCGCTGGCGTTGGCCGGGGCGGGACTGGCGGTGCTGCCAAACTACCTGATCGAAGCCGACCTGAAGGCGGGAGAACTGGTCGAGGCCCTGCCCGGACTGGCGTTCGCCGACTATGAGATGTTCGCAGCGTCTTTGCGCCACCGGGACGATTCGGAGAAGGTCAACGTTTTTTTGAATGCGCTGTGTAGCTGAGATGGTTGTGCGCCGGTGGAGCGTTGGGAGGGTTCAGCGTCTCACTGGCCTCATCGCCGGCAAGCCGGCTCCCACAGGGATATCATCGGCCGCCGGGCCGGCGCACGGGCTTGGCGGCGATGGGCGCACGCCACATCAGTCAACTTGCTGGTTGCGATAGTGACGCGGTGACATGGCCATGCGCTCACGGAAGGCCTGGCGAAACACGCGGTCCGATTGGTAACCCACGGCGGCGGCTATCTGCGCCACTGACGCGTTGCCGTCGCGCAACATCTGCGCGGCCAGGGTGATGCGCCAGGCACTGAGGTAGTCGATGGGCGATTGACCGATCACCCGGCAGAATCGCGCGGCGAAGGTCGAGCGTGACAAGTTGGCGACCGCCGCCAGCAGCGGCACGCTCCATTGGCGCTGTGGCGCCTCATGGATGGCCAGCATGGCTTTACAGATATACGGGTCTTGCAGGCCCTTCAGCCAGCCGGGGGAAAAGCCTTTGTCGGAGAGAATGTAGCTGCGCAGCAGTCCGACCACGATCAGCTCGGCCATGTGCTTGGCTACCGCGTAATAGCCATTCTTGTTGTCCGCCAGCAGCGCCTCGATGGCCGGACGCATCAGGCTCAGCATGCTGCTGTCGGCGTCGCGCAGCACGATGAAGTCCGGCAGAGCCGCCAGCACGAAGCCTCCCTGCCCGCTGTGAATGCTGAAAGCCAGACCGAGCAGACGGCACAGCGCGCCGCCACCGCCATGAACCACTGAAATCGCCGAACCCGGCTGCGTGCTGCGGTCCAGCCTGGGCGAACGCGGCTCGCTCCAGTTCAGTTCATGCAGGTCAGTGGTGGCGACACCCGGCCGCGAAAGCAGGCGGCACTCGCCGCCGCGCGGCACCAGCAGGGTGTCGCCCTGGGCGAGGTGCAGGGTCTGGCCGGCGGCGGTCTGCACCACAAATGACCCCTCGTTGACGATAAAGCAGAAGCCGGGCTGATAGTCGTGAACAGCCACGCCCCAAGGCTCCGACAAGTGCCAACTTGAAATGCTGGTCGACTCGACGGTCAACATCGACAGAAAGTGGCTGAGAAGGTCCATGGCGGTACGTAATTGAGAGTAATCATCCGAATACTCGGCGAGTTACGCATATATTGTCCAGGCAAAGCCTTCCAGAATGCCCGCACAACAATAAGCGAGGTATCAGCGAATGCGTTTTGACCCGAGTCTCCCATGGCGTGCTGGAAAACGAGTGGCGGTGATAGGCGCGGGCCCGGGTGGGGTCTCCGCCGCGCTGGCCCTGCACCGGCAAGGCTTCGATGTACGCGTCTTCGAAAAGCAGCCGGAACCCAGGCCTCTGGGAGGCGCCGTCCTGCTGAGCGTGCCGGTACTGGACGTGCTGCGCCATTACGGAGTCGACCTGAACAACTTCGGCTCCCTCACTGTCACCGAATTCCGCAACCACAAAAACAACCTCCGCTCGCGCCTGCCCTTCAATCAGGCGGTGGAAGCGTCCTTCGGCATCAAGGGTTGGCACTACGGCATGCTTCGCGCCAATGCGTTCGCGAGGATGATGGAGCTGATGCCCGAAGGCATGCTGGTGCCCAATGCGGACTTCGACCACTACACGCAGACCGCGGACAGCGTCACCGTGGTCTTCAAGGACGGCGAGACCATCGAGGCCGACATTCTCGTTGGCGCCGATGGCATCCGCTCCGGCGTCTCTCGCCAGGCCTTCGGCGAGCCCGAGCTTTTTCATGTCGGGCTGCGGGTCTGGCTGGCCTGGTGCGACCCCATCGCCGGCATTCCCGCGCAGACCGGACGCATCATCCATTCACACAAGTACCAGGCCAGCTTCTTTCCCATGCTGCACGACGGCAAGCCTGGCTACGAATGGTGGATCGTCGAACCCTGCGAGGAAAACGCCCCCGCGCCGGCCGACGTGGCCAGTCATATCGGCAAGATCCTGCGCAACTTCCCTGACCCGCTACCGCGGTTTCTGCAAGCCACCAACCTGGAAACCCAGATATTCAGGTGGGACATCTACAACCGGCCTTCGCTTGAGCAATGGAGCAGTGGCCGCGTGGTCTGCCTGGGGGATGCCGTGCACCCGGTCTCGCCCTACGCCGCCTACGGCATGGGCATGGCCATCGAGGACGGTTACTTTCTGGCCAAGGCGCTCACCGGCGCCGACCTCAGCGACGCACAGCAGGTCGCGAAGGGCTTCAATGGTTTCGAGGCGCAGCGGGTGAACTACGTCAATCATCATGTTGAGTTCGCCAGGAAGCTCGGCAATGCCTTCCACAAGCTGCCCTACCCCCTGGCCAAGGTGCGCGACTTCCTCTTCGATCACACCGGCATTCTCGATCGGATGATCCGTCGCGACTATCTCGCCGACGCGGAGAAGATGTCACTGGCGATGCAGGAGCTTCACCTCAACTGATGCAGTCTCCTGGCGAATGATGAAGTTGTGGCGCCCCGGTTTCCAACGGTCGCCACCGACCGCTTCGGGCCGCAAAAAAGTGCCGCAGACGGGACAGACCACAGCTAACAACGTGGTCATCCCCTTTTGACCCATGGGTTCATCATGCTGCTCGGTATGGCGTCCGGCGCATACATCGGCGCGAGGGCGAACATGATCAGATGGAACCCTTCGTCGTGATGCCGGCCCGCGGCTCAAGATCCCATCCCCCCGTCGATCAGAGCACCGTCAACCCCAACCCGGCCAGCAACATCCCGGCCTGGCTTCGCGAAATGATCGCGCCCTTGAACAATTTGGCGTCGACCAAGCGCAGCCCTTGCAAACTTGCCTCGCGCAGGTCGGCGTCATCGAAGCGTGCGTTATTGACCCGCGCCATCGACAGACTGCCGCCCTCGACAAACACCGCCTTGCGGAAGTCGCAGTAGGTCAGGTCGGCTTCACTGAAGTCGATGTTGTGCAACTCGGACTTGTAAAAGGAGATCCCCGAGAGCATCGCGCTGTTCAACCGGCAATCAGAGAAGCTCAGGCCCAGTGAAGAGGCCAGATCGCCAAAGTTGCCGCCGGTGAGCTTGCAGCCGTCGAAGCGCACGTGGGCCAGCTTGCTGCGTTGCCACTTGCTGTTGTTCAGGTCGCACCGTTCAAAGCTGGCATCGGTGAGAACAGCGGAGCGAAAATTGACTTCCGCCGCCCGGCAACTGACCCACTGGGTCCCCATCACGTTGGCGGCGGTGAAATCGGCGCCGGTTAAAATACACCGTTCAAACAGCGCGCCTTCCAGGTTGGCTCTGGCCAGATCCTCACCACTCAAGTCGAGCCCGACACACTGCAGCGGCAGGGGCTGGATGCCAGTCAAGTCAGTCAGCGTCTTGCCCTCGAGCACCTCGGGGTCAACACGAAAATAATCACTTTTGGCCTGCATGCGAGCTCCGGCTGCACCGTTGGAAGGGAGGCATCTTCTGGTTCGTGCGCGGTGAGGTCAAGACAAAAGCGCCGCGAATCAGGGTCGTTATTTCTCAGTGACCACACTAGACTCGGCGCCTGCCCGGAACCGCTGGTACCGCCCCGAAATGCCCGATTTGATCCTCCTTGAAGACGAGCCCGTAATGGCCGGAGAACTCCACGAGTTCCTCGGTGACTGCGGCTACGACGTGACCCTTGTCCACGACCTGGCCGGTTTCGCCCTGGCTTTCGAGCCGGGTCGCCACCGCCTGGCGGTGCTCGATCTGAATTTGCCGGATGGCGACGGCCTGGAGCTGATCCAGGCCCTGCGCGAGCAAGGCAATCCGCTCGGCATCGTCGCCTTCACCGCCCGCAGTACCACCGTGCAGAAGGTCGAAGGGTTTCGCCTGGGGGCCGACCATTACCTCGCCAAGGGCTGCGACCTGGAAGAACTCGCCGCCGTGCTGCAGGCCCTGGCCCGCCGCCTGGACCTGCCACCCCTGCCTGCCGCCTGGCACCTGGACAGCCGCGCGCGGGAACTGCGGGCGCCCAACCGAGCGGTCACGCGCCTGTCGCATCAGGACAGCCTGGTGCTGCAGCGCTTGATGGCGAGCGCCGGCGCCGATGTCTGCCGGCGCCAGATTGTCGAGGCACTGGGCGAGGATTGGTTCAGCTATGATCAGCGGCGCCTGGACACCCAGATTCGTCGCCTGCGCCGCAATGTGCAGGAGGCGACTGGCCTGGAACTGCCGCTGAAAACCTTGCGCAACAACGGCTACTGCTTCTACGCGGCGGCCCGGATCAACGATTGAGCCCGGCGCTGCAAGCAAGCGCCCGCCCCCTTCCCTGCTGATGACGGTCCCATGTGTCGATCGCTGCTTTGGCTGTTCTGCCTGCTTCTTGTCGCCTTGCATGCCCCGGCAGCCACGCTGTTGCCCGCCGACGCACGCCTGGTGGTCGAACGCCTGGATGACCCTGCGGCGCAGATGGATGCCAACGCCGCACTGACCTCGAACGCCTGGCAACCACTGCCCGGCTCCCTGAGCGCGGGCTTCGTGCCCGGCGCGGTCTGGTTGCGCCTGCAGGTGCAGACCGGCCCGTCAGCGCCGCGCCAGTGGATGCTGATGCTGAGCAATGCCCTGCTCGACCAGGCCACCCTGTTCGATGTTCGCAACACGTCCCAGCCGATTCGCAGCGGCGAAGCCATGGGCCGCCAGCACTGGGCCGTGGATTATCGCTCGCCGGTGTTCGCCCTGAACCTTGACCCTGGGCAACCGCAGGTCCTGCTGCTGCGCCTGGAAAGCAAGAACGCCCTGTCGGTCAGCCTGCGCCTTGTCTCCGGCGAGCGGTTCGCCCGGGACCTATCCATGGAATACCTGGGCTACGGCCTGTACTTCGGCATCTGTCTGGTGCTGATCCTGTTCCATAGCGTGTTCTGGCGCATGACCCAGGCGCCGGAGAGCGGCTGGTACCTGGCCTATGTCAGCATTGCCGTGCTGATCGAGCTGCTGACCCTCGGCCTGCCCCAGCAGTTGCTCGCCCTGCCGATGGCGTTCAGCGACACCCTGCTGGGTTGCGCCCTCGGCCTGAGCCTGCCGATAGGGGTGATTTTCACCCTGCGCCAATTGCAGGCGCCCGGTTATCCGCGACTGCAACGCGGTCTGATCGCCGCCAGCCTGATTATCGGCACGGCCTCGGCGCTCGCGGTACTCGCCGGGCATTACCAAATCGGCGCGCCCCTGCATCAGGTCACCGTGCTGGCCAGCATCGTGCTGTTCATCGGCCTGGCGCTCTGGCTGATGTACAAGGGCCATCGTCCAGCCCGCTACTTCCTGCTGCTGTTCGGCATCTACTACCTGGGGATCGGCATCAGCTTCCTGCGCAACCTCGGCCTGCTGCCGGCGAGCTTTTTCACCGACAACGCCGTGGCCATCGGCGCGCTCCTGCACATGCTGCTGATGAGCCTGCGGATCATCCGCCATTACCGCTGGCTGAAGGCGCAGACCCGCCACGCCGAAGAGGCGGTGAATGCCCTGATCCGCAGCCAGAACGCCAGGCTGGAAAAGGAAATCGACAGCCGCACCCGCGAGCTGCGTCAGGCGCTGCAGCAGGAACAGCGGATGCGCGAAGAACAGCGCGACTTCGTGGCCATGGTGTCTCATGAATTCCGCACGCCGCTGGCGATCATCGGCACCTCGGCCCAGCAGATGCTGCGCAACCTGGCGACGGCACCCGAGCGCAACGAGCAGCGCTGCCGCAATATCCATCAGGCGTCCAGGCGCCTGCTGTCACTGGTGGATGACTATCTTCAGCATGACCGCGTTGCGGAACGGGCGAGCGAACCGCGCTGCGCCGGACATGACCTGAACGCGCTGCTCGAAGGCTGCCTCGATGACTTCCCGTCCGGCCGTGTCGCGCTTGACCTGCGCAGCGCGCGCACGCTGCTGGAGTGCGACTTCGGCCTGCTGCGCGTGGCCTTGCGCAACCTGCTGGCCAACGCCGACCGCCATGCCCCGAGCGACGCCAGCATCCTGCTCGAGGTCGAGGACAGCTCGAGCGGCGTGCGTATCCGGGTCACCAACGAAGGCGAGGAAATTCCCGCCGAGCAGGCCCCCCTGCTCTTCCACAAATACGTTCGCGGCACCCAGGCCCAGCATCTGTCGGGGACCGGGCTGGGCCTGTACCTGGTCAAGCGTATCGCCGAACTGCATGGCGGTAGCCTGGTGCTGGAAAGCAGGGGGCAACAGCATCCGATCTGTTTCTGCCTGGAACTGCCGCAACCGGCCCTCAGTGCGCGGTAAAAAACTCCTCGGCGTCGAGGCTGTCGGGGGTCAGTGCGCGCCGCGGATAGCCCGCCGGACCAAGGCTGTCAGGCGACATCGCGGCGGCCAGATTGGCGGTCGCCTTGAACGCCACGCCGGCGGGATAGGCGGGCCAGTCACGCATCAGCAAGGGCGCCATGCCGAACACCTGCACGCCCTGTTCGCGGCGGGCAAGGCGAAACGAGGCATAGCCGAACGCGCCGACAATGCCCGCGTCCGCCGCCGGGCGCAGTCGCGGGTCTTCGACCTGGTCGATGTTGGCGCTGGCGGAAAGCCCATAGCCGGCCATCTCGAACCCGGTGATCAACGAGGCATCGGGGTGCACGCCGTCCAGGCCGAAGGACGCCCACCCCGGCAAGGTGAAGAGATGCCCCAGCGCCCCCGACGCATCAAACACCTCCAGTTGCCCGCGAACCCGCCGCACCGAGTAAACCCGGGGATGGCTCAGGTCGGGGTCACGGTCATTGTCGAGCCGCCACTGGCGGTCCATGTCGAGGATGGGGGCGCCCCCCAGTGGGTAACCCGCTCGGGCGAACAAGGGCGCCAACCCGGCAATGCCTTCGGGCGTGAGGTATTCCCACGCCACTGACGGCAAGCGGAACAACGGCACCCCCTGCGCCAGCGCAACACCGGCGCCGAGCAACAGCGCACCGTCAAGGACGCTATCGCTGAAATCAACGCCCTGGATCTGCGCGCCCGCCAGGGAAAGCGCGCGCGCAGAGCCATCGGCGCGAACGCTACAACCGGCGATCCGTGCATCCACCAGCACGCTGTCGCTCAGATCGGCACCGCTCAGAAACGCCTGGGACAGATCCAGTGACACCAGCAGGCTGCCGGCCAGCACTGCCCCTTCCAGATCGGCGTGATCGAGGGTTGCCCCGGCGCCACACCATTGCACGCCACGCAGGTCGGCACCGGCGAGGTGCGCGCCAGACGCGCGGGTGTCGATGCAGGTGGCCCGGTGCAAGACTGCCGGACGCAAGGGCGGCTCAGTGCCACCGGGCGCAGGGCCCGCCTGATGAAACTTGGCATCCAGCCGCGCCTGGCTCAGGTCGGCAGCGGAAAAGTCCGCCTCGGTGAAGTTGGCATTGCTGCCCAGGATGTTCTTCAGCGAGCACTTGCGCAGGCTCGCCCGCAACGCGAAGACATTGCGCAGGTCGGCGCCGTCCAGCACCGCGCCCTCCAGCCAACAGCTCTCCAGGCGAGCATCGGTCAGCAGCGCCCCGGTGAGTTGCAGGCCGCTCAGGTCGGCGTGGCTGAAATCGCCGGCGCTGAAGTTGGCGTGGGTGCAGTCGAGGCGGGCCGACGGGCTGCCGAGGATCGCACCCCGGGCTTGGCAAAAACTCAGGTCGATCCCCCGGGCACTGCGTGGCGCACCCCAGCCAGGTGCGCCAAGGGTCGCGCCGGACAGGTTCGCGTGATCCAGCAATGCGCCGTCGAAAAACACCCCGTTGAGCCGGGTGTCGCGCAGATCGGCCTCGCCCAGCAGGCAATTGGACAGGTCCGCGCCCTGCAGGCTGGCACCGGTAAAGCGCGCGCCGGTGAAGTCCACGCCCACCACGCTTGCGCCATCCAGCACCACGTCGGTGAGATCCACGCCACGGCCCTGTCCGCTGGCCACCAACGCGGCCAGCGATGGCGTGACGATAACCGGCTCGAAGCCCGACACGGCGCTCTTGCCACGGTTGGTGGTGAGGATCGCCTGTGCCGTTTGCGGGTAGAAAACTACGGGTTTCCAGACCTCCCCGACCTGCACTTCCCAGCCCTGCCCCAACGGCTCGCCGACCAGGCGCAGGGTTGCGGCGTCCGCCACCTCACTGTTCAAGGTCAGGCAACCCGCCACGGGCGCGAAACCTATCCAGCGATCGTCGAGACGCAAGCGAAAGCTGCCGTCGGCCGAGCGATAAACACTGGCAAGCCCGGGCTGCGCAATGTCGCCGCGCGCGACCATCGCCGGGAACCAGCGATACTCCTGCTCGCCATCCTGAAGCCCAAGGGTTGCCAGGCAGGTCGCCCCCGCGTGGAAGGTGAACTTGCCCAGAAACTCGCCCAACGTCCCCGCCCTCACAAATGCACCTTGGCCTTGATCGAGACGAAGTCCTGCTGAATGCTGACCTCTGCCTCCTCGAAGACGAAATGGAACATCTGCATCATCGGCAACGGCACGCCTTCCGCTCCCATCCTGCGCAGGCAGTCATCGTATTGGCTCTCCACCACCGTCCAGAGGATGCTGCCGAACTGGCTGCCGACTTCGTCGGCAAAGTCCGGGACGGTGCTGCTGAGGAACGTCGTTGTCGAGCTGTTCTTCTGGTAATCGAACTTCAGGATCTGCGCCGTCGAAGCCGGGGCGAGGCCCAGGCGCAGGTTGGTGAGAAAATCGGTGCGGCTGACCGAGAACTCGATCTTGGGCAGTGTCGCCGCACCGGTATCGAGGAACACCGTGAAGTGCAGTTTCTGGCGCATGACCATGCCGCTTTGACGGGCACAGTTGACCACCTCGGCGATCAACGCCGGGCTCACTTGCCTTGCGGCCAGCGCTTTTTCCAGCTCCGCCTGTTCAAGGTAGGAGTGGCCGCGCAACTTCGACACGGCGGGCATGACCGCGGTGATGCCCGGGATGGTCGCGACGCGCACCAGCACCGCATCGGTCATTTCCCAGACGCTCTGGAACGCTGTCGTGGGTGCCTCTGCCGAGACGATTTCGGCGTACATGTCGGTGTCGTCGTACTCGCTCAGCGCCTCGACGGCCGAGGCATAGGTGGCGCAGCGCAAGGCATCGGGATTGGGGATATTGCCCGTGGTCGCGGTGGTGTGCAGAAGCCCAGCCTTGAAACAGGCCCATTGCAGGCCATTGATGCTGTAGCTCGACACGTAGGTCTGCAGATAATTCGGGTCACTCGCCTCCGGAATCGGCGGCAGGCCCAACGGCGCGGGTGCGGGCACCGGATAAGCCTCGCCCTTGTAGCGCACCCGTCCGGTGACGCCGATCTTGAAACCGTTGCGCCCCGCCGTCGTGTCGAAGCCCAGGCCGGATTCGCCGAGGCCGAATTCGAACAGAATGTCGTGGCCCAGATTGCCGCTGGACGGAATGCTGCGCAGCGACGCCGGCATGATCTGGTTGATCAGGGCCGAGAAATCGAGTTGGGACACCGCTTCGCGGGTGCTGGCGCTGACTTCGGTGGTGCTGCAGCCCTGAATCTCGTTGCGCACCACGCTGCTCGACGGAATATTCGCGCTGACCTCTCCCGGCGTCGCCACGGAGCGGCGCTCGACCACGTTATAGGTCTGGCTCGTGGTGTCGAACTGGAAGGCTGCGATCACCTGGACCTGCAATCCGGAAAAGCCCGGCGCGTAGTCATAGGTGCGGTCGATGTTGCGGGACTGGCACGACACCGTCCCCGACATGTTCTGAATGCACTCCTTGGACTTTCCGGTTTCGTGCCACTGGTACTGCGCGGTGAATGCGGAAGCGGCGAACTCGAGGTTGAATTCGCTGCCCGTCGGGTTGCCGGAAGCCAGCTGGGTGACCGAGCGATACACCGGGCTGAAGCCCTGCAGGTGGCCCGCGCTCAGCGCCACTTTGACATTGGAGTAGTCGGTACCCATTCCCGAACCGGAACCGTGAAAACTGCCGACGTCGATCAGCCGGTCCGGGACCGGCATCGAACGGATCAGGTCCTGCAATCGGGGGGACAGGAATTGCCGGCAAAAGAAATCGATACCGGCCTGGCCGATGGCGATGGTCAGTGTCTGCATGATGAATCCTCTGTGAACTCAGGCCTGGACCGCATAGACAAGAATGCTGTCGGCAACGCGATAGATGTGGTGCGTCGCCGTGACGTCCTTGACACTCCAGGCGCCATTCGGGTCGATGACGTCGATAAAGGCATTGGGCGTCAGGCCGATCCCGTGTTTGTCGAACTGGACCTTCACTTCGCCGATGTTGTGCTCGTTGAGTCGCGGTTGCAGGCTGACCGGCATGGAGAACAGCGGCGGCGTTGGCATCCAGTGGCCGATGCCGGGCTGGGTGGTGCCGGACGGTGATTTCAAGGTCTCGAACATCAGCCCGTAGACATTGCGCCAGAGATCCACGGCCAGCTTCCCGGCAACCACGTTATGCGGCGTACGGGACAGCGACGGGTCGGGCGAGCGGGACAGGAAGCTGCCGTCCGGGGCATGGATATCCAGCAGGTAATCACTGGCCTTGCTGCCATCACCGGTGTACGACAACACGTAGATGTAGCCGCGCGCCTCGACCGCCATGTCCAGGTAAGTCACCTTCAGGCCGCGAGCGCCTCGCAGCGGGAAGCAGGACAGCGACCAGTACACCAAAGACTGCCGGGGTTGCGCCGTGGACGGCCGGAGTCTCCAGGCCTGGCCGGTGCTGCCATCGAGAATGTGCCATTCGCTGCCCGGCGCGATGACCTCGACCCGCGCCCGGCACGGACGCTGGTACACCGCCAGCACCCCATGGCGCAGCCGCACTTGCCAGCTCGATCCGCGCGGGTCGTCGAGGGTCCATTCATGGCCCGGCTCGACCACGCGGATCTGCGCGCTGGACACCGGATCGCCCATCTCTTGCGGATCGTAGGCAAGAACCACACCCTGCAGGCTCAAGGCCTTGAGCAACGGATCGTCCTCGGCCGCGAACGACGCCCCGTCCAGTTGCTTGACGAAACTGGTCGAAAGGGCAAACAGATAGCCTTGCTCCTGATCGATCAGGGCCTGGATGAAGGCCTCCGGCACGACACCGTCGTTGAGCGCTGCGGCAATGGCTTCGCTGTCGATCGACAGCAATGGCTGGAACGGGGTGAAACCCGGTACCGCATTGCCCTTGGTGTCGAACGCCTGGACCCGCTGGTTCTCGCTCTCCAGCACCAGAATCCTCCCGTCCGGCATCACCGAAATGGCTTTTGGTCCGCGCAGCAGCCCCTGACGGATTCCCTCCCCGGCCACCATCATCGCCATCGGTGCCTCACTGTCGGGCGAACCTTGCGCGGGCAACGGCAGGAACATCAGCTTGCTGTCCTTCCACGACGCGGCCAGGACGATACCGTCAGGGTGGATGGCCAGGGCGTCGAGGGTGTTCAGCGGAAACTGTCCCCAGCTTTGCAGGCCCGGCGCCCCCAAGCCGAAGGTCGGTGCGTCGCTGCCCAGGGTGGCCTTGCGCAAGTGCATGGCGCTGCCGCGCGGGTCGAGGATGAAATTGTCCTGCTCGATCCACTCATGCTGGTTGTTCGCCTGCGACCAGGCGAGACCGGGCCGGTTGCTCAGGCCGATATCAGAAACGATCAGGCGTGACTGCGGGTCAGCCAGTACCGACAGGTTCTGCAACACGTACTGCTGCCCATCGGACTTGGGTGCAGTGGCCGAATCCGTCGGCAAATGCTGGCCCGAGGCACGCCAGGCGTAGCCGATCTGGTAGGCGCTGGTGTTCAGGCTGATGTCCACCAGCTCGCACAGCGTGCCGCCATTACCACAGGCCAGTGATGCATGGGTGGCTTGTGGTGGCGCACTCGCTTGCCAGACATAGCGCCCCTGTTCGACAGCGATACGCTCCTTGAACACGTACTGGGTATCCGGACTCAGCGGGACCAGTTGCTCGACGATGGTGTGCGCGCCCAGTTCCAGGGTGGTGCCGTGGTTGGCCTGCGCGGTCATCCAGTCGCTCTGCCAGGAGCCGGCCAGCCAGCCATTGTCGCTGTACAGGCCGAACAGCACGCGGAACTGGCCGCCCGCCGGCACATCGTCGAAGCGCAGCGTCACGGGAGTGCCGCTGGTGATCTTCGGCATGCTGCCGGTCAGCCGGTGATTGGTGCCGCCCTGGTATTCGAGATAGGCGACGTAATTGCTGGCCACTGCCGGCCACACTGCGGTGCGCGGATTGCCGGCCTCGCCATGGGCCGGGTCCGGATTCAGGCTCAGCGTCACGTCGATCGCCCGCGACACCGTGACCTTGACGCAGGACGGCGATGACAGCACTTCGCCCGTGGTCACGGCCATTTGCTCGATGCTCATCAGCGTCGCGGCGGTACGGAACACCCAGCCCACCGGCCCCAGGAACGAGCCCAGGGTGCCGGTCGCGCAGCGTGTGGCCAGCCACTTGCCGAGGGCTTCCATACCTTTTTTCAGGATCAGGCCGACGATGATATTGGCGCACTTGTCCATGACCGTGCGGGTACTGAATACAGCGGAGGCCGTAGCAACGCCGCCGCCGAGCATGGGCAGGCCGATGGCAATGGCGGCCGCGGTGAGCTGTCGGTCGTTGACGATCCGGTTGAATTCCTTATGGCCGGTAATGTAACTGCCGCAGGCCAGCAGCACGGTCGGCACGCCGTATTGCCAGAGCCCGGTCAGCAAGGCACCACTGGTGCTGAAGTCGTCGTCCCAGTCACTGACCCCGAGGCTGGCGAAATACAGGCGCACGGCGGAGGCGCTGCCCATGGGAATGTCCAGCGTGCTCGGCTGCGTCGCGTAGGGAATGCCCAGGATCGAGTTGGTTGCCGATACCGAATGCAGGCGCACCTTGCCGCCCAAGGGCTGGCCGCTGGCGTCGAGCAACTGATAGCCGGCGATCAGGGTGCGCAGGTAGCTGTTGCTGACATCGATCGACAACAGGCTGTCGTGGTCGATATCGATCGACCCCGCGTCGACCAGGATGCCGTGATGCACCGTGCGCTCGTTGACCGTCCATTTGTAGCGGGCCTCTCCGGCCCCGCTCGCTTCAGCGTCATCGGCCGTGCGCTCTCTGTCGGCGAAGGTCGTGCCGCTGCTCGCTGTCCAGGTCTTGTTCATCAGCCGCAGGTCGTCAGCCGCCGAGCGGTTGGCCCCTGCCACGCTGGCCCCCAGATGGCCTTCGAGGTCGTCGTGCACGCCATAGGTATACAGCGCTTGACCGGCCTCGATCTGACCGGGGAGATCGTACTCGGCCACCAGCGCATTGCCGTCGGCATCCCGGCACGCCTCGATCGGCGACCAGTCCTGGCCGAGGCGGCCAATCTGCGCCGCCAGCAACTGCATGCGGTTGTACTGCTCCGGATCGACCTCCGGGCTGGGCAGAATATGGTCGTTGAGCACGATCACGCTGGTGCTGGGCTGAATACTGGCCAGGCCTGGGTGATACGACACCAGGGCGGCCGCGGTATCCAGCGGCGTGACCAGGGTCTGGGCCTGGACCAGGGCGTCCAGGCGCGCCGATTGCCCGTCTGGCAGCGAACGCAGCCCCAGGTGGGCCAGGCGCGCGCAATGAACCTTGGGCTTGCGCGCAACGGTATGCCGATGAAACGCCCGCACCTGCTCCAGGGGGTGCTGATAGCGCTCCAGACGCTCTTGCCAGAACACCCGCAGATGATCCTCGGGGATGATCACGCACATCGCCACCACTTGGGGCAAATGCACGCCCTCGCGCTCGGGAATGACCACCTGCAGGTAACGCGAATCGGCGTCGCTGAAATGGGCCTTGTCGACTACCGCGAAGTGGCTGAAGCGCTGCTGGTGCTCGCTCGGCAACAGCGACAGCGCCCCGTGGGTCACCCCGGCGGATTCGAGACTCTGCTCGCTATGGAGACTGAGTGGATAGCGCGCGCTGCCAACACGAACCTCCAGGGTTTCCGTGCGCTCGACATGCCGCAGATCGAAATGCAGGTGCTTCATTGCCATCTCCTTGATAAAGGGGGGCAGTGCCCCGTGCGGCGCCAAAATAGGCAGCGCGATGGCTTTTTGTCAGCATTGGGTTTCTGAGCGAATCTGAGCGCCTTTCGGCAATGGCGATTGCGGGGCGATGCTGGGAGGTTATGGGCGCGCCGACACTGGCCGTGTCGGCACATCTGACAGGTTGCCTCAACGAGCAGCGCACTGCATTGCCGAGTCGACCGCCTCGATGAGTATGTCCGCATGCTCCGTCGTAAACGTCAAAAGCGGTCGAACCTTGAGGACGTTTTCAAGCGGCCCGGCTGCGCTGATCAGCACGCCGTTTTCGCGCATGTGGTTCACAACCCGCCGAGCCTGCTCGGCTGCCGGTCTTTTGTTGCTGCGGTCGGTGACAAGCTCTATACCGATAAAGAGTCCGGCTCCTCTGACATCGCCGATAATCTCGTGCCGCGCCGAAAGCCTGGTCAGCCTCTCCAGCAAGTACTTGCCGATGTCATGCGAGCGCTGCTGCAACTGATCCTGCTGGATGACATCCAATACCGCCTTGCCGGCGGCACACGATACCGGGTTACCTCCGAATGTATTGAAATACCGCATGTTCTTGCCGAAGTGATCAACCACTTCGGATCGCCCGACGATACCGGCAATGGGCTGACCATTACCCATTGGTTTGCCAAGCGTGACGATATCAGGCCGCACATCATGTCGAGTGAAGCCCCACATATTCAGGCCGGTACGAGCAAATCCAGGCTGTACTTCGTCGGCGATGTACAGCATGCCTTCGGCTTGGGCCAATGCAATGCCCTCGGCAAGAAAGCCCTCGGGCCCTGTCAGAACGCCGTCGCTGGAGAAGATGCCATCAAGCATGATTGCGGCCGGTCGGATGCCGTGTTTTTTCATGTCATCGATCGCTGCTCGCACATCTGCGGCGAATATCGAGGCAACATTTTCTGCACCCAGACGGTATGCATCTGGCGCACGTACTGTGCGCACATGCTCGGGCAACACGATGCAAGGTCCAAGCGATGGCGAGAGTTCCGCGATATCCCCCGTCACACCGTGATAGGCAAACTGGGTGATGATGACGCCGGTACCGCCGGTGAACTGTCTGGCGATGCGAAGTGCGAGGTCATTCGCTTCGCTGCCCGTGCAGGTGAACATGACCCGATCCAGATCATCGGAGAAGGTCCCCAGCAGTTGCTCGGCATAATCGAGAATGCCTTCCTGCAGGTAACGGGTATGGGTGTTGAGTTGCAGGGACTGGCGGTACATGGCCTCCACTACCTGCGGGTGGCAGTGACCGATGGAGGCAACGTTATTGTAGGCATCGAGGTATCGACGCCCTTGTTCATCGAAGAGCCAGACACCTTCGCCGCGAACGGTGTGCAGCGGGCGCTCGTAGAACAGACGATAGGCCGGACCTAGCAAGCGCTCTCTGCGCTCAATAAGGCGCCGTTCGGTTTCTGACAGTCGGGTTGCATCTTCTGAAGTAAATCCATTGATCATGCTCATACTTTAATCGTCCGGTCACATGCCAAAGAAATTCGATCTTCAATTTCTGATCGAGAGAGCGCCGACATCGCTTTTATATTCGCCCATGCACGCTGAGAGTTGCGGTGAATGTACGCACGGTTATCTGGGTGCAATTGAGCACGCCACGAATTGATGCAGAGCGCCAACGCCAGACGCGTGCTCAGCAGTTCGGGAAGTAGCGTCAACTCTTCATCGGTCAGTGGATTAAGCTGATGATACGAGGCGATCACATCAAGGGCGGGATCGAGAACATCACCTCGTTGGCCCAGGTGATAAGAAGCAGCGACGGCGATTTCATTAACGAGCGGCGCGTAAACCATGTCGCCGAAATCCAGGATATTTCGCAGGATATCGGGGTTCTCGGCATCGACAATAATGTTGTGCGGGTTCATGTCATTGTGAATAACCTGCTTGCGAAGGCGAGATAGCCTTGGCAACACGAGCGTCTCAAATTGATCGAGACTTCGTTCAACGATGCTTCGCCCTTCCTGGTCCTCGATGTGAACCAGCAGCGGTCGAAGATGCTCGGCATGTTGCATATCCCACAGCAAAGCATGCCCGGCTGCGGGGTGATTGAAGCCTCCCAGCGCCAGATCGAGCCGGGCAAGGGACTGCCCAATCACCTTTCTGAACGCCGTGGTCGTGCTCTCTACCTTGTGAAGCGGGATGCCCTCCACGAAGGACAGGAGACGGGCCAGCATGCGCTGGCCATCCACCTCAACGGCGTTGGCGTACTCGCCGGTTAACGACCGCTGCACCCGCTGAACCGGCAGCTCGGGATCGCACAGCTCAATCCGTCTCATTGCCTGATTATGGAAGTCGACGACGTCGGGATTCTCAAGCGGGTGAGAAAGCTTGAACAGGCGGGAAGAGCCATCGTCGAGCATTACGCGGAAATTCAGGTCGCGCTCGCCGCCCAACTTTTCGAGTCTGCCGCTTAAACCATAATGTCGCTCGAGTAGTTCGCACGCCTGCGCATCGCTTACGTGAGCAGGAGCGATTTCCAGCAAGCTGTCATCAATAGATAAATTCTCAAGCGGCATAACTCACACCCTCATCCGACTCACAATTGGCGCCCCCAAACAAGCAGGCGCCATCAATCACTTATTAACCCAAGCGTTGAAACGCTCTTCCAGGTCTTCACCGTGATCAATCCAGAACTCCGCGTCGGTCGCACGGGCATTCTTCAGATTGTCGGGAGCCGTTGGAAGCTTTTCACCAATCTTCTTGTCCACCAGGTCCATCGCATTTTTGTTGCTGGGACCATAGGGAATCGCTTCGACGAAGTTTTTCTGCTGAACCGGCTGGCTGGCAAAGGCGATGAAGTTCTCTGCCAGTTCCTTTTTCTTGGTGCCTTTGACAATCGCCCAGTGGTCGAGGTCGTAGAGGCTGCCGTTCCATTGCATTGCGAACGACTGGCCTTCGTCCTGTGCAGAGGTAACGCGACCGTTATAGGCCGACGTCATGACCACATCGCCAGCCGCCAGCCACTGCAAGGGCTGGGCTCCGGAATCCCACCATTGAATGTTGGATTTGATCTCATCCAGCTTCTTGAACGCGCGCTTGATACCCTCTTCAGTGCCAAGCACTTTGTACAGATCCTGGTTGGCAACTCCATCGGCAAGCAGGGCGAACTCCATGGTGAATTTAGCGCCGCGCCGCAGGCCACGCTTCCCTGGAATTTTCTTCACATCCCAAAAATCAGCCCAACTCTGCGGGACAGAGGCAACTTTCTTGGGATCGTACGTCAGTACGGTCGACCAGATGAAAATGCCCACGCCACAGTCACTGACTGCCGCCGGTATGAAGTCTTCTTTCTTTCCAATTCGATCCCAGTCCAAAGGCTCGAACAGTCCCTCACTACAGCCGCGAATAAGCTCCGGTGATTCAACCTCAATGACATCCCAAGTGGTTGTGCCGGTGTCGGCCATCACTTTGATTTTTGCCATCTCACCGTTGTAGTCATCCGCCGTGATGCTCACGCCGTTTTTCGCGGTGAAGGGTTGATAGAAGGTTTTTTCCTGGGCTTGGCGATTGTTGCCACCAAACGAAACCACGGTGAGTTTTTCAGCGGCGTTCAACGGTCCTGCGAGTGCTCCAAGCACCAGTACAGCTGCGATTTTTATGTTCATGCGTCTCTCCAGGTGAGCTACGGGGTCGTGGGCAGCATCAAGGGATGGCAGTTTTTTTGTAGTGGCAGCAACAGGTCGAGCAAGACGCTTCCTTATTGATGGAAATACGTCTCCCCCCGGCTATAGGGGTGAGCCATTAAACCATAATAAAAATATGATGCATCATATTTTTAAGCTACGCTTGGCCCTACCAGCCAAAGGGATCGCACCATGACCGACCAACGTACCTTGCTTCTCACCGGCGCAAGCCGCGGTATTGGCCACGCCACCGTGAAGCATTTCAATGCTGCGGGATGGCGGGTGTTCACAGCCTCCAGACAGGACCTGGGCGAAGGTTGTCCCTGGGCGGAGGGTCTGGCAAATCACATTCATCTCGATTTGGCGAGTGTTGAAGACGTCCAGAGAATGCTTCCCGAGATTCGCGAGAAGCTCGGCGGCAGACTGGATGCGCTAGTCAACAATGCGGGGATCTCTCCAAAAAGCGCGAATGGCGAACGCCTTGGCGTTCTAGAGTCCGACTACGCCACCTGGCTGAATGTGTTCAACGTCAACCTGTTCTCGACGGCCCTGCTGGCTCAGGGCCTTTTCGCAGAGTTGAAAGCGGCGAAAGGCTCGGTGATCAATGTCACCTCCATCGCCGGTTCCCGCGTCCACCCTTTCGCAGGCGTCGCGTACGCCTGCTCAAAGGCTGCGCTGTCAGCGCTGACGCGGGAAATGGCCCATGACTTCGGCGCTCACGGCGTCCGGGTGAACGCTATCGCGCCAGGGGAGATTGACACCTCGATCCTGTCTGCCGGCACAGAGCTTATCGTCGAGCGATCCATCCCGATGAAACGGATGGGCAAACCGGAGGAAGTCGCGGCCCTGATTCACTTCCTGTGCACCCATGGCGCCTCTTATGTGAATGGCGCCGAGATACACGTGAATGGTGGGCAACATGTTTGAGTTATCCGATACTCTGTCCGGGAAGGTCTCCCACCCCATTCGGGCACGTGTCGCACACGAGTAAGCAATGAATTACCCCATCGAGAATCTGAAGCACTCCTATCTGGGCAGCGGTATCTATGGCCTGCTGCGAGAGGCTCTGATCACTGGTCGCTTCAAACCCAATGACAGATTGCGCATTCGCGATCTGGCCGAGCAACTGGGCACCAGTGTCACGCCTGTCCGCGACGCGATCCTGCAGCTCGCCAAAGAACAGGCTTTGATTCTCAAGACCCCGAGAGACATACGGGTCCCAATGCTGACCTCCAGGCAATATCTGGAGATTCGAAGCATCCGCCTGTCGCTGGAAGGACTGGCGGCAGAGACTGCGGCGGCACGTGTGACGCCGCAGCAGCTGGAGCAGTTGGAAACCTGTATTCAAAGTAATCTCGCGGCAATCCAGGACAACAATCTGGCCTCAGCGCTCACCCACAATCATGAATTCCACTACGCCCTGACGCAGATCGCTGACATGCCAGTGCTGTCCGGCCTGCTGGATGGTTTGTGGATGCGTACGGGACCGTTGATTGCCAGTGCCTACGGAAGCTTCAACGAGCGTATGGCAATCGATCATCACTGGGATGTGCTTTCGGCGCTGAAGAAAAAGGATGGCGCTGCCGCGCGGGAAGCAATCTGCAGCGACATTCTGGATGGAAGTCAGAAAATGCTGGAGTACGTCCAGCTTGAGCATGACTGACGGATCGGCCCTGCGGGGTCAGCGGGGGACCGGCAGGACTACGAAGCTAGCCTTGAATCGTTAACCTTAGAGTAATAATCAGCATTGCAGCTTGATTGATACACCCGGCCTTGCCACCTAATTTGACTCCACGTAAGCGGACCCGTGGAGCAACACAATGACAATAAGCCCCTCCCCCCCACCGCAATGGTCACGTCGGCGTGCCGAAAAGCAGCGCAGGCTCGATCAGGTACGCCATCTGGCAGACGGCGCGGTGATACCCAGCGAACGAATCGTGGAAGCCCTCGAACTGCTGATTGCCTCTGGCGATCGTGTGGTGCTCGAAGGCAATAACCAGAAGCAGGCGGATTTCCTCTCCCGCTCACTTGCCAAGGCGGACCCCGGCAAGCTGCATGACCTGCACATGATCATGCCCAGCGTAAGCCGCGCCGAGCATCTGGATCTGTTCGAACAGGGCATTGCACGCAAGCTCGACTTCTCTTTCGCAGGGCCACAAAGCCTGCGCATCAGTCAGTTGCTCGAAGACGGACGCCTGGAAGTCGGCGCCATCCACACCTATATCGAGCTCTACTCGCGCCTGCTGGTCGACCTGATTCCCAACGTCGCGTTGGTGGCCGGGTTCATGGCCGACCGTGAGGGCAACATCTATACCGGCCCGAGCACCGAGGACACCCCGGCCCTGGTCGAGCCGACCGCGTTCAGCAATGGCATTGTCATCGTTCAGGTCAATCAACTGGTGGACGATGTCCGTGACTTGCCGCGCGTCGATATCCCGGCATCCTGGGTCGATTTTGTGGTGGTCGCCGACAAGCCCTTCTATATCGAGCCTCTGTTCACCCGCGATCCGCGCCACATCAAACCGGTGCATGTGCTGATGGCGATGATGGCAATTCGCGGGATCTACGAGAAGCACAACGTTCAGTCCCTCAATCACGGTATCGGCTTCAACACTGCCGCCATCGAACTGATCCTGCCGACCTACGGCGAATCCCTCGGCCTGAAGGGCAAGATCTGCCGCAACTGGACGCTCAATCCACACCCGACGCTGATCCCCGCGATCGAGTCCGGCTGGGTCGAAAGCGTGCACTGCTTCGGTACCGAACTGGGCATGGAGGACTACATAGCGCAGCGCCCTGATGTGTTCTTTACCGGTCACGACGGGTCGATGCGCTCCAACCGGATGATGTGCCAACTGGCCGGCCAGTACGCGGTGGATCTGTTCATCGGCGCCACCTTGCAGGTGGACGGCGACGGGCATTCGTCGACGGTTACCCGGGGTCGCCTGGCAGGCTTCGGCGGTGCGCCGAACATGGGCCACGACCCGCGTGGTCGCCGGCATGTCACTCCGGCCTGGCTGGATATGACCGAGCCGGTGACGCTTCTGGAGCGGGGCCGCAAGCTGGTGGTGCAGATGGTCGAGACCTTCCAGGAAGGCGGCAAACCCACCTTCGTCGAGACCCTGGATGCCGTGGACGTGGCCAGAAAAGCCGGCATGCCCCTGGCACCGGTGATGATCTACGGCGACGACGTCACCCACCTGCTCACCGAGGAAGGCATCGCCTACCTGTACAAGGCGCGCTCCCTCGAAGAACGCCAGGCAATGATCGCTGCGGTGGCAGGCATTACCGCTATCGGGCTGCGCCATGATCCAGAGCAGACCCTGCGCATGCGCCGTGAAGGCCTGATCGCCCTGCCGGAAGACCTGGGCATTCAGCGCAACCAGGCCAGCCGCTCGCTGCTGGCGGCGAAGAGCATCGCCGAACTGGTCGACTGGTCCGGGGATCTGTACAAGCCGCCCGCACGCTTCAGGAGCTGGTAAATGAACGCATCGACACTGATTCAAGTCCCGTTGCCACTGGCCCAGTTGCTCGCCGACCTGGCGGTGGACGCCCTGATCGACGAGGCCGACCTGTCGCCCAAACCAGCGCTGGTGGACCGCCGCGGCACGGGCGCGCACAACGACCTGCACCTGGGCCTGATGCACGCCTCGGCCCTGTCATTGTGGCCCTGCTTCAAGGAAATGGCCGAGGCTGCACTGGCCATCGGCGAGGTCGGCCAGCCGCTGCGCGAGGCGCTCGGCCATATTGGCCGCGAGGGTGAGTGCGCGATGCTGGCGACCACCGCTGGGGTCAACACCCACCGTGGCGCGATCTGGGCCCTGGGCCTGCTGGTGGCGTCCTGCGCCTTGAGCGCGTCGGGCGAAGAGGCCGCAGCGGTCGCCGCACGCGCCGGGCGTATCGCCCTGATCGACGACCGTTTTGCACCCAGGCAACAGGACAGCCACGGCCTTCAGGTAAAACACCGCTACGGCGCACGCGGCGCCCGGGAAGAAGCGCAATCGGGCTTCCCTGCCGTGCTCGGCCACGGCCTGCCGCAACTCAGGAACAGCCGCAGCCGCAACGCGGGAGAACAGAACGCGCGCCTCGACGCCTTGCTGGCAATCATGGCCACTCTGGACGATACCTGCGTGCTCTGGCGCGCCGGTCCGCAAGGGCTGCACATCATGCAACAAGGCGCTCGAGCGGTACTGGACGCCGGTGGCAGCGCCAGCCTGGCCGGACGCCGTCGCCTGCGCGAGCTGGATACCCGCCTGCTCGCCCTCAACGCCTCTCCGGGCGGCGCCGCCGACCTGCTGGCGGCCTGCCTGTTCCTTGATAACGTCGGGAGCCTCTGACCATGGAAACCCTGTCTTTTACCTTCCCCGCCGGGCAGCCTGGCGCGGGACGTGCCCTGGTGGGCTGCGTCGGCTCCGGCGATCTTGAAGTGCTGCTGGAACCGGGCGTGCACGGCGTGCTGACGATCAATGTGGTGACGTCGGTCAACGGCAGCGCGCCGCGCTGGGAGCAGTTGTTCCAGCGCCTGTTCACCGGGCAGGTGCTGCCGGCAATGAACATCGATATCCACGACTTCGGCGCGACACCGGGCGTCGTTCGGCTGCGCCTGGAACAAGGCTTCGAGGAGATTTCCCATGACTGACCTGGCCCGCCTGTTGAACCGCCGCAGCTTTGTCGAGCTTGATGCACGCCAGCGTGCACGGGCGTTGCTCGATGCCGGCAGCTTCCGCGAATTGCTCGGTCCGTTCGATCGCCTGATGTCGCCCTGGCTGCCAGGCCAGGGCATCGTGCCCCAGGCCGATGACGGTGTGGTCATTGCCAAGGGCACCCTGGACGGTCAGCCACTGCTGGTGGCGGCCATCGAGGGCGCGTTCCAGGGCGGCAGCATGGGCGAAGTCGGCGGAGCCAAGATCGCCGGCGCCCTGGAGCTGGCCGTCGAAGACAACCGCAACGGCATTCCCACCGCCGCCGTGCTCCTGCTGGAAACCGGCGGGGTGCGCCTGCAGGAAGCCAACCTCGGTCTGGCCGCCATTGCCGAGATCCAGGCAGCGATCGTCGAACTGCGTCAATTCCGGCCGGTCATCGGTCTGATTGCCGGGTCGGTCGGCTGCTTTGGCGGCATGTCCATCGCCGCCGGGTTGTGCAGTCATCTGATTGTCACCCGTGAGGCGCGCCTGGGCCTCAATGGCCCGCAGGTGATCGAGCAGGAAGCCGGCATCGACGAATACGACTCCCGCGACCGGCCCTTTATCTGGAGCCTGACCGGCGGTGAACAGCGGCATGCCTGCGGGCTGGCCGACAGCTATGTCGCAGACGATGTCGAGCAACTGCGCCAAGCCCTCCTCGCCGCCGTCGCGGCGGGCGAACCGGCCCTGCCCCGCAGCCGACGCTACGCCGATTTTTTCGCGCTTCTGAACAAGCTCGGCACCGACTGTGAACAACTGGATGCCGGCCGTGTGCGGACCATTTACCAGGGAGAACTGCAATGAGCCGAGGAACCGAGTGGCTGAACGCATTGGCCTGCGGCCATGAACTGCCGGGCTTTCCCGCCTCGGTGAAAGTCATCGACGGCGAACTGGGCAACCGGCCAGCGCGCTACCTGGCGGTGGTCCCGGCCCCGCACAACCCGTTTCCCCGGGCCCGCCAGGGTGAGGTCGGGCTGCTGGAAGGCTGGGGGCTGGCCAAGGCCATCGATGAGGCCATCGAGGCGGATGCGGGGGGAAGCCCTCGAATACTGGTCGCCATTGTCGATGTGCCGAGCCAGGCCTACGGTCGTCGCGAGGAAGCGCTGGGTATCCACCAGGCACTGGCCGGAGCGGTCGACGCCTATGCCCGTGCCCGGCTCGCGGGCCATCCGCTCATTGCCCTGCTGGTGGGCAAGGCAATGTCAGGGGCATTCCTGGCCCACGGTTATCAGGCCCAGCGACTGATCGCGCTGGACGACGACGGTGTGATGGTCCACGCCATGGGCAAGGCCGCCGCCGCGCGCATCACCCTGCGCAGCATCGAGGAGCTGGAAAGCCTGGCCGCCACGGTGCCGCCCATGGCCTATGACATCGCCAGCTATGCCTCGCTCGGGCTGCTGTGGGACCGGGTCAAGGTCCAGAGCGTCGAGCAGCCCGGTGCGGCGGACATCGCCAAGGTCAACGAATCACTGGCCCGGGCGGTGCTGGATATCGGCACCAGCACAGATCTTCGCAGCCGCCTTGGCGCACCGAACCGGGCGATGTCGTCGCGGGTACGCGAGCAATTGCGGGCCCAATGGTAGTTCGGCGATAGCAGTTTTTTCCGGTGTAGGGAGCGACGGATGAACACGATCTTTGGCGCGCACGATCTGCTCTGGGGCATGCCCCCGGAGCAACTGCCCGACGATGCTCCGGAGTGGGCACGGCAAGTGCTGGCCGCTGGCTTTCCGGTGGTGGTACGGCGGGCCAGCGGTGATGAAGGGTGGATGCCTGTCGGTCTTCGCGGCGATGAGCGCGCCCGGCGTCTGGCGGCATGGATGCCGCGTGAGGCGGTGCGTTGCCGGCGACGCCCCGAGGACCTGCGCCTGAACGGTCCGGCGAATCTCCCAGCGCTGGCTGCCCTGAAGCAGGTGACACCGATCCTCGACGGCACCGGTCTGGACTGGGGCCCCACGGGTGGCGTTGCCTACCAGTTGGCAACCGGTCATACGGTGCTGCATGCCGACAGCGATCTCGACCTGCTGCTGCGCACGCCGACGCCCTTCGACCGCGCAACAGCCAGGTCGCTGAGCCACGCACTCAAGCACCTGGCCTGCCGGATCGACCTGCAACTGGAAACCCCCAACGGTGCCGTGGCGCTGGCCGAGTGGGTGACAGATAGCGCACGTGTCCTGCTCAAGCATCGCGACGGCGCACGCCTGGTCGCTGATCCCTGGCACCTCGCGGAGCAACCGGCATGAGCAGCCTGTTCGCCTTTCCCGGCCAGGGCGCGCAACGACCCGGC
This sequence comes from Pseudomonas sp. 20P_3.2_Bac5, assembly GCF_025466035.1. Classification (NCBI taxonomy): domain Bacteria; kingdom Pseudomonadati; phylum Pseudomonadota; class Gammaproteobacteria; order Pseudomonadales; family Pseudomonadaceae; genus Pseudomonas; species Pseudomonas sp. 20P_3.2_Bac5. The sequence continues at coordinate 39,890 of NZ_JANLOA010000112.1, read as the reverse complement.
ATGCTTCAGCACCTGGTCGACGATGCCGCGGGACGGGTCTGCCTGGAAGAAGCCAGCGATGTTCTCGGCGAGCCGCTGCTGCGCCTCGACAGCCGTGAAGCACTGGTCTCCACCCGCGCGGTCCAGTTGTGTCTGCTGGTGGCCGGGGTCGCTGCCGCTCGCCAACTGCTGCAACGCAACCCGCCACCCGGCTACGTGTGCGGACTGTCCATCGGCGCTTATCCGGCGGCAGTGATCGCCGGCGCCCTGGACTATGCCGACGCCGTGCGCCTGGTGGCCTTGCGCGGCGAACTGATGCAGCACGCCTACCCCAGCGGCTACGGCATGACCGCCCTGATCGGGCTGGATCAGGGCCGTGTCGAACAACTCATCGGCAACGCCAGCGAGCCGGTGTTCCTGGCCAATATCAATACCGAGCAGCAGTTCGTGATTGCTGGCAGCGATGCGGCCATGGCGCGGGTCGCCGACCAGGCACTTGCCCTCGGGGCGCGCTGCGCCAAACGCCTGGCCATGAGCGTGCCGTCGCACTGCCGGCTGCTGGATGCCCCGGCTGCGGAACTGGCGCAGGCCTTTGCCTCGGTGCCCCTGCGCCAGCCCGGCATCATCTTTCTCAGCAGCACCTGCGCCAGGCCGCTGCATACCCCGCAGGCCCTGCGCGACGACCTGGCGTTCAACATGTGCCGCCGCGTCGACTGGGCCGGTGCCGTTCGCACGGCCTGGGAGCGCGGGGTGCGTCTGCTGGTGGAAATGCCACCCGGCGGCGTGCTCGCCGGCCTGGCCAGGCCTGTCTTCAACTCCGGGACGGTGGTCACCTGCCAGGACACCCGCGCCGATACCCTGGATGCGCTGCTGCGCAGGGAGGTGAGCTCAACCCGATAACTGCCGTGCCGTTCGAAGAACAACAACAAGCAACTTCGACTCAACGCGAGGACAACAACAATGATCATTTACGGAGTGGCCCTGCTGGCCATATGCACACTTGCCGGTGTCATCATCGGTGACTTTCTCGGCACCCTGCTGGGCGTCAAATCGAATGTCGGTGGTGTCGGGATCGCCATGATCCTGCTGATCTGTGCCCGTTTGTACATGCATCGCAACGGTGGCATGAGCAAGGAATGCGAACTGGGCGTCGGCTTCTGGGGCGCGATGTACATTCCCATCGTGGTCGCCATGGCCGCCCAGCAGAACGTCGTCACCGCCCTGCATGGCGGCCCGGTGGCACTGCTGGCCGCCGTCGGCGCAGTGCTGCTGTGTGGCGCGACCATCGCCCTGATCAGTCGCACCCACCGCGGGGAACCGCTGGAAAAGGAGTGCGTCGAAACTGACGCCACCGTCGTCCCGGCAGGAGGCCGCTGACATGCCCGATCTCATCGTCAATGCACTGGAACACAACAGCCTGATCACCGCGTTCGCCATTGTCGGCGGGGTGATGTGGATCTCGGTTCTGCTGTCACGCTACCTGACCCTGGGCCGGGTCCACGGCTCGGCCATCGCCATCGTCATCGGCCTGGTGCTGGCCTGGGTCGGCGGCAACCTCACCGGCGGCCAGAAAGGCCTGGCCGACCTGGCCCTGTTTTCCGGGATCGGCTTGATGGGTGGCGCCATGCTGCGTGACTTCGCCATCGTTGCCACAGCCTTCGAGGTGCAGGCTACCGAAGCACGCAAGGCCGGGATGATCGGTGTGGTCGCCCTGCTCCTCGGCACCGTCCTGCCCTTTATCGTCGGCGCCGCAGTTGCCTGGAGCTTCGGCTACCGCGATGCGGTGAGCATGACCACCATCGGAGCCGGTGCAGTGACCTACATCGTCGGGCCGGTGACCGGTGCAGCGTTGGGTGCCAGTTCGGATGTGATGGCGCTGTCCATCGCCACCGGCCTGATCAAGGCGATCCTGGTGATGGTCTTCACCCCGGTCTCGGCGCGCCTGCTGGCCCTCGACAACCCACGCTCGGCGATGGTCTTCGGTGGCCTGGCCGGCACCGTCAGCGGGGTAACCGCGGGGCTGGCGGCGACGGACCGGCGCCTGGTGCCCTACGGCGCCCTGACCGCCACCTTCCATACCGGCCTGGGTTGCCTGATGGGTCCGTCAATCCTGTATTTCTGCGTGCGCGCCCTGGTCGGCTGACACACGCCTTCGCAGTTCCCGACGCCCCGGCCACGCACCGGGGCGTCGTCGCGTCAGCCTTCGCTGCGGCGGCTGTACATGCGGCATTCGGCGACCAGCGCCAGCAGGTTCGGGTCGCGCTCCCGGCTCTTCAGAAACACCGCGCCGATATGCTGCTGCAGGCGATAGCGCGGCTGCAGCGGAATCAGCTTGACGCGGTTCTCATAGACCGCCGAAATCCGCCCCGGCAGCAAGGCGTAGCCAACCCCTGAACTGACCATGCTGAGCAAGGTGAAGATATCGTTCACCTGCATGGCCACGTTGGGCTTGAACCCGGCCTGCTCGAACACCCGCACACCGTCGCGGTGGGTGGCAAAACCCTGGGTCAGCGTGATGAAGGTCGAGCCGGCGAGATCGGCCAGGTCCACTTCCTCTTTCAGGGCAAAGGGCGAATCGGTGGGCACGGCCAGGAAGATGTCATCGGAGAACAGCGGCAACTGCTCGCACGCCGGGTCGCTGGTGCTTTCATCCAGCGAAACCAGAATGGCGTCCAGTTCAAAGTTCTTCAGGCGGTACAACAGATCGACGTTGGAGCCCAGGGTCAGATCAATGTTCAGCTCGCTGCGCCTGAGCTTCAGGCCCATGACCAGTTGCGGCACGGTCTTCACCGTCAGCGAATACAACGCGCCGAGCTTGAAGCGCTCGGACGAGAACCCCGCGGCCTCGCGGGTCAGGCGCACCATCTCGCTGGCGTCCTGGATCAGCTTGCGGGCCTTTTCCTCCAGCACATAGGCACTTTCCAGCGGCGTCAGCTTGCGCCCTTCATGCTTGAACAGCGGGCAACGCAGGGCGTTCTCCAGCGAATGGATAGCCCGATGCACGCTGACACTGCTGGTCTCCAGCTCGCTGGCGGCGCGGGCGAGATTGCCGCTGTGCATGAACGCGAGGAAGATTTCCAGCTTCTTCAGGGTCAGTTCTTCATCGATTTGCATGCTCGGGTCCAGGCGCGAAGGGGCTCGCAGGGAGAATATAGGAATGCCCGGGAAGGGCACCATCGACCACTGCCAGAATCGGGACAGATGCAGTCGCCACACACCCTTCCTCAAGTTATGACTACAGCTCATAACCTGCTGAAAAACAGTAATAGCGGAAATGCCAGATCTTGCTGCCACCTGCAGAAACGTACAGGGACAGCCCATCGGCGTCGGTGAGGGCGTAAGCGGTGCCGGTGACCCGGGCATGCCGGACGGCCATTTCAGAAAGTGGCATAACAAGCTCCTGAACTGGGTCAGGAACCAGATGCTTGTCATATTGCCCAAGCAACTCCAGCGTCAATCCGCTTCAGCATCCCACCGGATCAGGCACCGAATTCGTGTACTTAATCGTGTACTTAAAATGCGCGGATACTGGTGGTTTTCAGCGGTTTCGGCAGAAACGAAAAAAGGACCCGAAGGTCCTTTTTTCTTGGCTACAGCACTCTATTGAATCCTGTAGCGCCATGTTTGGAGCGGGAAACGAGACTCGAACTCGCGACCCCGACCTTGGCAAGGTCGTGCTCTACCAACTGAGCTATTCCCGCGTCGTCTTGATGGTGGCCATTTTATAGTTTTGAAATATTTCGTCAACCCCTTGATTCAAAAAAGTTTTATTTTTTTTCTGAACCTTCCCGCAGGTGCGGCCAGGCGGCCCGCAGGTACTGCACCATCGACCAGAGGGTCAGGCCCGCGGCGATAATCAACAAGGCATAACCCAGAACCACCCAGGTGCTGAGCGTCGCCGGGTTGGCCAGCAAGATGACCAGCGCCAGCATCTGCGCCGCGGTCTTCCATTTGCCCAGGTTCGACACCGCCACATGCGCCCTCGCCCCGATCTCGGCCATCCACTCGCGCAATGCGGAAACGACGATCTCGCGACCGATGATCACCGCCGCCGGCAAGGTCAGCCACAAGTTGGCGTGAACCTGCACCAACAGCACCAGCGCCACCGCGACCATCAGCTTATCGGCCACCGGGTCGAGGAAGGCCCCGAACGGCGTGCTCTGCTCCAGGCGCCTCGCCAGGTAGCCGTCGAGCCAGTCAGTGGCGGCGGCAATGGCGAATACGCTACTGGCGGCTACGTAGCTCCAGTGATACGGCACGTAGAACAGCAGAATGAAGATCGGGATGAGCAGGACACGAAGAACGGTAAGCAGATTCGGAATATTCATCGGGACAACTGGCTGCGAGGTGAGCGGGCATTCTACTCGCTATGCAGGCTGTCATAAATCGACTCGGCGAGCTTTTTGCTGATTCCCGGTGCCTTGGCGATTTCTTCCGCGCTGGCGCGGGATAATTCCTGCAAGCCACCGAAGTGTTTGAGCAGGTCGCGACGGCGTTTTGGCCCGACGCCCGCCACATCTTCCAGACTCGAGGTACGCCGCGCCTTGCCACGCCGGGCACGGTGGCCGGTGATGGCGAAGCGGTGGGCTTCATCGCGAATCTGCTGGATCAGGTGCAGCGCCGGCGAGTCGCCGCGCAGGGTGAATTCGTGCTGGACGTCGTTGAGGTACAGCGTCTCGAAGCCGGCCTTGCGGGTCACGCCCTTGGCCACGCCGAGCAGGGTCAGGTCCGGCACGGCCAGCGCCTGCATGACATCGCGGGCCATGTTCAACTGGCCCTTGCCGCCGTCCACCAGCAAGACGTCCGGCAGTTTGCCTTCGCCATCCTTGATCCGACCGAAGCGCCGGGTCAGGGCCTGTTGCATGGCGGCGTAGTCGTCGCCGGCAGTCACGCCTTCGATGTTGTAGCGACGGTAGTCAGACTTCAGCGGTCCTTCCGGGCCGAACACCACGCAGGACGCCACGGTGGCTTCGCCGCTGGAGTGGCTGATGTCGTAGCACTCCAGGCGCTGCGGCACTTCCGGCAAGCCCAGCACTTCGGCCAGCGCCTCGAAGCGCGACGCCATATGTTGACGGTTGGCCAGGCGCGCACCCAATGCCTGTTCGGCGTTGGTCACGGCCAGTTGCTGCCAGCGGGCGCGGGTTCCGCGAACCCGGTGGCTGATGGCCAGCTCGCGACCGCGCAGGGTTTCCAGCGCCGAGCGCAAGGCGTCGAAGTCCTCGTGCACCACGTTGACGATCAATTCCGCCGGCAGCTCGCGCTCGGCGTTACCCAGGTAGTACTGGGCGAGGAAGGCCGACATGACTTCGGCCACCTCCTCCTCGATGCCCACCTGGGGAAAGAAATTCTTGCTGCCCAGCACTCGCCCGCCACGCACGCTGATCAGGTGGACACAGGCGCCGCCCGGGTTGACGAAGGCCGCCACCACGTCCACATCGCCACTGCCACCCTCCATGCTTTGCTGGTCCTGGACGCGGCGCAGCAGGGCGATCTGGTCGCGCAGCTCGGCGGCCTTTTCGAAGGCCAGGCTCATCGCGGCCTTTTCCATGTCGGCATTGAGTTCGTTGGTCAGTTGGTGGCTTCGCCCCTCGAGGAACATCACCGAGTGACGTATGTCCTCGGCATACTCTTCTGGCTCGACAAAACCGACGCAAGGCGCCTTGCAACGCTTGATCTGGTACTGCAGGCAAGGCCGGGTGCGGTTGGCGTAGTAGCTGTCCTCGCACTGACGAACATGAAACGCTTTCTGCAGCAGGCTCAGGCTTTCGCGGATCGCCCCAGCGCTGGGATAAGGTCCGAAGTACCTGCCCTTCTGTTTCTTGGCGCCACGGTGAATGCCCAGCCGTGGGAAAGCGCCGTCAGACAGAAAGACATAGGGATAGGACTTATCGTCGCGCAGCAGGATGTTGTAGGGCGGGCGCCATTCCTTGATGAGGTTCTGCTCAAGCAGCAGGGCCTCGGTTTCGCTGGCGACGATGGTGGTCTCGACCTGAGCGATATGACCAACCAACGCCGCCGTCTTCGGCGCCAGGCCGGTCTTGCGGAAGTAGCTGGCCAGGCGCTTCTTGAGGTTCTTGGCCTTGCCGACATAAAGCAGGCGGCCGTCCGCGTCGAACATCCGGTAGACACCCGGACGGCCGCTGCAGGTCGCTAGAAAAGCACTTGGATCAAACGCGGGGGTCATGTTCAGAGGTTGGCGTCAACCATGCCGTGGCGGACGGCCAGCAAGGTGAGTTCCACATCGCTGGTGACCGAAAGTTTCTCGAAGATCCGGTAACGGTACGTGTTCACGGTTTTCGGCGACAAGCACAGCTTGTCGGAAATGATCTGGACCTTCTGACAACCAACGATCATCAGTGCGATCTGGATCTCCCGTTCCGACAGGCTGTCGAACGGCGAGGCGTTCTTGGGCTCGAAGGATTTGAGCGCCAGTTGCTGGGCGATCTGCGGACTGATGTAGCGCTGGCCGGCGAAAACCAGACGAATGGCCTGGACCATTTCGTCGAGACCGGCGCCCTTGGTCAGATAGCCAGCGGCACCGGCCTGCAACAGGCGCGTGGGAAACGGATCTTCCTCGCAGACGGTCACTGCAACCACCTTGATGTCAGGGTGGCTGCGCAACAGTTTGCGGGTCGCTTCAAGGCCGCCGATACCGGGCATTTTCACGTCCATCAGGACCACATCGGGCTTGAGCTCGCGGGTGACCTTCAGCGCCGTTTCACCGGAATCGGCCTCGCCCACTACCTGCAGACCGTCGATGTCGGCCAGCATGCGGGTAATACCGGTACGAACCAGATCGTGATCATCGACCACCAGAACCCTAATCAAGCAGACACCTCGCCTTACGGTCTGAATTGGATCCCGCCACCTTATCAAAAAATTGCGTGGTGGACCTAACAGAATGCGTCACAAATATGACGTCAAATTACATAAATTCGACTACGAAAACGCCACTTGTCTGATCAGGCAGATACCACTTTGCCTACAGGCTTTGGAATTGTTCCTGCCAGACTCTCAAGCAAATGTCTTACAGCCTGCTGATCTGCGGGCTGTAGCCGCCGGTAGCAGTCCAACAGGTGATTCTCGCCGGGACGCAGATTGTCCAGCACTGCCGGGGTCGGCACCCCGCTCAGTACATAGAGGGCATCGACGCCGTTGGCCGCCACTGCGGCCAGGTAATCAGCCCGCGGCGTACGTTCGCCGCTTTCATACTTGCCTTGAGCGTTGGGCTCCACGCCACCGATGTCACCGAAAGCTCGCTGGGTGAGACCCAACCGCTCGCGCTCTGCCCTGAGACGTAATCCTATTCCCTTCATTTGAATACATATTCCTTTGCAATACACCCACTAAAGGGTAGAAAACCCGGCACATCCGCTGCGCCGTCAACAATCTTGAACTATGCACGGGATGCGATTTGCAGCACAAGACGCCCTGCCCCTTTCGATGCGGGTCAATGCGACGTTAGTTGCATACGCACGAAACATTCGTCCTCGCCCTGCTCTACAAAGCCTTCGCGCAGATAGAGGTGGCGGGCCGGATTGCTCTTGAACACGGTCAAGCGCAGACACTGCAACCGCCGCTGCGCAGCCCAGGCGTCAAGTTCCCGCAACACCCAAGCGCCAATACCTTGGCCCCGGGCCGACTCGACTATATGCAATTCGCGGATATACAGCGCCTTGCCGTCCTGGCTCAGGCTGCAAAAACCCACCAGCACCTCGCCGTCCATCACCCGCCATTGCTCACGCCAGTTCCAGGCCTGGTCGAATGCCTCATCCAGCCACAGCAGGTCGTACTGGCAGTAGTAGCGCAGCATCCCGCGCCGGGTCAGGTCACGGGCGAAAGGCAGGTGTTCCGCGCTGGCGGGAGTGAGGTGAAGATTCACGGGGCGTCCTTCTGGTTGCCGCTGAGCTTAGCGATTGCCCATGGGGTTTCGTTGATCCCCGTCAGGGTGGCTGCTGAAGGCAATTGTATGCTGGCTTTGTGCCAGGCATGAGCCTGAAATTCCACCCCGGACCCTCTCATGACGACCCAGACCAGCGCTATCCCCCCCGTGGACGCGCACGTTGCATCCCCTCTCAAGACGCGTTCGAGCCGTACCCCTACCGTCCTGTTCTTCAGCCTGTTGATCGGCGCCCTGCTCTACACCGCCTGGAGCCTGTTTCGCGACATCGATGCCAGCGGCACGGTGATCACCACCTGGACCCCGTTCCTGCTGCTCGGCCTGGCGCTGTTGATCGCCCTGGGCTTCGAGTTCGTCAACGGCTTTCACGACACCGCCAACGCCGTCGCCACGGTGATCTATACCCACTCGCTGCCGGCGCGCTTCGCGGTGGTCTGGTCGGGCTGCTGGAATTTCCTCGGCGTGCTGTTTTCCAGCGGCGCCGTGGCGTTCGGCATCATTGCCCTGCTGCCGGTTGAGCTGATCCTACAGGTCGGCTCCTCGGCCGGCTTTGCCATGGTTTTCGCCCTGCTGCTGGCGGCGATCATCTGGAACCTGAGCACCTGGTGGCTGGGTTTGCCGGCGTCTTCGTCCCACACCCTGATCGGATCGATCATCGGCGTCGGCGTGGCGAATGCGCTGATGCACGGTCGCGACGGCACCAGTGGCGTCGACTGGACCCAAGCCAGCAAGGTCGGCTATTCGCTGCTGTTTTCGCCGCTGATCGGTTTCGCCTGCGCCGCGCTGTTGTTGCTGGCCTTGCGCAAGCTGGTCAAGCACAAGGCGCTGTACCAGGCGCCAGTGGGTAACACGCCACCGCCGTGGTGGATTCGCGGCCTGCTGATCGTCACCTGCACCGGGGTGTCCTTCGCCCACGGTTCGAATGACGGGCAGAAAGGCATGGGCCTGATCATGCTGATCCTGGTCGGCACCCTGCCGATGGCCTACGCGCTGAACCGCACCATGCCGGCGGAACAATCGCAGCAGTTCGTGGCGATGGCCGAGACCACCCGCGCGGCGCTGGCCAGCCATGCCACGCAGGCGGCACCGGCCGATGCGCGACAGACCCTGACCACGTTCATCCGCAGCCCCGCCCCCAGCCCGGAACTGATTCCCGCATTGGCCGAACTGGCCGGCACTATCGGCAGCCAGGTCGGCAGCTATGGCTCGCTGGCCGGTATTCCGGCCGAAGCCATGGGCAACGTGCGCAACGACATGTACCTGACCAGCGAGGCGATCCGCCTGATGGACAAGCACAAGCTGCTGGATGTCGATCCCGACACCCGGCGCACCGTGCACCTGTTCCAGAAGCAAGTGGACGACGCCACCCGCTTCATTCCGCTGTGGGTCAAAGTGGCCGTGGCCATTGCCCTCGGGCTGGGCACCATGGTCGGCTGGAAACGGATCGTGGTGACGGTGGGCGAGAAGATCGGCAAGACCCATCTGACCTACGCCCAGGGTGCCTCCGCCGAGTTGGTGGCGATGTGCACCATTGGCGCGGCGGACCATTTCGGCCTGCCGGTGTCGACCACCCACGTGTTGTCGTCGGGGGTCGCCGGCTGCATGGTGGCCAACGGTTCGGGCCTGCAGGGCCGGACCATCCTCAACCTGGCGATGGCCTGGGTGCTGACCCTGCCGATCTCGATCCTGCTGTCGGGCAGCCTGTACTGGCTGCTGACCCGCCTGATCTGATCAGATCTGCGCCGCGTCGCTGCGGCGCAGTTCGCCGATTTTCTCCAGGCGGGCCCGGACGATATTGCGGCTGATGTTCAGCAGCCGCCCGGTCTGCAACTGGTTGCCGTGGCAGAACCGGTAGGCGGTGCGGAACACGGTTTCTTCGATGTGCTCGTAGAGGTCCGGGATGTTCTGCTCGAACAGCGCGGTCAGCGCTGCTTCCAGATCCGGCGGCGCGGCCGGCAGGCGCAGCGGCAGTGCGTTTTCCTCGACCCGCACACCCATCGGACGCATGTCCACCAGGTGCAGGTCGCCGGGTTGCACCACTTGCTGACGGCAAACCAGCAAGGCGTGGTGAATAGCGTTTTCCAGCTCGCGGATGTTGCCCGGCCAACTGTGCGCCAGCAGCTTGCGTTCGCTTTCCGGGCTGAGGCTGGCGCGGCTGTAGCCGAGGCGCTGGCAGTGTTCTTCGACGAAGAACTCGGCCAGCGGCAGGATATCGCCGGGCCGCTCGCGCAGTGGCGGCAGGCGGATGGTCGCGACGTGCAGGCGGTAGAACAGGTCTTCACGGAAATTCCCCGCCACCACGGCGTCGGCCAGGTTGACGTTGGTCGCCGCCACCAGCCGCACGTTGATCGGCACCGGCGTGCGCGAGCCGAGGCGCACCACTTCGCGCTCCTGCAGCACCCGCAGCAACTTGACCTGCATGTTCAGCGGCAGATCGCCGATCTCATCGAGGAACAAAGTGCCGCCGTTGGCCGCCTCGAACCAGCCGGCCTTGGCGTTGGTGGCGCCGGTGAAGGCGCCCTTCTCGTGGCCGAACAGTTCGCTCTCCACCAGGCTTTCGGCGAAGGCCCCGCAGTTGACCGCGACGAACGGCTCGCGACCGCGTCGGCTCAATTGATGAATATGGCGCGCCACCAGCTCCTTGCCGGTACCGGTCTCGCCGATGATCAGCGTGTTGGCTTCGCTGGGCGCCAGGCGCTCGATGCGGCTGAGCAGTTCCTGGGACCGAGGGTCCTTGAACACCAGTACGGTGGCGCGAACGGATTTGGTCAGTTCGCGAGCGTTGGGATGGGTAAGCAGCGACATAAAGGCATTCCTGGCATGGGTGGCGCGCCTTCATAGTGCACGAAACAAATTAGAACAAATAATTATTAATTTGCATTTGAATATTCCAAAAACAGCTAACACATCAAACTGCTGCCCCAGCAGCAACCGGGCAACACCCGTTGCTCAACGGCCAGCACGCCAGGCAACAGTGGCGCTTCCGTATTTCTTCTGAAAGCCCCGCAATCCGTGGCTTACAGGCTATTTCCAGACAATTGGCATGGGTTTCGCTCTAAGGCTGGGGACTGCCTTTTCTTCAAGGACCCTTCATGAAACTCCCGCACAAGCTGGCCTTCGGGCTGAGTCTGCTGACCCTCTCCCTCAGCGCCTTCGCCGCCGACACCTACGCACCAAAACCCGACCCGCAGCAAGGCGATGGCCGTGTCTCGGCGTTCTACACCTGGGAAAAGGCCATTCCGGCGACACCGGGCAAGCTGCTGCGCAGCGAGCCACTGGAAAACACCCTCGCCCTGCCCGGCTCGGCGAAGCAACTGCGCATTCTTTACAGCTCCACCGACGGCATCGACGGCAAGACCCCGGTCGCGGTGTCCGGCGCGCTGTTCATTCCCCAGGGCAAGGCGCCGGAAGGCGGCTGGCCGGTGGTCACCTGGGGCCACGGCACCGTTGGCGTGGCGGATATCTGCGCGCCGTCCTGGGCCGGGCGTTCCTACCGTGACGTGCAGTACCTGGCGCGCTGGCTGAGCGAGGGCTACGCCATCGTCGCCACCGACTATCAGGGCCTCGGCGTACCCGGCGGCCATCCGCTACTGAATAACCGCATGGCCGCCTACGGCATCCTCGACGCAGCGCGGGCGGTGATCGGCGGCGTGCCGGGGCTGGCCAACAAGGTGCTGGTGCTCGGCCAGTCCCAGGGTGGCGCCGGCGCCTTCGCCTCGGCCGCCTACGCGCCGACCTACGCCCCGGACCTGGGCCTGAAAGGCAGCGTCGGCACCGGCGTGATCTACACCGTCGGCGAGAAGAACGTCGGCGAGCAGGACCCGAACAAGGTCGACGCCGCCCTCGCCTACGGCTTCTACACCCTGCTCGCGGCGCAGCAGTACAACCCGGACATCAACCCGCGTGACTTCTACACCGACAAGGCCCTGCCGCTGTTCGAACAGGCGCGCACCAGTTGCCTGTCGTCGCTGGTCTCGGACGTCATCGGCACCGGCCTGACTCCGGCCAACAGCCGCAAGGTCAACGACGGCGCACAACTGAAAGCCTGGCAGGCGCAGGTCAGCTACCCGACGCTGAAACTGGCGCAGCCGATCTTCATCGGCACCGGTGCCGAGGACAAGACGCCCGCCGCCTCCACCCAGGTGGCGCTGATGCAGGACGCCTGCAAGGCCGGTTCGGTGGTCGAGGGCCATCTGTACAAGGGCCTGGGCCACAGCGAGACGGTGAACGCCTCGCTCAAGGACTCGCTGCCGTTCGCCCGCAAGGTGTTCAGCGGCCAGCCTGTCGCGCCCGTCTGCAACCCCACCGTGCAATAAGGACTTCGCCATGAGTATCGAATTCTTCACCCGCCTGCCCCTTCACGGCGAAACCCAGTTCCTCCCCGGCGACCCGCGCAACCGCGGCGACTGGCATGCCGGCGGCGACAGCACCGGCGCGGTGTCCGGTTTCAGTGTCGGCGACCACTTCACCTACATCGATTACCTCGGGCAGATCGCCAGGGCCGCCGAGATCAACAACTTCGGCGGCGTGCTGATGGTCAACGCGCCCTACGGCGAAGAGCCGTGGACGGTGTGCTCGCTGCTGGCCCGGGAAACCCGCACGTTGAGTTACGTCGCGGCGTTCCAGCCGTACCACTACACGCCGTGGGTGGCCGCGCAACAGGCCGCGACCTACCAGCGCGCCACCGGCAACCGGCTGATCTGGAACATCATCAACGGCGGTTCCGACACCGTGCAGCGCCAGGTCGGCGATTTCAGCGACCACGACGAACGCTACGCGCGGGCCACCGAGTTCATGGATGTGGTCAAGGGCTACTGGCATTCGGAAAACTTCCACTATGACGGCCACTTCTACAAAGCCCAGGGCGGCGGCCTGCGCGGCCCGCAGAAAAAAGCCGAGTTGCCGCTGATCTGCACCGCCGGCTCATCGAACGCCGGCCGCGAGTTCGCCGCCAAGCACGCGGATTTCTACCTGATGCGCGCCGAGCATCCGGACGAGATTCGCAAGCTGATCGCCGATATCCGCGCGCGGGCCTTGAAGTACGGGCGCAGTGATATCCGCTTCGGTTTGTCCATCGATGTCATTACCCGCGAGACCGAAGAACTGGCGCATGTCGAAGCCAAGCGCTTCTTCGATGAGGGCGTGGCCAAGAACACCATCAAGGCCGCGGCGGCGCATGCCGGGCTGCGTAGCGCGCGCAAGCTGAGTTATGAAGAGGAATACGGCAGCCGCGAGGAAAGCCGTCAGTTCGATGACTTCTTCATCTATCCCAATGTCTGGGCGGGGTTCGGCTACATCGGCATTCCGCCGGGGCTGGCGCTGGTGGGCAGCTACGAAAACGTGGTGGCGCGGATTCGCGAGTACAACGAACTGGGGATCGATGTGTTCTTCCTGGCGGGGTATCCGCATCTGGAAGAGGCGTATCGGTTGGGGGAACACATTCTTCCGCACTTCCGCGGGGAGCGGGAAAAACTGCGGCGGGTGGCGGTGCCTGAGTTGAAGGTGGCTGGCTGAGAAATCTGTCTGACTTGTCCGGCCTCATCGCCAAACTGCGACGATGAGGCCATCAACAACACCATCACCTCAACGTAACCCGCCCTGCCGCTGCCGATACTCCCCCGGCGTCACCTGCGCATACCGCAGGAAAAACCGGCTGAAATACGCCGGGTCCTTGAACCCCAGGCTGTAGCAGATCTCGTTCGCCGAGCTACCGGTGAACAACAGCAGTCGCTTGGCTTCCTGCATCAGCCGCTCCAGAACCAGCCGCTTGGACGGCAGGTCGGCGATGCGTCGGCAGATGTCGTTGAGCCGCGCTTCGGTCACGCCAATCCCTTGCGCATAGCGCGACAGCGGCCAGTGCTCGAGGTAATGCGCTTCAATCAGCTCGTTGAAGCGATGGAAAATCAGCAAGTCCTCATGCCGCGTGGAGCGTGCCGGCAGTGAGCGGGCACACAGGCGCAACAGGCTGATCATGATCAGCCGCGTCAGGCTGTGCAGCGCCGCGCCGCGACCCGCCTCGTCGCCGTTCACTTCGCCATGCAGCAATTCGAACAGCCGTTCGAGCCGCTGCGCCTCAGCCGCGAAATTACCTTCCAGCCCCGTCAATGCCACGCACGCCGGCGCCACTTGCGGGCCCGGTGCGAGTGCCGGATCGGCTTCCAATAGCTGCCACACCAGTTGCTGGCGCACGGTCAGCACGTGGCCGTCGGCGTCCGGCTCGGTGACGAACGAATGCGGGATGGTCGGCGGCGTAAGGAAGAACATCGGCCCGGATTCGACGTACTGCTGGTCATCCAGATAGACCCGCACCGTGCCCGACTTGACGTAGTGCACCTGGAAAAAACGGTCGTGGCGGTGCACCGGCATGTTGCGACCGAAGAAGCCCGCCAGGTTGCCGAGCTTGTCGTAGTGCACTTCCGAATCGCTGTAGCGCTGGTCGTAGACCTGACCGATGTTGATGTTGGGGATCGGCGTGCGATCGCTCATGGCTCTGTACCCGTCGTACCGCGTGTTGTTCTGCGCGCAGCTTAACGCCGCACGGATGAAACAGCAGCTTGCATTTCATTAACATCTTAATTATAACGTTAACACATTAACAATTATCCCCCGCGGGGCACCCGATGCCCTGCCCTTGTCAGGAGAAGAGCATGAGCCGTGCCCTGCATGACGCTGCCACCGGCACCCTGTTCGGCGTTGCGCTGAACTACAAGGGGCTGCTGGAACAGCGTCTCGCCGAATTCGAACAGGCGCCGTACCAGAAGCCACCGGTCAAGCCGGTGCTGTTCATCAAGACCCCCAACACCCGTAATGGCCACGGCCAGCCGGTGGTTTATCCAAAGGGCGTCGAACACCTGCAGGCCGGCCCGGCACTGGGCGTGGTTATCGGCAAGCGCGCCAGCCGCGTCAGCGCCGAGCAGGCGCTGGAGCACGTTGCCGGTTTCACCATCGTCAACGAGTTCAGCCTGCCGGAAGAGAGCTACTACCGCCCCGCGGTCAAGGCTAAATGCCGCGACGGCTTCTGCGTGATTGGCCCGGAACTGGTGCCCGTCGAGCAGATCGCCGACCCGCACAGCCTGGACATCCGCCTGTTCATCAACGGCGAAGTTCGCCAGCAGAACAGCACCGCCAATCTGGTGCGCGGCATCCCGCAACTGATCGCGGAAATCACCGAGTTCATGACCCTGCATGAAGGCGACGTGCTGATCACCGGCACCCCTGAAGGCCGCGCCGACGTCAAGCCGGGCGACCACGTCGAAATCGAAATCACCGGACTGGGCCGCCTGGCCAACCCCATCGTTGCCGAGGAGGAGTCGCACTGATGAAACACGCTCGTATCCGTTTCCAGGGCGATGTCCACGCGGTCACCGTCGAAGCCGACAACGCCGTGCGCCTGGCCGATGGCCGACTGATCGCCGAAGACCAGGTCGAATGGCTGCCGCCCGCCAACGGCAACATGTTCGCCCTGGGCCTGAACTACGCCGACCACGCCGCCGAGCTGGCCTTCGCGCCGCCGACCGAGCCGCTGGCGTTCGTCAAATCGCCAGGCACCTACACCGGCCACAACCAGATCACCTGGCGCCCGGACAACATCAAGTACATGCACTACGAGTGCGAACTGGTGGCCGTCATCGGCAAGCCGGCGCGCAACGTCAAGCGCGAGGACGCCCTCGAGTACCTGGCCGGCTACACCGTGTGCAACGACTACGCCATCCGCGATTACCTCGAGAACTACTACCGCCCCAACCTGCGGGTGAAGAACCGCGACGCCACCACCCCGGTCGGCCCGTGGATCGTCGATGTGGCCGATGTGCCGGACCCGTCGAAGCTGACCCTGCGCACCTGGATCAACGGTGAGCTGAAACAGGAAGGCACCACCGCGGACATGATCTTCGACATCCCCTACCTGATCGAATACCTGTCCAGCTTCATGACCCTGCAACCGGGCGACATGATCGCCACCGGCACGCCGGAAGGCCTGGCCGACGTGGTGCCGGGCGATGAAGTGGTGGTGGAAGTGGAAGGCGTGGGCCGTCTGGTCAACCGAATCGTCAGCGAAGCCGAGTTCTTCGCTCAGTACAACAAAGAGGCGTGAGCAGCATGATCAAGCACTGGATCAACGGCCGTGAGGTCGAGAGCAAGGACACCTTCGTCAACTACAACCCGGCCACCGGCGAAGCCATCGGCGAAGTCGCCAGCGGCGGTGCCGAGGAAGTCGCCCAGGCCGTTGCCGCGGCGAAAGAAGCCTTCCCGAAATGGGCCAACACCCCGGCCAAGGAACGTGCCCGCCTGATGCGCAAGCTGGGCGAACTGATCGAGCAGAACGTGCCGAAACTGGCCGAGCTGGAAACCCTCGATACCGGTCTGCCGATCCACCAGACCAAGAACGTGCTGATCCCGCGTGCCTCGCACAACTTCGATTTCTTCGCCGAAGTCTGCACCCGCATGGACGGCCACACCTACCCGGTCGACGACCAGATGCTCAACTACACCCTGTACCAGCCGGTGGGTGTGTGTGGCCTGGTGTCGCCGTGGAACGTGCCGTTCATGACCGCCACCTGGAAGACCGCGCCGTGCCTGGCACTGGGCAACACCGCGGTTTTGAAGATGAGCGAACTGTCGCCGCTGACCGCCAATGAACTGGGTCGCCTGGCCGTTGAGGCCGGCATCCCCAACGGCGTGCTGAACGTGATCCAGGGCTACGGCGCCACCGCCGGCGACGCGCTGGTCCGGCACCCGGACGTGCGTGCGATTTCCTTCACCGGCGGCACCGCCACCGGCAAGAAAATCATGCAGACCGCCGGCCTGAAAAAGTACTCCATGGAACTGGGCGGCAAGTCGCCGGTGCTGATTTTCGAAGATGCCGATCTGGAGCGTGCGCTGGACGCCGCGCTGTTCACCATCTTCTCGCTGAACGGCGAACGCTGCACCGCCGGCAGCCGGATCTTCATCCAGGAAAGCGTGTATCCGCAGTTCGTCGCCGAGTTCGCCGCCCGCGCCAAGCGCCTGATCGTCGGTGACCCGACCGATCCGAAAACCCAGGTCGGCTCGATGATCACCCAGGCCCACTACGACAAGGTGACCGGCTACATCCGCATCGGCATCGAGGAAGGCGCCACCCTGCTCGCCGGTGGCCTGGAGCGTCCGGCCAACCTGCCGGCGCACCTGGCCAAAGGTCAGTTCATCCAGCCGACCGTGTTCGCTGACGTGAACAACAAGATGCGCATCGCCCAGGAAGAAATCTTCGGCCCTGTGGTCTGCCTGATCCCGTTCAAGGACGAAGCCGAAGCGCTGCAACTGGCCAACGACACCGAATACGGCCTGGCCTCGTACATCTGGACCCAGGACATCGGCAAGGCCCACCGCCTGGCCCGCGGCATCGAAGCCGGCATGGTGTTCATCAACAGCCAGAACGTCCGCGACCTGCGCCAGCCGTTCGGCGGCGTGAAGGGCTCGGGCACCGGTCGCGAAGGCGGTCAGTACAGCTTCGAAGTGTTCGCCGAAATCAAGAACGTGTGCATCTCGATGGGCAGCCACCACATTCCGCGCTGGGGTGTGTAAGGGCTAGCAACTCCCCTCCTGTAGGAGCGAGCTTGCTCGCGAACGACCGCGAAGCGGTCGCAAATCCTGGTAACACCGGTTTGGGGCTGCTGCGCAGCCCTTCGCGACGGTTCGGCGCTCCGACAAGCTCGCTCCTACAGGGGATTCCCGTGCGAGAACAAAAGAAGAACAACAGAATCAGGAGTTCCATCATGGGCGAAGTCGTCCTGGCAGCCAAAGTCTGCCACGTCCCCTCGATGTACCTGTCCGAACTGCCGGGCAAGCACCACGGCTGCCGTGAGGCGGCCATCGCCGGGCACAAGGAAATCGGTCGCCGGGCCCGCGAACTGGGCGCCGACACCGCGGTGGTGTTCGATGTGCACTGGCTGGTCAACAGCGCGTACCACATCAACTGCGGCGAGCACTTCAAGGGTGTCTACACCAGCAACGAGCTGCCGCATTTCATCAAGGACATGGAATTCGAATACCCCGGCTGCCCCGAGCTGGGCGAACTGATCGCCGCCGAAGCCAACGCCGCCGGCGTGCGTACCCAGGCCCACAACATCGCGAGCCTGGAGCTGGAATACGGCACCCTGGTGCCGATGCGCTACATGCACATGGGCGTGCCGGAAAGCGAGCGCCTGAAGGTCGTTTCCATCGCCGCCTGGTGCGCCTGGCACCGCCTGGAAGACAGCCTGGCGTTCGGCGCCGCGGTCCGCCGCGCCATCGAGAAGAGCGACCGCAAGGTGCTGGTGCTGGCCTCCGGCTCGCTGTCCCACCGCTTCTCCGACGACCGCAACGCCGAAGCCAACATCCACAACTGGACCCGCGAGTTCGACAAGCAAGTCGACATGCGCGTGGTGGAGCTGTGGAAGCAAGGTCGCTTCAAAGAGTTCTGCGCGATGCTCCCCGACTACGCCGCGCACTGCTACGGCGAAGGCGGCATGCACGACACCGCGATGCTGCTCGGCCTGCTCGGCGGCGCCGACTACGACAAGCCGGTGGAAGTGCTGACCGAAGCCTTCGGCAGCTCCGGCACCGGTCAGATCAACGCGATCTTCCCGGTCTGATTTCCCAAGGAGTTCCCATGCCGCACTTCATCGCTGAAATCACCGACAACATCGAACAGCAGGCCGACCTGCCGGGCCTGTTCGAAAAAGTCCACGCCACCCTCGGCGCCAGCGGCGTGTTTCCGCTCGGCGGCATCCGCAGCCGCGCGGTGCGCCTGGACACCTGGCGCATGGCCGACGGCAAGCACGATTACGCCTTCGTCCACATGACCCTGAAAGTCGGCCATGGCCGTGACCTGGAAACCCGTACCCAGGTCGCCGAGCAACTGTTCGCGGTCATCACCGAGCACTTCGCCGCGCTGCAGGCTGAGCGCTTGCTGGCGCTGTCGTTCGAAATGATCGAGCTGCACCCGCAACTGAACTTCAAGCAGAACAACGTCCACGCGTTTCTCAACAACCAGGCGGGCTGAACCCTCCCGCCTGTAACACCCACGGCCACTCTGACAAAAAAGAAAAAATCATGAGCACAGCCAATACCGCAGATACCGTAGCACTCGGGCGTCAAGACTCGACCCACTCCACCATCACCTGGCGGCTGATGCCGTTGCTGCTGGTGTGTTACCTGTTCGCCCACCTGGACCGCATCAACATCGGCTTCGCCAAGATGCAGATGAGCACCGACCTGCACTTCAGCGACACGGTGTATGGCTTCGGCGCCGGCCTGTTCTTCATCGCCTACGCAATGTTCGGCGTGCCGAGCAATATGGCCCTGGACCGTGTCGGCCCGCGTCGCTGGATCGCCACGCTGATGGTGGTCTGGGGCGCCCTGTCCACCAGCATGCTGCTGGTGGAAACCTCCACCGGTTTCTATGTTCTGCGCTTCCTCCTGGGCGTGGCCGAGGCGGGCTTCTTCCCGGGCATTCTGGTCTACCTCAACCGTTGGTACCCGGCCCGTCGCCGCGCGCAGATCACCGCGCTGTTCGCCATCGCCGTGCCGATGGCCGGTGTGGTCGGCGGCCCGCTGTCCGGCGGCATCCTCGAACTGTTCCATGACGCCGCCGGCCTGCGCGGCTGGCAGTGGATGTTCCTGCTTGAAGGCGCTCCCGTCATCCTGCTGGGTCTGGTAGTGCTCAAGTGCCTGCCGGACAACTTCAACAGCGTCAGCTGGCTGAACGACGAGCAGAAACGCGGCCTGCGCGAAGAGCTCAACCAGGAAGAACAACGCAAGTCGATCACCTCCTTCGGCGGGCTTTTCAGCGATGTGCGGGTCTGGCTGCTGGTGGCGGTGTACTGCGCGGTGATGCTGGCGGTGAACACCCTGGCCTTCTGGATGCCGACCCTGATCCACGGCGCCGGCATCGGCAGCGACGGCCGCGTCGGCCTGCTCAGCGCCGTACCGTACCTGGCCGGCTGCTTCTTCATGATCGCCTGCGGTCGCTCCTCGGACCGCCGCCGCGAACGCCGCTGGCACCTCTGCGTGCCGTTGCTGATGTCCGCCTTCGGGATCGCCGTGGCCGGTATTGCGCCGGACAACGCCATCCTGGTGATGGGAGGCCTGATCATCGCCGGCATGGGCGCCAGCGCCGCACTGCCGATGTTCTGGCAACTGCCGCCGGCCTTCCTGTCCAACACCACCCAGGCGGCGGGCATCGGCCTGATCAGTTCCCTGGGCAGCATCGCCTCGTTCTCCGCCCCTTACCTGATCGGCTGGATGCGCGACACCACCCACAGCGCCAGCCTCGCCCTGTACGTGCTGGCCGTTTTCATCACACTCGGCGGCCTGCTGGTGCTGCGCACCAACGCCGCCACCGTCAACCCTCAGTAAGAGATTCGATCATGCTCGACCACAGCCAGATCCTCAGCGCCGCGGCCCAACTGGACCGGGCCGAACGCAACCGCGAACAGGTGCGCCAGTTCTCCCTGGAACACCCCGGCATCACCATCGAGGACGCCTACGCCATCCAGCGCGCCTGGGTCGCGCAGAAGATCAAGGACGGGCGCAAGCTGGTCGGTCACAAGATCGGCCTGACCTCCCGCGCCATGCAGGTGTCGTCGAACATCACCGAGCCGGACTACGGCGCGCTGCTCGACGACATGCTGTTCGAAGAAGGCAGCGACATTCCGTTCGAACGCTTCATCGTGCCGCGGGTGGAAGTGGAGCTGGCGTTCATCCTCGGCAAACCGCTGAAAGGCCCGAACGTCACCGTGTTCGACGTGCTCGACGCCACCGAATGGGTGATCCCGGCGCTGGAAATCATCGACGCGCGCATCCACCAGGTCGACCCGCAGACCCAGGTCACCCGCAAGGTCTTCGACACCATCTCCGACAACGCCGCCAACGCCGGCGTGGTGATGGGCGGCCGGCCGGTGCGGCCGACCGATATCGACCTGCGCAAGGTGCCGGCGGTGCTCTACCGCAACGGCGTGATCGAGGAGTCCGGCGTCTCCGCCGCGGTGCTCAACCACCCGGCCAAGGGCGTGGCGTGGCTGGCCAACAAACTGGCGCCGTACGACGTCACCCTGGAAGCCGGGCAGATCATCCTCGGCGGCTCGTTCACCCGTCCGGTGGCCGCGCGCCCGGGCGACACCTTCCACGTCGACTACGACATGCTCGGCTCTATCGCCTGCCGTTTCGTCTGATCAGGAGCGTCCCATGGACATGCCCGTCAACCGCTTCAAACAACGCCTGAGCGAGGGCTCGGCGCAGATCGGCCTGTGGCTCGGTCTGGCCGATGCCTACTGCGCGGAACTGGCGGCCAACGCCGGCTTCGACTGGCTGCTGATCGACGGCGAACACGCGCCGAATGACCTGCGCGGCATGCTCGCGCAGTTGCAGGCCGTGGCGCCTTACGCCAGCGAGGCGATCATCCGCCCGGTGATCGGCGATACCGCGCTGATCAAGCAGGTCCTCGACATCGGCGCGCAGACGCTGCTGGTGCCGATGGTGGAAAGCGCCGAGCAGGCCCGCCAGCTTGTACGCGCCATCCACTACCCGCCGCAGGGTGTGCGTGGCGTCGGCAGCGCCCTGGCGCGGGCTTCGCGCTGGAACAGCATCCCCGGCTACCTTGATCACGCCGATGCGCAGATGTGCCTGCTGGTGCAGATCGAAAACCAGGAAGGCCTGGCCAACCTGGACGAGATCGCCGCGGTGGACGGTGTCGACGGCGTGTTCATCGGCCCGGCGGACCTGAGCGCGTCGATGGGCCATCGTGGCAACCCGGGGCATCCCGACGTGCAGGCGGCGATCGAAGACGCCATCGCGCGGATCAACAAGGCCGGCAAGGCGGCGGGGATTCTCAGCGCGGATGAGAAGCTCGCGCGGCGCTATATCGAACTGGGCGCGAAATTCGTTGCGGTGGGTGTGGATACCACCGTGCTGATGCGCGGGTTGCAGGGGTTGGCGGCGAAGTTCAAGGATGGGCAGGTGGCACAGCCCACTTCCGGCGGCGTTTACTAGTTTTTTTGGGGGGGGGGGGGGGGGCGCCCCCCCCCCGCCCCCCCCCCCCCCCCGCTCCTACATCAGCCGCGCCGTGGAATCAGCCCCGGCAGCGCATGCAGCAAGGCATTCACCGCAAAGCCAATGAACATCAGCCCGCACGCCCGGGTGATCCACAGTTCGTAGCGGGTATACACCGTGCGCACGTGCCGCGCGCCCACCACCACGATCAGGATCAGGTACGCCACCAGGCCACCGAGGAAACTCAGCGCGATCAGCGCCGGCAGCATCGACCAGTCCAGCGCTTCCGCGCGGCTGGAGAGCAGCGCGGTGAAGGTCGCCACGGCCACCGGGTATGCCTTGGGATTGGTCAAACCGAACACCACACCGTGCCAGAACGGCTGGCGTACCGTGCCCTGCTCGCCACCCGCGGCGCCCGGACGGCTGCGCAATGCACGAAGGCCGAGCCAGAACAGGTACAGGCCGCTGATCAGGCCGAGTATGTCGAACACCGAACTGCCGATCTGCCGCGCGCCGACGATCGCCACCAGCGCGGTGCTGCACCAGAGCACATCCCCCAACAGATGACCGCACAAAAAGCCGGCGCCAGCACGACGACCACGGGTAGCGCCGATCCCCAGCACGGCCAGCACGCCAGGGCCCGGTGTGATGCCATAAATGAAGCCGGAAGCGAGCACGGCGAACAGCAGCGATAGCGTCATGGGGAGGAAGTCCGTATCAAGTAGACGCCAGAGTCTACGCCGCCTCCAGGGCAATCGACCAGAGGCTCAATAGCCCCCGGACTTCAACAATATCGCCTCGTCCTGCGGCACCCCTCGCCCATAAAAGCGCAACAGCGCACCCGTGCGATTGGTGAAGATGCCATCGACCCCGGCGTCGCTGACGCGCTGGAAATCCACCGCCTCGTCAACGGTGTAGACGTGCACCAGCAGGCCCTTGTCGTGAGCCATGCGGTTCATCCATGGCTGCACCAGGTCGGCGTAACTCTGCTCGCCTCCCGCCGCCAACGCTGCGGACGGGCCGACGCCGACGGCGCCCGCCGCCTTGGCATGATCGAGCCAGCGCTCGAACTCGGCGCGATCCCGGGGTTGCTGGCGGGCGAGGAAGGCGGCTTTATCGCGCTCGCCCGACTCGGCGAAGGTCGGGCCTGGCATCGGCTCGATATGCCCCTTGCCCAACCACAACAGCAATACTTTGGGCACCTGCGGCATGGCCGTGTGCAGCAGCGCGAGGCTGTCGCGGTCGAAACTCTGCAACACCACCCGCCCCGGCACATCCAGCCAGCCGCGGGCCTGCAAGGCGCGCCGCAGGTCCTGTTCGATACCGGGAAACAGGTTCGGCACCTTGGTTTCGATGTACAGCCCGGGCCGCAGGGCAGGATTGGCTTCAGCGATGTCCATCACTTCCTCGAGCGTCAGCACCTTGAGGCCGGCGAACGCCGCCCGGGCGCGCTCGGGATAGGCCTGGTTGAACCAGCTTCCCGCATCCAGCGATTTCAATTCGGCGAGGGTGAAGGCGCTGACCGGACTGTCCTTGCGCTCGGGAAAACGCTCGGCCACATCGCTGGTGCGGTGCAGATCATTGTCGTGCACCACCACCAGTACGCCATCGCTACTGCGTTGCAGGTCCAGTTCCAGGTAATCGGCGCCCAGGTCGCGAGCCAGTGCATAGGCCGGTGCCGTGGACTCTGGCGCATCGAACGATGCCCCGCGATGAGCGATTACCGCCGGATAGGCAATGCCCTGCGCCTTGGCCAGCACCGCGCCGTCGCGGGCCATGACCGGCGCGCTCAACCCCAGCAGCGCAATGCCCAGCCCCAGAAAGATCCCCTTGAATGACATCGACCGCTCCTCATCAAAACCGGCCCTGAGCATAGTCGCCGACACGGATGACAGCCCGTGACGTGCTACAGTCCCGCCCTGCCAATTTGCAACAGATTCCTACGAGACAAGCATGCCCCTCGCCGACGTCGACGCCACCCTCGCCTCCTGGCCGGATCTCAACACCCGTCACCCGTGCAGCGGCCTGCTGCTGGGCAACGGCGCCAGCCGGGCGATCTGGCGGCCGTTCAGCTATTTCTCGCTGTTCGAGCTGGCCCAGCGCGTGCGCAACAAGCCGCTGGGGGTGAGCGACCAGGCGTTGTTCAAATCCCTCGGCAGCGAACTGTTCGAGCCGGTGCTCAGCGCCCTCAACACCACGGTGCGGGTCAACGCCGCACTGGCGATCAGTTCGTCGGCGCCGCTGAACCGCTATTACGCGATCAAGGAAGCGCTTATCCACGCCGTGCGCAGCGTGCACATCCCGTGGAAACTGCTGCCATCCAGCACCCTGGCAGCGATCAATACCGAGCTGCGCAACTACCGCGCGGTGTTCTCCGGCAACTACGACCTGCTCAACCACTGGGCCGTCAGCCATGACCCGCAGGGTTTCCAGCCGTTGTTCGATGAAGAAGGCCACTTCGACGTCAGCCGCACCCACGGCGAAGGCACCCGCATGCACTACTTGCACGGCGGCCTGCACTTGCTCAAGACCCAGGACGGCGGCACCCGTCAGCGCGCGGCCAACGGCAGCCAGTTGCTCGACGGTTTTGCCATCAACACGCCGGGCGACGTGCCGCTGTTCGTCAACGAAGACACCAGCGAACACAAGCTGCAAGCGATCCGCGCCTCGGATTACCTGACCTGGAGCTACGCCGCGCTGGCCGCGCACACTGACGGCCTGTGCATTTTTGGCCATCACCTCGACCGCGCCGATCGACATTTGCTGCGAGCGATCCAGCAGGCCCGTCCGGCCCATCTGGCGATCGCGATCCTGCCGTTGAACGACGCCTCGATCATCAGCCAGAAGCAGCATTACGCGCGCATCTTCGGTGAATCGCCGGAGATCACCCTGCATTTCTTCGATGCCAGCAGTCACCCGCTCGGCCGTGCCGAACTGAACGTGCCGGCCCCCGCGCCAATCACCCGGCGGCGCCGCTGAAAGACGCCCGCGGCAGGAACATGCTGAAACACCCATAGTAAATAACAATAATTCTCGATAACATTTGCGACCTTTCTCTCCGGCACTTTCCTGGAAAGCTCGCATGCGCCGCCCCAAACCCGATCCTTTCGCGCAAGAAACCTGCCATGGGTTTTACAGCGACATCCTGCATTTCCTGCGCAAGCGCATGGACAACGCCAGCGATGCCGCGGACATGACTCAGGACGTCTTCACCCAATGGCTGGGTTACCGCGACAAAGCCCGGGTGGAGCAGCCTCGCGCGTTCCTGTTCCAGATGGCGCGCAACCTGCTGCGCGATCACTGGAGACGGCAGAAAGTGCGCCACACGGTGCTCGACGAACATGCCGAGTCGGCGGAGCAAACCCAGGCCTGCGAAGCCCCAAGCAGCGACCCGATGGCCAGCGCGCAGCACCTGCAACGCCTGGATCATTTGAAAATTGTCCTTGCCGAACTCTCGCCGCGACGGCGCGAAGCCCTTATGCTGCACCGCTTCGAAGGTTTAAGTCAGGCACAGATCAGTGAACGCATGGGCATTTCAGTCAGCATGGTGGAGAAACACATCGCCGCCGCGCTGCTGTACCTCAAGCAGCGCCTGGACAGTGACAACGTTGCGGAGCAACCAGAATGACCCTTCCTGACATGGACAGCCGTTCGGTCGACGCCCAGGCGGCGAGCTGGTTTACCCGTAACCGCAATGAGCGCTCGCGGGCCTCGCGCAAAGCCTTCGCCCAGTGGCTGGAACACCCCGGAAACGCCCGCGCATACCATCAGTTCGAGCAACTTTGGGACGACCTTGCCGCCCTCAAGGAACTGAACAAGCCGGTGCAGCTACGCCCGCGCAAAGCCTCGTACTGGCGCCCGGCGCTGGCCACGGCGGCAGCGCTGGTCTGCGCATTGCTGGCAAGCAACCTGGGCAAGCCAGCCGCGTCGGCGGAACAACAACTGGCCAGTCTGGATGGCCAGCCGCGCACCATCACCCTGCCCGATGGCAGCCGTCTCAACCTCAACGCCAACTCCCGCGTGCGGATCGATTTCGATGCCGAACGGCGGCTGGTGCACCTCGATCAAGGCCAGCTCTACCTGGAAGTCAGCCCGGACAAGGAGCGACCGTTGTTCGTCGATGCCGGCCCCGCCCGGGTCCGGGTGGTGGGCACCGCGTTCGACCTGCGCCGCGGCCAACAGGAACTGGTGCTGAGCGTGGACCACGGCCTGGTGGCGTTCGACGCGCCGGGCGAGCGCCGCGAACCGATGCTGCTGGGTGCCCGCGAGCGCGCGGTGTACAACCTGGCCCGCGGCGACCTGGTGCGGCAGACCCTGAGCGACGGCGAAGTCGCCGACTGGCGCAGCGGCCATGTCTCGTTCCGCAACCGCGAGCTGGCGAGCCTGGTGGATGAGCTGTCGCTGTACCGCCCGGCGGCGGTGCTGCTGGCTGACCCGGCGCTGGCGAAGTACCGGGTTTCCGGCAATCTCGATGTGCATGACCCTGACGCCCTGCTCAATGCCTTGCCGGCGTTGCTGCCGGTGAAGACCGCCGTGTTGGCGGATGGGCGGATGCGAATCGAGCGCGCCGGAAAGTAGAACCACCGCTTCGCAGCAAGCCGCTGAAAAATTCTGAGAATATTTTTCATTCGCATGTGAGGGTTTTTCCTCGCCCCGCGTCTTCCTCCCCGTCCGCGCCCTGCGCACTGACTTTTTCTGGCCTTTGGCCGCACTGGGGGATTTCATGTTTCGCGCGTTTCGACCTTCCAAGCCGTTGTCTGCCCGTCCATCGCTGCTTGCCGTGTGCCTGGCCCTGAGCCTTCAGGCCCAGGCCGCACCCGTTGAGCTGCAGTTGCCAGCCCAGCCACTGGCCACCTCGCTGAGCCAGGTGGCGCAACAGACCAAAGTGCAACTGCTGTTCGACGAGTCGTTGCTGCGCAACGTTTCCGCGCCAGCCCTGCGCGGCAATTTCAGCGCCGAGGAAGCGATTGCCCGCCTGCTCGCCAGCAGCCGCTTCACGCTGGTCAAGGTGGGCACCACCTACGTGGTGCGCCCGAAGGAAGACGAAACCACGCCTCCCGGCAACAACAACACGTCCATCCAGCTCGGCGCCATGAGCATCGTCGGCGACGGCCAGCAGGTGACCCCGGCCACCGTCGGCCGCTCGACCCTGACCCAGCGCGATATCGACCGTGAACAGGCGAACAACGTGCCGTCCCTGCTGAGCACCCTGCCCGGCGTGGAAATGGCCGGTTCCATGATGCCCGGCGGGCAGAAGATCAATATCTGGGGCATGGGCGACGCCGAGGACGTGCAACTGACCGTCGACGGCGCCACCAAGACCGGCTTCGAGCGCTATCAGCAAGGCACGATGTTCGTCGAGCCGGAGCTGATCAAGAGCATCGAGGTCGAGAAAGGCCCGCACTCGCCGTTCGTGGGCAACACGGGCCTTGCCGGCAGCGTGCACATGACCACCAAAAATGCCCCGGACCTGCTGCAGGAAGGCCGCGACACCGGCGCGATGGTCAAATACGGCTACTCCAGCAACGACCATCAACAGGTCTACAGTACGGCCCTGTTCGGGCGCACTGAAGACCGCCGTATCGACGGTCTGGTCTACCTGACCAAGCGCGACGGCGACGATTTCAAGCTGGCCTCGTCGCAGCCCGACCCACGCAACCAGTACCCGATCAACCCCAAGCGCCTGCCCGACAGCGCCCAGGACCTGGAAGGCGGCCTGTTCAAGCTGAATGTCCAGCTCACCGATGAGCAGTCGCTCGGCCTGTCCTACTCGCGCTCGAACAACCAACGCATGACCCGCTACTCGTCGACCAACTACTCGACGCCGCCGACCCAGGCCAATATCGACCGCTACGGTTACAGCGACGCCATTCGCCGCTTCCTCGCCCACCGCGAAACCATCGACACCACCTGGTCGGCCAAGTACCGCTTCCAGCCGGTGGACAATCCGCTGGTCAACCTGGAAGTCAGCTATTCGGAGTCCGATGTCGATCAGACCGACGAACGCGGGCCCAACGCCTTCTTCCAGCTCGCCACCGGCGGCCGGCGCATGGAGACCGAATACAAGGACCGCAACTTCGAAGTGCGCAACACCGCGCAGTTCAGTACCGGCGTGCTGGAGCACTCGCTGACCACCGGCGCCGAACTGCACCGCCACTCCCGCGAAACCGAAATGTGGATGCCGGGCACCGCGCAAAACACCGCAGCCTACAACTACGGCCACTTCCAGCCGAACTTCATGCCCCACGGCAAAGTGGACACCAACAGCGCCTACGTGCAGGACGCCATCACCCTCGGCCAGGTGACCATAACCCCGTCGCTGCGCTACGACCATGTGCGCAACCGCGGCGAAGATAACGACGCGCCGTTCTACAACGTCGCCTCGGCTGGCCACGACTACAGCGCCAAGACCTACACCGGCTGGTCGCCGCGCCTGTCCGTGTTCTGGCGTGCCACCGACGACGTTGCGTTCTTCGCCGACTATTCGAAGACCTGGCGTGCGCCGGTCATCGACGAGCAATACGAAGTACAGAGCGCGGTCAGCACGCGCAGCGCCACCAGCCGCGACCTCGATCCAGAGCGCGTCACCGCCCTGCGTGCGGGTAACGTCACCGACTTCTCCGGCCTGTTCTTCGCCGACGACAACCTGCAGGTCCGCACCACCCTGTTCCACAACAAGATCAAGGACGAGATCTTCAAGAACCTCGGTGTCGAGTGCCAGGCGCAGAACGTGACCGGCGGCAGTATCAGCCAGGCCTGCGGCAACTACCTGATCGGCAACTACCGCAATCTCGACGGCGTGACCTACAAGGGCTTCGAGGTGGAAAGCTTCTACGATTCCACCTACCTGTTCGGCACCCTCTCCTACACCTGGATGACCGGCAAACACGAAGGCGCCTACAACAACCCGTGGGGCCCGGATGTCTGGGCACGGGATGTACCGGCACCGAAATGGGTGGCGCGTCTGGGTGTGAAGATTCCCGAATGGGATGTGGTGGTGGGCTGGAAAGGCCTGTGGGTACGCCAGACCGATCGTCTGCCGAGCGACAAATACCCACCGGGTTTCATGGGCAGCGCACTGGGTGACAGCGCCTGGGACCATCGCGCCAACGACGCCTACAACGTCCAGGGCCTGTTCGCCAGCTGGAAACCGAAGCAGCAGTACCTGAAGGGCACCGAGGTCAACTTCACCCTCGACAACATGTTCAACCGCGATTACGTGCCGATGCTCAGCGACAACAACGTCTACAGCACGGGGCGCAATGCCAAGGTGAGCATTACCCGGTTCTTCTGAGTAACGTGGGGGCCGCCTTGCGGCCCCGATTCACTCACGCCGGAATCAGTTGATCCGCCCGCAGCAATGTCTCCAGACAATGCTCAGAAACCCCATAGAACGCCTTCAACTCCGCGATCTTCTCCAGCAACGCCGCTGGATCCCCCGCCTCCTTGCGCTTGGTCGCAAGGATCATCTTGTTCTTGTTGGTGTGTTCCAACGAGATGAACTCGAACACCTTGGTCTCGTAACCACAGGCTTCCAGGTACAGCGCGCGCAGGCTGTCGGTCAGCATTTCAGCTTGCTGCCCCAGGTGCAGGCCGTATTGCAGCATCGGCTTGAGCAACCCCGGACTGTGCAGTTGCGGGCGGATCTGTTTGTGGCAGCACGGCGAGCACATGATGATCGCCGCACCACAACGGATGCCGGTGTGGATCGCATAGTCGGTGGCGATATCGCAGGCATGCAGGGCGATCATCACATCGATCTCGGCCGGCACCACGGTGCGCACGTCACCCTGTTCGAACACCAGCCCCGGATGCTCCAGATGAGCGGCCGCGGCATTGCACAGCTCGACCATGTCCGGACGCAGCTCGACCCCCGTCACCTGCGCCTGACGCTGCAGGGTGTTGCTCAGGTAATCGTGGATGGCGAAGGTCAGGTAGCCCTTGCCCGAGCCGAAATCTGCCACCCGCACGGGTTTGTCGTCCGCCAGCGAAACACTGGCGAAGGCATGGGAAAACACCTCGATGAACTTGTTGATCTGCTTCCACTTGCGCGACATGGCCGGGATCAGCGCCTGCTGCTTGTCGGTCACGCCGAGGTCCTGAAGGAACGGCCGGCTCAGTTCCAGGTAGCGTTTCTTCTCGCGGTCATGCTCACCGCCCGCGGCCTGGCGCTCTTGCTGCGCGGCGTTGCGGTGCAGCATCGGCTTGCCCTTCTTGCTGAACTCCAGCTGCGCGTCATCGGCCAGGCTCAGCAGGTGGGCATTGCGAAACGCGCCCGGCAGCCATTCGCCGATCTGCGCCAGCGCTTCGTCCAGCGGCAGGTTGCGGGTGATGTCGCGGGTCTTGTAGCGATGGACGAATGACAGGCAGGCCTGCCCCTTGACCGTCAGCGGCTTGGCGATGATGCGTTGCAGGTCGGCTTCGGCGCCGACGTGACGGGCCAGTACCAGCTTGACGAAGGACTGCTGGTGCAGGCTCTCGGCCAACAGGGCGAGAAACTGCGCACGCGCATCCGGCGCGGCCTGGGCGGTGGGGGTAGCGGACATGGGGATTGGGTGCCTCGGGGGTTGCGGGGGCGCCAGCCGGCGCGCAATGGCGGGCATTTTACGTTGATGCCCGGCCAGCGCACAGCTTTTGTCGATCAGCGCGGCGTCAGTCGAGGATCACCAGGCGGTTGGGCAGCTCGTTGCGGCTGTGGGTCAGCGGCACATGAGCCTTGAGCAATTCGCCACACGCCTCGATGCAGGTGAGAAAACCCGCAAGCGTCTGGCCCGCACGGACCTGGGCGGTGAAGCCGGCGACGATGGCGTCCCAGGCCTGGTTGTCCAGACGCGAGGCGATGCCGTCGTCCACCAGGATTTCCACATAACGCTCCGCCTCGCTGACGAAAATCAGCACACCGGTGCGGCCTTCGGTGTGGTGCAGGTTCTGTTCGAGAAACTGCCGCCGCGCCAGGTTCGACGCGCGCCAGTGGCGCACCGCCTTCGGCACCAGGCGGCTGGTGAACAGCGGCAGGCGCAGCACCAGGCAGAGCACGATAAACGTCAGCCACTGGGTAATCAGCAGACCGTGGGCGCTGAACCAGCCCGTGACGTAATACACCAGCCCCGGCACCAACAGCGCCAGCAGGCTGGCCCAGACCAGCGGCACATAGGCATAGTCATCGGCGTTGCGGGCCAGCACCGTGACCAGCTCCGCGTCGGTGTGTTTCTCGACCGCAGCGATCGCCTCCGCGACCTGTCGTTGTTGCAACTCATTGAGCAATGCCATCAGGTTGTTCCTTGAACACAATTCAGATGCGCCGCGGTTTCCGTGGGGTCGACCGCCCGGCCGCGCCTACAGGGTTTCCCGCCACACCCACGCACTCACCAGCTTCCGGACGACCCGCCGCCACCAAAACTGCCGCCGCCTCCGCCAAAGCCCCCACCACCGCCGCGGCCGAACCCGCCGCCGCCCAGCCCGCCGAAGCCGCCACCAAAACCGCCACCCGGCCCGCCACGCCGACCGCCGCCACCAAGGCCCTGCAAATACAGCACAACCACCACCATCAGAATGGACAGCCCGATGGACAGCAAGGACGGCGACTCACCCTCGCTTTGCCCGCCGCTGAGCGCGGACGGCTGGGCCAGCGGATTTCCGCCGAGGACCTGCAGGATCGCGGCCGCGCCCTGGACGATGCCCTGGCTGAGTTCGCCGCGTTTGAAGGCCGGCAGGATGATCCGGTTGATGATGACCGACGACTGCGCGTCGGTGAGGCGTTCTTCCAGCCCGTAACCCACTTCGATGCGGACCTTGCGTTGCTCGGGCGCGACGATCAGCAGCGCGCCGTTGTCCTTGCCCTTCTGGCCGATGCCCCAATGGCGGCCCAACTGATAGCCGTAATCCTCGATGGGCAGCCCTTGCAGGTCGGTCAGCGTGACCACCACGACCTGCTCGCCGGTGCTCTGCTCATGGGCTTCGAGCATCTGCCCGAGCTGGCTGCGGGTATGAGCGTCGAGCAGGTTGGCGTTGTCCACCACCCGCCCGCTGAGCGCCGGAAAGGACGGCTCGGCGCGCACCGTCAGGGCCATGGCGAACAGCGCCAGCAGCACCACGGCCTTGAACAGGCGCATCAGAATTTCACTTCAGGGGCTTTGTCGGCGTCGGCACTGGTCGCTTCGAAGCTCTCGCGCAGCGGCAAGTCGCTGTACATCACGCTGTGCCAGATCCGTCCGGGAAAGGTGCGAATCTCGGTGTTGTAGCGCTGCACCGCGGCGATGAAATCCTTGCGCGCCACGGCGATGCGGTTTTCCGTGCCTTCGAGCTGGGACTGCAGGGCGAGGAAGTTCTGATTGGCCTTGAGGTCCGGATACCGTTCCGAGACCACCATCAGCCGGCTCAGCGCACCGCTCAACTGCGACTGCGCGGCCTGGAACTGGCGCAGTTTTTCCGGATCGTCGAGGGTGCTGGCATCGACCTGGATCGACGTCGCCTTGGCCCGCGCCTCGATCACCGCGGTCAGGGTTTCCTGTTCATGCCGGGCATAGCCCTTGACCGTTTCCACCAGGTTGGGGATCAGGTCGGCGCGGCGCTGGTACTGGTTCTGTACCTGGCCCCAGGCCGCCTTCACCTGTTCGTCATAGTTGGGAATATTGTTGATCCCGCAGCCGGCCAGCAGGCTGGCCAGCAGCACCAGCAACCACGGCTTCGCACCCTTGAATACCCGCATCGTCGCAACGCTCCTTGATTATCCGTAACGCACCGGACTTGAGGCATAATCCGTGGCCGCCGCTGGATAGTGCAGGCCCAATCGGCTAAAAACATGCCCCAGCAAACTACAACAATAGCCGCTCCCCCAATTTCGGCTGGCCGGTATCCACCGTGAATGCCGGCGCGAGCCTCGAGAACTGAATCCATGAACAAGCTGTGTTTGCTGGGCCTGCTCGTCAGCCTGGCCAGTCAGACGGCCCTGGCCGACACCTCCGCCGCCGCCGCGCACCTGCAAGAGAAGAAGGTGTTCGTCGACAAGTTGCTGGGCCAGATGACCCAGGACGAGAAGATCGGCCAGTTGCGCCTGATCAGCATCGGCCCGGAGATGCCGCGGGAGAAGATCCGCGAGGAGATCGCCGCCGGCCGCATCGGCGGCACCTTCAACTCGCGCACCGGCCCGGAAAACCGGCCGATGCAGGACGCGGCCATGCGCAGCCGGCTGAAGATCCCGATGTTCTTCGCCTATGACACCATCCACGGCAACCGCACCATTTTCCCGATCGGCCTGGGCCTGGCGTCGAGCTGGGACATGAACGCCATCGCCACCGTCGGCCGCACCTCGGCCATCGAAGCCTCCGCCGATGCCCTCGACATGACCTTCGCGCCGATGGTCGACATCGCCCGCGACCCGCGCTGGGGCCGCACCAGTGAAGGCTTCGGCGAAGACACCTGGCTGACCTCGCGGATCGGCGAAGTGATGGTCAAGTCGTTCCAGGGCAAGAGCCCGGCCGAGCACGACAGCATCATGGCCATCGTCAAGCACTTCGCCCTGTACGGGGCGGTGGAAGGCGGGCGCGACTACAACACGGTCGATATGAGCCTGCCGAAGATGTACAACGACTACCTGCCGCCCTACCGCGCGGCCATCGACGCCGGCGCCGGCGGGGTGATGGTGGCGCTGAACTCCATCAACGGCGTACCCGCCACCTCCAACACCTGGCTGATGAACGACCTGCTGCGCAAGGAGTGGGGCTTCAACGGCGTGACCATCAGCGACCACGGCGCCATCCAGGAGCTGATCCGTCACGGTGTCGCCCGCGACGGCCGCGAGGCGGCCAAGCTGGCGATCAAGGCCGGCATCGACATGAGCATGAACGACTCGCTCTACGGCGAAGAACTCCCGGGCCTGCTCAAGTCCGGCGAAGTCAGCCAGGCCGAGCTGGACCAGGCGGTGCGCGAGGTGCTCGGCGCCAAGTACGAAATGGGCCTGTTCAAGGACCCGTACGTACGGATCGGCAAGCCGGAAAACGATGTGCCGGACTACTACGCCGATTCCCGCCTGCACCGCGAAGCCGCCCGCGACGTGGCGCGCCGCAGCCTGGTGCTGCTGGAAAACCGCAAGCAGACCCTGCCGCTGAAAAAGACCGGCACCATCGCCCTGGTCGGACCGCTGGCCGATGCGCCCATCGACATGATGGGCAGTTGGGCCGCCGACGGTAAGCCGGTGCACTCGGTCACCGTCCGCGAAGGTCTGCGCCGCGCGGTCGGCGACAAGGCCAAACTGGTCTACGCCAAGGGCTCGAACATCACCGGCGACAAAGCCATGTTCGACTACCTGAACTTCCTCAACTTCGACGCCCCGGAAATCGTCAACGACCCGCGCCCTGCCGCGGTATTGATCGACGAAGCGGTCAAGGCCGCCCAACAGTCCGACGTGATCGTGGCCGTGGTTGGCGAATCCCGTGGCATGTCCCACGAATCGTCCAGCCGCACCACCCTGGAAGTCCCGGCCGTGCAACGCGACCTGATCAAGGCGCTGAAAGCCACCGGCAAGCCGCTGGTGCTGGTGCTGATGAACGGCCGTCCGCTGTCGATCAACTGGGAACGCGAACAGGCCGACGCCCTGCTGGAAACCTGGTTCTCCGGCACCGAAGGCGGCAACGCCATCGCCGACGTGCTGTTCGGCGACTACAACCCGTCCGGCAAGCTGCCGATCACCTTCCCACGCTCGGTCGGCCAGATTCCGATGTACTACAACCACATGCGCATCGGCCGGCCGTTCACCCCGGGCAAGCCGGGCAACTACACCTCGCAGTACTTCGAGGAGCCCAACGGCCCGCTGTATCCGTTCGGTTACGGGCTGAGCTACACCGAGTTCTCCGTGTCGCCACTGACCCTTTCAGCGAAGACCCTGAAACAGGGCGGCAGCCTGGAAGCCAGCGTCAAAGTGAAGAACACCGGCAAGCGTGACGGCGAAACCGTGGTGCAGCTTTACCTGCAGGATGTCGCCGCATCCATGAGCCGCCCGGTCAAGGAACTGAAAAACTTCCAGAAAGTCCTGCTCAAGGCTGGCGAAGAGCGGGTCGTGACCTTCCGTATCAGCGAAGACGACCTGAAGTTCTACAACAGCCAATTGAAACTCGCCGCCGAACCGGGTGAGTTCAACGTGCAGGTCGGCCTGGACTCCGAGACGGTGCAACAGCAGAGCTTCGAGCTGCTGTAACGCGCCGCCCTGCCCAAGGGGAAGCGCCTCGCGGCCTTCCCCATCGCCGCGGATGGCTTATCGATGCTTTTCTCCTTTCGCACCCTGCGCCTTGGCCTGATCCTTCTGCTGATCAGCGCCGGCACCTTGCTCGCCGCGGCCTGGGCCATGCACCACGCACAACGCCAGGCCATGGTCGAGGAAGCGGAACGGGCCAACCAGCAACTGGGCCTGTACGCCACTTCGCTGCACACCCTGATCGAACGCTACCGCGCCCTGCCCGCGGTGCTGGCGCTGGACCCGGAACTGATCGCCGCCCTCGGCGGGCCGGTGGATGCCGCCACCCAGGACTTGCTCAACCGCAAGCTGGAACGCATCAACGGCGCGGCCAATTCCTCCACCCTGGAACTGCTGGACCACACCGGCCTGGCCGTGGCCGCCAGCAACTGGCGCCTGCCGAGCACCTACGTGGGCCACAACTACGGCTTCCGGCCGTACTTCAAGCAGACCCTCAGCCAGGGCACCGGGCGCTTCTACGCCGTGGGCGTGACCAGCGGCATTCCCGGTTACTTCCTGTCCAGCGCGGTGAAGGATGACAACCAGCGCTTCCTCGGCGCCATGGTGGTCAAGCTGGAATTCCCCGAGCTGGAGCGGGAATGGCGCATGGGCAACGACGTGCTGCTGGTCAGCGACTCGCGCGGCATCGTCTTCATCGCCAACCAGGAGGGCTGGCGCTACCGCAAGCTCAACGCCCTCTCGGCCCATGACTTCAACGAACTGGAACAGACCCGCCAGTACGACAAACAGCCCTTGGTGCCGTTGCAGCGCCAGGTGCTCAACCGCTTCGACGACAACAGCAATCTGGTCCGCGTCCAGGGCCCGGAAGGCACGCAAGACTACTTGTGGGAAAGCCTGCCGCTGGAAGCCGAAGGCTGGACCCTGCACCTGCTGCGCACGCCACAGACCGGCGATGACGGACGCAACGCCGCGCTGGCCGCTGCGGCGATCTGGCTGACCCTGGTGTTCGCCGCGCTCTTCGTCAACCAGCGCCTGCGCCTCGCCCGCCTGCGCCAGCGCAGCCGCGAGGAGCTGGAGCGCCTGGTGGAAGAACGCACCCGCGACCTGCGCACCGCCCAGGAAGGCCTGGTGCAATCGACCAAGCTGGCAGCGCTGGGACAGATGTCCGCCGCCCTCGCCCACGAACTGAACCAGCCGCTGACCACCCAGCGTATGCAACTGGCGTCGCTGCGCCTGCTGCTGGACCACGACCGCATCGAGGACGCCCGCCAGGCCCTGCAACCGCTGGAGCAGATGCTCACGCGCATGGCCGCACTCACCGGGCACCTGAAAACTTTCGCCCGCAACAGCCCCAGCGGCCTGCGCGAGAGCCTCGACCTGGCCACGGTGGTCGATCACGCCCTGCAACTGCTCGATACCCGCCTGCGCGCCGAGAGCGTCAGCACTGCGCTGTATCTGGCCCGTCCGGCCTGGGTCCGCGGCGACGCGATCCGCCTGGAGCAGGTGCTGATCAACCTGCTGCACAACGCCCTGGATGCCATGGCCGGCAAAGGCTATCGCCGCCTGGAAATCCGCATCGACTGTGAAGGTGACGGCTGGCGCCTGAGCGTGCTCGACAGCGGCGGCGGCATCGCCCCGGAGCACCTGGGCAGCGTGTTCGACCCGTTCTTCACCACCAAGCCGGTGGGCGAAGGCCTCGGGCTGGGCCTGGCGATTTCCTATGGCATCATCCACGAGGCGGGCGGCCGGCTGCAGGTCGAAAACCAGCCTGGCGGCGCCCGCTTCAGTTTCACCCTTCCCCGCGATCCGGAGCCCGTATGTTGAATTCGGTGATTGTCGTCGACGACGAAGCCAGCATCCGCACGGCGGTCGAACAGTGGCTGAGCCTGTCGGGCTTCGAAGTCAGGCTGTTCAGCCGCGCCGACGAATGCCTGGCGAACCTGCCGGCGCACTTTCCCGGGGTGATCCTCAGCGATGTGCGCATGCCCGGCATCGACGGCCTGCAACTGCTGGAACAACTGCGCACCCGCGATGCCGACCTGCCGGTGATCCTGTTGACCGGCCATGGCGACGTGCCCATGGCCGTCGAAGCCATGCGCAACGGCGCCTACGACTTCCTGGAAAAGCCTTTCAGCCCCGACGCCCTCATGGGCAGCCTGTGCCGCGCCCTGGAAAAGCGCCGGCTGGTCCTGGAAAACCGCCGCCTGCATGAACAGGCCGACATCAAGAGCCGGCTGGAGTCCGCCCTGCTTGGCATGACCCAAGGCATGCAGCAACTGCGGCGCCAGGTGCTGGAACTGGCGAACCTGCCGGTCAACGTGCTGATCCGCGGCGAAACCGGCAGTGGCAAGGAACGCGTCGCCCGCTGCCTGCACGACTTCGGCCCGCGTGCCAGCAAACCCTTCGTCGCGCTGAACTGCGCGGCCATTCCCGAACACCTGTTCGAAGCCGAACTGTTCGGCCATGAAAGCGGCGCCTTCACCGGCGCCCAGGGCAAACGCATCGGCAAGCTGGAATACGCCGACGGCGGCACAGTGTTCCTCGACGAAATCGAAAGCCTGCCGTTGGCACAACAGGCCAAGCTGCTGCGGGTGATCCAGGAGCAGCGTCTGGAACGCCTCGGTTCCAACCAGAGCATCGCGGTGGACCTGCGCATCATCGCCGCGACCAAACCCGACCTGCTCGAAGAAGCCCGTGCCGGACGTTTCCGTGAAGACCTGGTGTATCGGCTGAATATTGCCGAGCTGCGTCTGACACCGCTGCGCGAGCGGCGCGAGGACATCCCGCTGCTGTTCGAGCACTTCGCCCGCCACGCCGCCGAACGCAGCGGCCGCAAAGCAACGCAGTTGAGCATCGCGCAATTGGCGCAACTGCTCGGCCACGACTGGCCGGGCAATGTTCGCGAACTGGCCAACGCCGCCGAACGCCACGCCCTCGGCCTGGCCGATCCGACATCGCCTCCCGAAGAACCCGGCCAGTCCCTGGCCGCGCAACAGGAGGCTTTCGAGGCCAACTGCCTGCGCGCCTCGTTGCGCCGGCACAAGGGCGAAATCAAGGCGGTGATGGAGGAACTGCAACTGCCGCGGCGCACCCTCAACGAAAAAATGCAGCGCCACGGCCTGGTCCGTGAAGACTTCCTCGAGCGCACCTGAGCATCGGCGGATTCCTGCTCAGGCCATCTTCCGAATAAGCGGATTTCCGCTCACTTGATCTTTAATCGTTGTTGTTTGTGCCGCCGCCATCGCTGGCAAGCCAGCTCCCACAGGTTCTTCGCAGGCCTCTATTTCCAGGGCTGCCGGTGTTTCTGTGGGCGCTGGCTGGCCAGCGATGGCGGTGACGGAGCTCCCCTGGCACAGCTCCTGCTATAGACCCGCCAGGCTGCGTTTCGGCGCGCTCCACAAAAACAACGATGAAGGTCCCGTCAATGGATAACTCCACCTCCGTGCCTGCTGGGGCGATTGCCACGCCCGCGCCGGTAAAAACCACCTCCAGTCGCCTCAAGTCGATCTTCAGCGGATCGGTCGGCAACATGGTCGAGTGGTACGACTGGTACGTCTACGCCGCATTTTCCCTGTACTTCGCCAAGGCCTTCTTCCCCGCCGGCGACACCACCGCGCAACTGCTCAACACCGCCGCGATCTTCGCCGTAGGCTTCCTGATGCGCCCAATCGGCGGCTGGCTGATGGGCATCTACGCCGACCGCAAGGGCCGCAAGGCCGCGCTGATGGCCTCGGTATTGCTTATGTGTTTCGGCTCCCTGGTCATCGCCCTGACCCCGAGCTATGAAACCATCGGCGTCGCCGCACCAGTCCTGCTGATCATCGCCCGCCTGATGCAGGGCCTGTCGGTCGGTGGCGAATACGGCACCTCGGCCACCTACCTCAGCGAAATGGCAACCAAGGAACGCCGCGGGTTCTTCTCCAGCTTCCAGTACGTCACGCTGATTTCCGGCCAGCTCATCGCCCTCGCCGTGCTGATCGTCCTGCAACAGACCCTGACCACCGAACAGCTCTACGCCTGGGGCTGGCGCGTACCCTTCGTGATCGGCGCGCTGTGCGCGGTGGTTGCGCTGTACCTGCGGCGCGGCATGGAAGAAACCGCTTCCTTCACCAAGAAGGAAAAAACCAAAGGCAGAGAGCGGCCGATGCGCACCCTGCTGCGCCATCCGAAGGAACTCGCCACCGTGGTCGGCCTGACCATGGGCGGCACCCTGGCCTTCTACACCTACACCACCTACATGCAGAAATACCTGGTCAACACCGTCGGCATGAGCATCACCGACTCGACCATGATCTCGGCGGCCACCCTGTTCCTGTTCATGTGCCTGCAACCGGTGATCGGTGGCCTCTCCGACAAGATCGGCCGGCGTCCGATCCTGATCGCCTTCGGTGTTCTCGGCACGATCTTCACCGTACCGATCCTCACCACCCTGCACACCATCCAAAGCTGGTGGGGCGCGTTCTTCCTGATCATGGCGGCACTGATCATCGTCAGCGGCTACACCTCGATCAACGCCGTGGTCAAAGCCGAACTGTTTCCCACCGAAATCCGCGCCCTGGGCGTCGGCCTGCCTTACGCCCTGACCGTCTCGATCTTCGGCGGCACCGCTGAGTACGTCGCCCTGTGGTTCAAGAGCGTCGGCATGGAAACCGGGTATTACTGGTACGTCACCGCCTGCATCGCCTGCTCGTTGCTGGTGTATGTGTTCATGAAAGACACCCAGAAACATTCGCGAATCGTGACGGACTGATCCTCACAACACTTCGCCCGCAATAGACAAAGCCCTCGGCCAATTGGCCGGGGGCTTTTTTCATGCGC
>NZ_JANLOA010000051.1:0-93365 GCF_025466035.1 Pseudomonas sp. 20P_3.2_Bac5 | reverse complement strand
ACGCCAAGCGCGAAGCCGGGCGACTGGACGGCAGCGCCGCGTCGCTCCAGGCCCTGGACCCGCGCTGGCTGGAAAACAGCACCTGGCAGACCTTCAAGCGCGCCGCCGGGCCGGCCGGCACCTACCACCTGCTGTCGGCGATGGACGTCAAGTACGACTACCGCGAAGGCGTGGTGGCCAAGGACGAAGCGGGCCTGTACCGCTCGATCCTCGGCCGCACCTTTGGTATCGCCGCGTTGACCACGCTGTTCTGCGTGCTGCTGGCCTTTCCGCTGTGCGCCTTCCTCGACCGGCGCACGCCGCGCACCCGCAACGTGTTGCTGCTGATGATCCTGCTGCCGTTCTGGACCTCGATCCTGGTGCGCACCACCGCCTGGATGGTGCTGCTGCAGGACGAGGGCATCGTCAACGCGCTGCTGCTGCGCCTCGGCCTGATCGACAGCCCGGTGCACCTGCTCTACAACCGCTTCGGGGTGATCCTGGCGCTGGTCCATGTGATGTTGCCGTTCATGGTGTTCCCGTTGCTGGCGGCCATGGCCGGCTGCAACCGGCTGCTGGTCCAGGCCGCCTATTCGATGGGCGCGCGGCCGTTGCGGGTGTTCTTCCAGGTTTACCTGCCGCAAGTGTTGCCGGGGTTGGCGGCGGGGGCGCTGATGGTGTTCATCGTCACCCTCGGCTTCTACATCACGCCCGCGTTGCTGGGCGGCCCGGCCGACCAGATGATCAGCTTCTACATCGCCCAGTTCACCACCGGCACCCTCAACTGGGGCCTGGCCTCGGCCCTGGGCCTGGTGCTGCTGGTAGCGACCACCCTGCTCTACCTGATCCAGGCCTGGCTGGCCCGCCGCGGCAGCGAAGGAGTGAACCGATGATTCGCAATCCCAATAGCGGGCCGCTGGCCTGGTTCGGCAACCTTGGCCTGTCACTGGGCGGCTGGCTGGTGCTGGCGTTCCTGCTGCTGCCGATCCTGGTGGTGCTGCCGCTGTCGTTCAGCGACAGCCGCTACATGTCGCTGCCCCTCGGGCAGTTCACCCTGCACTGGTACGAGGAATTCTTCGCCTCGCCGCAATGGCTCGGCGCGCTGTTCAACAGCTTCGCCATCGCCCTGACCAGCACCGTGCTCGCGGTGGTCCTCGGCGGGCTGGCGGCGCTCGGGCTACGCCACCCGGCGATGCCCGGCAAACGGCTGATCGAAGTGCTGCTGATCGCGCCGATGATCGTGCCCGCGGTCATCGTCGGGGTGGGCATGTACTTCGTGTTCTCCAGCGCCGGCATCACCCGCACCTTCGCCGGGCTGGTGCTGGCCCATACCACCCTGGCGGTGCCGTTCGTGGTGGTCAACGTCGGCTCGGCGCTGGGCGGCCTCAACCAGCGCCTGCTGTGGGCGGCGGCGAGCATGGGCGCGACGCCGTGGATGACCTTGCGCAAGGTGACCTTGCCGCTGATCTCGCCGGGGCTGATCTCCGGCGGGCTGTTCGCCTTCGCCACGTCCCTCGACGAGGTGGTGGTCACCCTGTTCCTCTCCGGCCCCGACCAGCGCACCCTGCCGCGGGAGATGTTCACCACGGCGCGGGAAGCCCTGAGCCCGGTGCTGCTGTCGGCGGCGACGATCATGGTGGTGTTCGCCTCATTGCTGTTGCTGCTGTCCCGCTCCTTCACCCGCCGCTGATCGCCACAACCACAGCTTCGACCACGGCCCCGGCCACATGACCCGCACTGCGGGCCCTGTGGCCGGGGCCTTCGCGTGCCTGCGATTCATGACGCGAAGAAAAGCCGAAACCATCGCCCAAGCGGCTTGACAGCACGCTGGCAGGATCAATAGCATCAGCCATCCAGAGAAACAGTGTTTCTATCAAAAGAACAAATAGGCGTTTCTCCGGATACCCATGGTCACGCCCTGGAAGCCACGTCCTCTTCCCGCAACAGGGCTGTGACTCGCGCACCTGCATGGAAAAACAATAATGAAAATCAAAAACCTGCTTGCACTGGCTTGTGCTGTTCCCCTGACCGCCCAGGCCGACACCGGCGGCTTTGTCGAAGACGCGCACCTGTCAATAAAAGCGCGCAACTTTTATATGAACCGCAACTTCCTCGATGACCGCACGGCGCAGAACTACTCCGAAGAATGGGCACAAGGTTTCATCGCCACATTCGAGTCGGGCTTCACCCAGGGCACGGTCGGCTTCGGTGTCGATGCCATCGGCCTGCTCGGCATCAAGCTCGACACCGGCAACGGTCGCAAGGGCGGCGGCACCTTGCTGCTGGAAGAAGACAGCGACGGCGCCAAGGACAGCTATTCGAAAGGCGGCGCGGCGCTCAAGGCCAGGCTGTCGAAAACCGAGCTGAAGTTCGGCGAACAGTTGGTCAACCTGCCGGTGCTGGCCACCACCGACAACCGCCTGCTGCCCGAGACCACCCAAGGCTGGTTGCTGACCAGCAAGGAGCTGGACGGCCTGACCATGCATGCCGGCCATTTCACCGCCATGCGCAGCCGCGACCAGAGCGAGCACGATAGCGGTCGGCTGTCGTCGCTGGACCTGATCGGCGCGGACTACCAGCTCAACCGCAACCTCAACCTGCGGGCCTACCACTCGGATGTCGATGACTACTGGCGCAAGTACTACGTCGGCGCCACCGCCGTAATGCCGCTGTCCGACGGCTACGCCTTCAAGCTCGACTTCAACGGCTACGACACCCGCAGCCAGGGCCAGGCCCGCGCCGGCGAACTGGACAACCGCATCTGGAGCCTCGCGGCCTCGCTGACGGCCGGCCCGCACGGTTTCCTGATCGCCCACCAGCGGGTCAGCGGCCAGGGCAACTACACCTACGGCGTGGACGGCAACAGCACCGTGTTCCTGGCCAACTCGGTGCAGTATTCGGACTTCAACTACGAGAACGAACGTTCGTGGCAGGCGCGGTATGACTTCAACTTCGCGGCGCTGGGCGTGCCCGGCCTGACCTTCATGACCCGCTACCTGCGCGGCACCGATTTCCACACCGCCCAGACCGACAACGGTCGGGCGTGGGAGCGGGACATCGATGTGAAATACGTGGTGCAGTCGGGCAGCGCGAAGGACTTGTCATTCCGCGTGCGGCAAGCGAGCTTCAGAAGCCCGGACCGCGGCGTGAATTTCAATGAGGTGCGGTTGATTACCGAGTATCCGTTGAGTCTTTTCTGAGGTTCTGAGGGCCTCATCGCTGCATGAGATCGAGCGCCGCCCGCGCGGCGCATCGCGAGCAAGCTCGCTCCTACATTGGTTGCAACGTACCTTTGCCTGTCAGGCCATGGTTGACCGCCTTGGTGGTTCGGCTTGATTTCGAGGCTGACGCCTCAGCCACCCCGCACTCTCCCGCCATGCAGCAAGGCTGGCAACGCCAATCCCATAGGCCATGGTGCGTTGCAACAAATGTAGGAGCGAGCTTGCTCGCGATGCGCCGCGCGGGCGGCGCTCGGTCTTGAGGGCGCTGAAAAACTGTCGGCTAGCACCTGGTCGCCATTACACAGTATCCAGACTGACACCTCATGGTCTTCATAGAACCAAGAGTTACCTCAACGCCCCCTGCTACAACCGCTGATACGTCCCCGCATGCAACCGCTCGCTGATCTCCGCCGCCGCCGATTGCAGCTCGCGCAGCATGGCCGCGGGCGGCGGTGACGGGATCGCCGCGCTCGGCCCGACGATGCCGATGGTCCCCACAATCTGATCGTTCTCACGGAAGATCGGGCAACACAACGCGTTGATCCCCAGGGTCACTTCGCCGTCCGCATCGTCGTACAGACGCTGGCGGATCAGCTCCAGGCGCTGTGCCAGTTGCTCGGGGTCGTGCAGGGTGTTGGGGGTCAGTTGCGGCATCTTGCGGCGCATCACCCGTTGCTGGCTGGCGGCATCGGCGAAGGCCAGCACCGTGCGGCCCTGGGCCGAGCAGTACGGCAACACGCGGTTGCCCGGCTTGACCGAGATGCACACGTTGGCCTTGGATTCGACGCACGACACCACCAGCGCGGTGTCATGGGTGGCGACCGCCAGCAAGGCCGTCTGGCCTGTGGCGTCGCGAATACGGGTGAGATAGGGATCGGCGATGGCGCGCAGGTCGAACTGTTCGCCGGCGGCTTCGCCGTAGGCCACCAGCCGTGCGCCGAGCATGTATTTCTCGGTGGCCGGGTCCTGTTCGAGGATGCCCAACTGGCGCATCGACGCCAGGTGGCGGTAGGTGCGCGGCTTGGCGGTTTGCAGTTGCTGGGCCAGCTCCGTCACCCCCAGCGGGCGACGGGCGGCGGTGAGTTCATCGAGGAGACGAAAGACCATCTCCACCGATTCCAGCAGCGCCGGGCCGCTGCTGGGCTTTTCGTCTTCCTGATCCAAGCGATCACCTCATGTCGAGCTGTTGAAAGCCCCGATTGTATCGCTCGACGAAACACTTGTATTGCTCCACGACATCAGGCGTTGGCAGTTTTCGCCATGATCTGCGGCTGCCGCGCGCTCGGCGGCTTGACCGAGAACATCGCCCAGGCACCCAGCACGGTCATCACCGCCAGCACATACAAGCCATATTCCAGGTGCCCGCTGCTCTGCTTGATCCAGCCCATCATGAACGGGCTGGCGTAACCGCCGAGGTTGCCCACGGTGGCGATCAGGGCAATACCCGCGGCGGCGGCCGTGCCGGTCAGCAATACGCCGGGCAGCGCCCAGAGCACGCAGAACCCGGCGAGCCCGCCGGACATCGCCAGGCTCAGGCCGGCCAGCGACAACACCGGTTGATCATGAAAGAACGCCGCCATTGCCAGGCCCAGCGCGGACGCCAGGTTGCACAGGGTGCCGTGCCAGCGCCGTTCGCGGGTGCGGTCCGAATGGCGGCTGACCACCAACATGCACACCGACGCCACGGCGAACGGAATCGCCGCGATCAGACCAGTCTGCGCCAGGCTTTTCACCCCCAACCCCTGGACGATCTGCGGCAACCAGAACGACACGCCGTAGGTGCCGCACAGCAAGGCGAAGTTCACATAGATCAGCAACCACAGGTCCTTGTTGACGAAAGCCGCGCGGAAGTTGTGCCCGGCCCCGGCCTGC
Organism: Pseudomonas sp. 20P_3.2_Bac5; assembly: GCF_025466035.1. Classification (NCBI taxonomy): domain Bacteria; kingdom Pseudomonadati; phylum Pseudomonadota; class Gammaproteobacteria; order Pseudomonadales; family Pseudomonadaceae; genus Pseudomonas; species Pseudomonas sp. 20P_3.2_Bac5. Next base: position 88,293 of record NZ_JANLOA010000051.1, on the reverse strand, counting down.
TCCTGCGCCTCGCGTTGCGCCGCGAGCTGCTTGACCACTCGCGCGTTCTGCTCCGGCGTCAGCCAGTGCACCTTGCCGGGACGGTCATCCAGGTAGAAGAACACCACGACGCCGAGGATCACCGCCGGCATGCCCTCGATCAGGAACAGCCATTGCCAGCCGGCCATGCCATGGACGCCGGCGAAGGTCTGCATGATCCAGCCCGACAGCGGACTGCCGATCACCCCGGCCATGGCGATGCCGAGGTTGAACCAGGCCATGCCCTGGGAACGGGCATAGGACGGGAACCAGTACGTCATGTACAAGACCACGCCGGGGTAGAACCCGGCCTCGGCCATGCCCAGCAAAAAGCGCAACACGTAGAACTGGTTGGGCGTGGTGACGAACAGCATCGACACCGAAAGAATGCCCCACACCACCATGATCCGGGCGATCCAGAAACGCGCCCCGACCCGCTGCAGCATCATGTTGCTGGGGATCTCGCACAGGCAGTAGCCGATGAAGAACACCCCGGCGCCGAAGCCGAAGGCCATGTCGCTGAGGCCGATGTCCGCCGCCATCTGCAGCTTGGCGAAGCCGACGTTGACCCGGTCGAGAAACGCCACGATGTAAAGCACGAACAGGAACGGCAGCAGACGCCAGGCGATGCGGTTGTAGAGGGTGCTGTCCTGCTCGTTGTCGAAGGTACTACGGGCTATGAGATTCATCGCTGCACTCTTGTAATTGTTGTATTGGCGAAGATTCGGCGACCGGTCAGCCGGCGGCGAGGATGAAGTCGGCGCAGCGTTCACCGATCATGATGCTTGGCGCATTGGTATTGCCACTGACAATCGTCGGCATGATCGACGCGTCGGCCACCCGCAGGCCCTCCACACCGTGCACCTTCAGGTCCGGGCCGACCACGGCGCCGGCGTCCTGGCCCATGCGGCAGGTGCCGGCCGGGTGGAACACGGTCTTGGCCACGGTGCGCACATAGTCCTCGAACACCGAGTCCGGCACATCGTCGTGGTCGGGCAGCAGCAGCATTTTTTCGACCACGCTGGCCAGTGCCGGCGAACGCAGGATGCGCCGCGCGACTTTCACCCCGGCGACCATGGTGCGCATGTCCTCGGGGTCACTCAGGTAATTGGCATTGATCGCTACCTCCTGCATCGGGTCGGCACTCTTCAGGCGCAGCCGGCCGCGAGAGCGCGGGCGCAAGGCGCACGGGTTGATGGAAATACCGTGACCGCTGGGCGGCAGCCGGTCCATGTCGCCCACCAGCGCCGGCACCACATGGAACTGCACGTCCGGGCGGCCGCAGCCGGTGGCGTCGACGAAGGCGCCGCTCTCCACCACGTTGGAACTGAGCAGGCCGCGCCGCGTCGCCAGGTACTTGAGGCCATGGCCGATGGCCCGCAGGCCGCGGTCATGGCCCAACAGGCTGGCCGGCTCGCGGGTCTGGGCGTAGACCGAGGCACTGAGGTGGTCCTGGAAGTTCTCGCCGACGCCCGGCGCATCGACGCGGGTGCGGATGCCCAGCGACTGCAGGTGCTCGCCCGGACCAATCCCCGACAGCATCAGCAGCTTTGGCGAAGCGATGGCCCCGGCGCTGACGATCACTTCGGCGCGGGCCTTGAACTCCAGCGCGTCGCCCTGTTGCCCCTTGGCTCGCACACCCACCACCCGCTGCCCTTCGAACAGCAGTTCGGTGACATGGGTGTTGCTCAGCACCTTGAGCCGCGGGTCATGGCGCAGCGGGCGCAGGTACGACACCGCGGAACTGGCGCGGCGGCCCTCGGCGGTGGTGGTCTGGTAGAAGCCGGCGCCCTCTTGTTTCGCGCCGTTGAAATCGTCGGTGGCCGGCACGCCCGCCTCCACCGCCGCCTGCACGAAGGCCTCGCTCAGGGCATGGCGATGGCGCGGATCGCTGACTTTCAGCGGGCCGTCCTGGCCGTGCAACTGGCCGCCCAACCGGGCGTTGGCCTCGCAGCGGCGAAACACCGGCAGCACATCCGCCCAACCCCAGCCGGGGCAGCCGTTGGCCTGCCACTCGTCGTAGTCCTCGGCCTGGCCACGGATGTAGATCATCGCGTTGACCGAGCTGCCGCCGCCGAGGGTGCGGCCCTGGGGAATGTAGACACGGCGCTGGTTGACGAAAGGCTCGGGTTCGGTGCGGTACATCCAGGTGCGCTGAGTGCCATGCACGCGAATGAAAGTGCCGGGGATATGAATGTAGGGATGATTGTCGGCGGGACCGGCTTCCAGCAGCAGCACCTGCTTGCCGGCCGCCGCCAGCCGCGCGCTGAGGGCGCAACCGGCGGAACCTGCTCCGATGACGATGTAGTCGAATGTCTGCATTGTTCTTGTTCTCGACGCAGGGATCCCGTCGGAGCTGGCTTGCCAGCTCCCACAGGTCCCGCTAATTCAATGAATGAGGTGACCGGTCAGCCGATCTGGCTGACGAATTTGGTGGTGAAGTAGGCGTCCAGCCCTTCGCTACCACCTTCGCTGCCGTAGCCGCTGTCCTTCACCCCGCCGAACGGCGTTTCCGGCGCCGCCAGGCCGAAGTGGTTGATCGACACCATGCCCGACTCCAGTTCGTCGGCCAGCAACGTGGCGCGCTGGATCGAACGGGTGAAGGCAAAGGCCGCCAGGCCAAACGGCAGGCTGTTGGCTTTCTCGATCACCTCGTCGAGGCTGTCGAAGCGCACGATCGAGGCGATCGGGCCGAAGGGTTCTTCGCTCATCACCCGAGCGCTTTCCGGAACATCGGTGAGCACCGTGGCCGGATAGAAGAAGCCACCGCCCTCGACACCCGCGCCGCCCAGCGCCAGTTGCGCGCCGACCGCCAGGGCGTCGTCCACGTATTCCTGCACCGCCGCCACCCGACGCGGGTTGGCCAACGGGCCGAGCTGGCTGGCCGGGTCCTGGCCGTCGCCCATCTTCAGCCCGGCGCTGACGCGGCAGAAGGCTTCGACAAACTGCTCATACACCGCCGACTGCACATAGAAGCGGGTCGGCGAGGCGCAGATCTGCCCGCCATTGCGGAATTTCAAGCCGGCGCCCAAGGCCGCCACGGCGTCCACGTCGACGTCGTCACAGACAATAAAGGGTGCGTGCCCGCCCAGTTCCAGGGTGCAGCGCTTGAGGTACTGGCCGGCCAGCCCACCGAGGGCGCGCCCCACCGGCACGGAGCCGGTGAACGACACCTTGCGGATCACCTCGGAGCGGATCAGGTAATCGGACACTTCCGCTGGCACGCCGAACACCAGGTTCAACACCCCCGGCGGCACGCCGGCATCCTGGAAGGCGCGGCACAGTTCGATGCACGAGGACGGCGTTTCTTCCGGGCCCTTGGCGATGATCGAACAGCCCGCCGCCAGCGCGCCGGCGATCTTACGCACCAACTGGCTGACCGGGAAGTTCCACGGACTGAACGCCGCCACCGGGCCGATCGGCTCGCGCAGCACGGTTTGCCGAACACCACGGGCGCGCGGCGGAATCACCCGGCCATAAGCGCGGCGCCCTTCTTCGGCGTACCAGTCGATATGGTCGCCGGCACCGAAGGCTTCCATTTTCGCTTCCGCCAGCGGCTTGCCCTGCTCCAGGGTAATCAGCGCGGCGATCTCGTCCGAGCGCTCGCGTACCAGGTCCGCCGCCTTGCGCAGGACTTTCGAGCGCTCGTAGGCCGAGGTCTTGCGCCACACCTGAAAGCCCCGCTGGGCGGCGGCCAGGGCGCGGTCCAGATCGGCGGTCGAGGCCAGGCCGAGACGGGCGATCAGCTCGCCAGTGGCGGGGTTGTAGACATCCGCCTGGCGTTCGTGGGTGCCAGCCGACCACTGGCCGTCAATCAGAAGAGACTCGATTACTCGCATCTGTGGATTCCTTGAGGCTAATATTTCTTACAACGAAATGTTGTTCTTTTGAACGACACAATCCTAGGGCCGTTCAAAAGCCGCTGTCAAGGTTGAAAAAGGGGCTTGACCGCCTCGATACGGCAGGCGTAGGTTTATCTCACATCGAAACACTGTTCCTCTATAGAAAACAAAAAGGAGATTCGCCGATGAGCCTCGCCCAGGCACTGCTGCATAACTGGAATGACCTGCCACGGGAAGTCGTGCGCAAGGGAGTGGAACGGGTGGCCTTTCGTGGCGACGACACGTTGTGCGTCATGAACTGGCTAAGCCCGGGCATGGATGTCTTCCCCCACAGCCACACCTTCGAACAACTGGTAATCATCGTTCAGGGCCGCGTGCGTTTTCACCTCGGCGACGAGGTGGTCGAAGGCGGCCCCGGCAGCATGATCCGCATCCCGCCGCACGTGGTGCATTACGCCGAACCGCTCGGCACTGAAGTGGTGATGAACCTGGATGTGTTCTCGCCGATCCGTGACGACTACCGCCACCTGATCGAATACCAGGCCGGCGAGTTCGCCGACGCAGCGGTATCGGCATGAGCGCGGTCACCTTCGCCACCCGGCTGCGCGCCGGCGAGCCGCTGCTCAGCAGTTTCATCAAGACCCCCAGCCATGCCGTGGTGGAAATTGCCGGGGATGCTGGCCTGGATGCGGTGGTGCTGGATGCCGAGCACGCGCCCTTCGACCAGGGCAGCCTCGACCTGGGTCTGCTGGCCTGTCGCGCCGCGTCCGTCAGCGGTCTGGTGCGGGTCGCCGACGCGCGCCCGGCGACCTTGCTGCAAGCCCTCGATCTCGGTGCCGACGGGCTGGTGCTGCCGCACATCATCGACGCCGGCCAGGCCCGGCAAATACTGCAAGGCACCCGCTATCGCGACGGCACTCGTGGTTTTTCCAATTCGCCGCGGGCCGGCGGCTACGGCCGCGCCACCCTCGCCGAGCACCTCGCCGCCGAGGACGGCCGCCACGCGATCGTCGCCCAGATCGAAGACCGCGAAGCGCTGGACAACCTCGCCGCCATCGCCAGCGTCGAGCAGATCGACTGCCTGTTGGTCGGGCGCGCCGACCTCGCCGTGTCACTCGGCGCCGAGCGCCTCGACGATCCGCGGGTCGAGGCCGCCGTCAACCGCGTACTCGACGCCGCCGCCCGCGCCGGCAAGGCCAGCGGCATCTTCGTCGCCAGCCTCGAAGACCTCGACCGCTTCGCCGCCCGCGGCGTGAGCTTTTTCATCCTCGGCTCGGACCAGGCGCTGCTGCGCGCCGGCTGGAGCCAGCACGCCCGACATTTTCGCGACTCGGCCCGCTGAGTCGCTACCCAACAAGAAAAAGAGGTAGCCCCATGAACGCCATTCTCACCCCCACCGCCAACGACGAACGCCAGGCCCACATCAACGACCTGCTGGTCGGCGCCATCGACCTGCACTGCCACAGCGGTCCCTCGGTGATGCCGCGCTATTGCGACCACATCGAAGCCATGCGCGAAGCCTCCGAAGCCGGCCTCAAGGCCGTGCTGCTCAAGGACCACTATTACAGTTGCACGCCGGTCACCACCCTGCTCAACAAACACTTCAGCGAACTGAACGTGCACATGCTGTCGGGGGTTCCGCTGAACAACTCGGTGGGCGGCCTCAACGTCCACGCCGTGGAACATGGCCTGAACCTCGGCGCCAAGCTGGTGTGGATGCCGACCTTCTCCTCGGCCAACCACATCGCCCATCACCACCAGGACGTGAAGTTCGTCGACAAATTCCCGCAGACCACCCAGCGCATGCTGCAGCCCATTCCGCTGACCGTGCTGGACGATGACGGCAAGCTCAAGGAAGAGGTCAAGGCCATCCTCGACCTGATCGCCGCCCAGGACGTGGTGCTTTCCGCCGGCCACCTGAACATCCGCGAAATCTGGCCGCTGTTCGAGGAAGCGCGCCAGCGCGGGGTCAAGCGCCTGTTGGTCAACCACCCGACCTACGTGGTCGACGCCACCCTCGACGACATGCGCCAACTGGCCCGCGAAGGCGTGTTCATGGAGCACTCGATGTGCATGTGGGTGCCGGGGTCGAAGTTCAAATTCTATGACGACACCTTCCTGCGCGAAGTGATCGAGGCCGGCACCATCGACCTCACCATCCTCGGCTCCGACCTCGGCCAGCAGGGCAACCCGAACATCGCCGACGGCTTCCGCAACGTGATCGGCCAACTCCTGGACCTGGAGTACAGCGACGCCGACATCCGCAAAATGATCTCGGGCAACGCCGCCCGCCTGATGAACCTGTGAGTAGCGCGCCCATGACCCGACTGACCACCACCCTCGGCCAGCTCACCCTGAAAAACCCGGTGATCTGCGGCGCGGGTGAACAGACCATGACCGCAGCGGCGATCCGTGCCGCGCTGGACACCGGCGCGGGCGCGGTGGTGGCCAAGTCCACCAACGAATCCGCGGCGGCCAAGGCGCAACTGGACAAGACCGACTACGTGCTGCTCGACGCCCAGTGGAATCCCCTGCCCTGGGACTTCAACCCGCCGGCCGACGCCAGCCTGTTCGGCCGCTCAGGCCTGGTGCAGCGCGACTTCGCCGACTGGCTCGACGAACTGGTCCAGCTCGACCACTACGCCCGCACCCTCGACGCGTATGTGATCCCGAGCCTGATCCTCAGCGACCTGGAACAATGCGCCGACTACGCCCGGCAGATCGAACAGGCCGGGCTGCGGGTGCTGGAACTGAACATCGGCGCGCCCCACGGCGAGGAAGCGGCCAAGGGCGCGATCGTCCTGGAACGCGGTGCCGAGCGCATTGAAACGATCGTCCGGCGCATTCGCCAGGCGACCACCTTGCCGTTGTGGATCAAGCTCACCGGCCAGAGCGAAGACGTGGTCGGCCTGGCCCAGGCGGCGCGGCGTGGTGGCGCCGACAGCGTGGTGATGATGGGCCGTTTCATGGGCTTCTTGCCGGACCTGGACAGCGGCCTGCCGCTGCTCGGCACCAGCGCCGCGATCGGCGGCTCCTGGGCGCTGCCACTGACGGCGCGCTGGCTGATGCTGACCCGCAAGGCCATGGCCGACGACTACCCGCTGATCGCCACCAACGGCGCGCGCACCGGGCTGGACGTCGCCCGCTTCCTGCTGGCCGGCGCCAGCGCCACGGAGATGACCTCGGCGGTGTTTACCGGTGGCTATGGGGTGCTGGAAAAAGCCATCGCCGAGCTGGATGCCTACGTGGCCCGGCGCGGCTCGACGGTCGCGCAACTGCTCGGCAGCGTGGCTGACCAGGTGCAGACCTATCAGCAGCAAACCAGCCGGCCCGGCTGGTGGGAGCGGTTCGCCCCAAAGTGAGTGAGGGTTCCCGGCTGCGGCGATTGGGTCGGGAGCTCACGGAGAGTTGGCGGATGTTGGGGCCATAAGCGCTTGCCTGGAGGGTTGCGCTGCCCTGGAGACAAGGGTTTCAGGGGCGGCGCTGCGAGCCTGGGCAATGTGCGGCAGCGACTGAATGATCAAAAGCACACCCGCCAACGCCAGCAACCCCAGCACTATCTTGCGAAAGGCGATATCACTGAAATGCCGATAGGCGCGGATTCCGGCGAAGGTGGGCAGCAGCACCGCCAGCGCCACCACCGGGAACAGGCCGAGGGCTTCGGCGGACACGGTGCCGGAAACCAGATAGGTGATCATCGTCAGCAACTGCATCCCCAGGTTGAAACCCTGGATCACCGAGCGCTGGGTATCGCGGTCCCAGCCCTTGAGCACCGCCCACAGCGCCGGCGCCGGACCGGTCAGGCCGCCGATGCCGCCCATCACCCCGCCCAGCACGCCCACCGCCGCATCAGCCTTGCGTCCGCCAAGTCGCAGCGTCGGCAAATTGCTGGAAAACAGCATCAGCGGGCACCACAGCGCCAACACGATCCCCACCAGCAGGCGGAACACCAGCGGGTCGATGGCATGCAGCAACACCACGCCCAGCGGCACCCCGGCCAGCCCGCCGATCAGCATCGGCACCAGATGCTCGCGCTTCAGCCCTCGGCGCAAGGTTCCCGCCGCCAGCACCTGCCCCACCAGCGAGCCGCAGACCACCAGCGGCCCGGTCAGGGTCGGATCCAGCGCCCAGGCCCAGACCGCCATGGCCACCAGACCGAAGTTCGAGCCCGACAGGCCCTGGACGAACCCGGCCAGGGCGGCGCCGAGGATGATGGTCAGCAGCAGTGAATCCATGAAGAGTGGTTCCGGGCAAATGGACAGCAGAATAGGGACCGAATGACGGTTGATAAAGAGCCAATCGAGCGGAGTTTGACAGGACCGTTTTGCGCCCCTCCCATTGAGCCGGCCCGCAATCTCCCCCACCATCGAGCAAACCCGGCTAGGCGCGCCCACCCGTCAATCACCGATCCTGTGCCTACCGCAAAACCAGCCCACGGTACCCGAGATGTCCAGCGACTCCAGTTACGCCAAACGCTTCGCCACCGTCCTGACCCACATCGCCGACAACCTCGAAGGCGATCTGTCGGTCAAGACCCTGAGCCATCTGGCGAATTTCTCGGAGTTCCATTTTCACCGCCAGTTTTCGGCCTTTGTCGGCGTGCCGGTTGCCCGTTATGTGCAACTGATGCGCCTGCGCCGGGCCGCGCATCGGCTGGTGCAAAGCGCCGGGCATTCGGTGCTGGACGCCGCGCTGGGCGCCGGGTTCGAAAGCCCGGAGGCGTTCAGCCGGGCGTTTCGCCGGGACTTCGGCATGAGCCCCAGCGCGTTTCGCAAGGCGCCGAACTGGCAGGTCTGGAACGCGGTGTTCGCCATCCCTCACTTTTCCAGGAGCATCACCATGCAGGTCAGAATCGTCGATTTCGCCGAAGTCCGCGTTGCCGCACTGGAGCATATCGGCCCTCCGGGGCTGGTGCCGGAGACGGTGCGCCGCTTTATCGACTGGCGCATCCACAGCGGCCAGTCGCCGGTGGCGTCGAGCCGCACGTTCGGCATTCCGTTCAACAACCCCGACACCACGCCACCAGAACACTTCCACTTCGCCGTCTGCGGCGAGATCAACGAGGCGGTGCGGCCCAACGATTTCGCCGTCGGCGAGCGGGTCATCGGCGGCGGTCGCTACGCCGTGGTGCGCCATTCGGGTTCGCCCGACCACATCGGCGAAAGCATCTACCCGATCTACCGCGACTGGCTGCCCGCCAGCGGCGAAGAATTGCGCGACCAGCCGCTGTTTTTCCAGTACCTGAGCGTGTTCCCGCAAACGCCGCAAGAGCAGTGGCAGACGGATATTTTCGTGCCGCTGAAGTAGCCGCCCGGATTGTCACTTGCCTGCCACGGAGCCTGCCTAACATCGGCGCTATTACCGTGAGCGAGACACATGATGATCCTGACCGATGACTCCCTGATCCAGCGCATCTACCACGAGCTGATCGACCACAGCGACGAAGAGCTTGAACTGGAGCTGGCCGAAGACGCTGAAAACCTCGACGAACTGTTCGACGAAAACCTCCCGGACAGCCCGGAAAAAGCAGCGCGCCGTCGCTATTTCCGCGAGCTGTTCCGACTTCAGGGCGAGCTGGTCAAGCTGCAGAGCTGGGTGGTCAAGACCGGCCACAAGATCGTGATCCTCTTTGAAGGCCGTGACGCCGCCGGCAAAGGTGGGGTGATCAAGCGCATCACCCAGCGCCTCAATCCGCGGGTCTGCCGGGTCGCCGCCCTGCCCGCGCCGAACGACCGCGAACAGACCCAATGGTACTTCCAGCGCTACGTGCCGCACCTGCCGGCAGCCGGTGAGGTGGTGCTGTTCGACCGCAGTTGGTACAACCGCGCCGGCGTCGAGCGGGTCATGGGCTTTTGCAGTGACGATCAGTACGAAGAGTTTTTCCGCAGCGTGCCGGAGTTCGAACGCATGCTGGTGCGTTCCGGGATCCAGGTGATCAAGTACTGGTTTTCCATCTCCGACCAGGAACAGAACCTGCGCTTCCTCAGCCGTATCCACGACCCGCTCAAGCAATGGAAACTCAGCCCGATGGACCTGGAATCCCGCCGGCGCTGGGAGGCCTACACCAAGGCCAAGGAAATCATGCTCGAGCGCACCCATATCGATGAAGCGCGCTGGTGGGTGGTGCAGGCGGACGACAAGAAAAAGGCCCGCCTGAATTGCATCCAGCACTTGCTCGACCAGGTGCCGTATGAAGAGGTGCAGACGCCGACCGTGTCGCTGCCGCAACGGGTGCGCCAGGCCGACTACAGCCGCACGCCGACGCCGCAAGCGCTGATCGTGCCGGAGGTCTACTGATTTCGATGTAGACACATCCTGTAACATCCACTTCCGATAATCACTGGTGCCCTCCCCTCACCGGTACCGGAACATGGACACCAGCACACTCACCGCAACGCCTTCCCCACGTGCTGCGGGCCCTCGCCCGCAGCTCGTGCACAAGCCTGGCCGGCTCGCCTCGGCGATTTTCTTCATCATCATTGCCGCCGGCATCCTGTTCTCGGCCTGGAGCCTGGTGCGCGACGTCGGCGACATGAATGCCGTGGTCACCACCTGGACGCCCTTCCTGCTGCTGGGCATCGCTTTGCTGATCGCCCTTGGCTTCGAGTTCGTCAACGGCTTCCACGACACCGCCAACGCCGTTGCCACGGTGATCTACACCAACTCCCTGCCGGCGCATTTCGCGGTGGTCTGGTCCGGCTGCTTCAACTTCCTCGGCGTACTGCTGTCCAGCGGCGCAGTGGCGTTCGGCATCATCGCCCTGCTGCCGGTGGAGCTGATTTTGCAGGTCGGCTCGTCGGCCGGCTTCGCGATGATCTTCGCCCTGCTGATTGCCGCGATCATCTGGAACCTCGGCACCTGGTGGCTGGGGCTGCCGGCTTCGTCGTCGCACACCTTGATCGGTTCGATCATCGGCGTCGGCATCGCCAACGCGCTGATGCACGGCCGCGACGGCACCAGCGGCGTGGACTGGGCGCAGGCGACCAAGGTCGGTTATTCGCTGCTGCTGTCGCCGCTGGTCGGCTTCGTCTGCGCGGGGCTGCTGCTTCTGGCCCTGCGCCTGTTCGTGAAAAACCGCGCGCTGTACAAGGCCCCTGAAGGTGACGCGCCGCCGCCGTGGTGGATTCGCGGCATGTTGATCCTCACCTGCACCGGCGTGTCCTTCGCCCACGGCTCCAACGACGGCCAAAAAGGCATGGGCCTGATCATGCTGATCCTGATCGGCACCCTGCCCATGGCCTACGCGCTCAACCGCACCATGCCGGAAAGCCAGGCCATCCAGTTCGCCGCAGTGGCCGAAGTGACCCAACAAGCCCTGCAACGCAGTGCCCCGCTGCCGGCCCCCGCCGATCCGCGTCCGGTGCTGGAAACCTACGTGCGCACCAAGCAGGTCACGCCTGAACTGGTGCCGGCGCTGGCCGTGCTGTCGGGCCAGATCGGCGCCCAGGTGAAAGGCTACGGTTCGCTGTCGCGGGTGCCGGCCGAAGCCATGGCCAACGTGCGCAACGACATGTACCTGGCCTCCGAAGCCATTCGCCTGATGGACAAGGACAAGGTCGGCGGCTTCGACGCCGACACCAGCGCCAAGCTGCAAGCCTTCAAGAAACAGATCGACGATGCGACTCGCTTCATTCCGCTGTGGGTCAAGGTCGCCGTGGCCATCGCCCTGGGGTTGGGCACCATGGTGGGCTGGAAACGCATCGTGGTGACCGTCGGCGAGCGCATTGGCAAGACCCACCTTACCTACGCACAAGGTGCTTCGGCGGAAACCGTGGCGATGCTGACCATCGGCGCGGCCGACTTGTATGGTTTGCCGGTGTCAACGACCCAGGTACTGTCTTCGGGCGTGGCCGGAACCATGACCGCCAACGGCTCGGGGTTGCAGTGGGGGACGGTGCGCAACCTGCTGATGGCCTGGGTGCTGACCTTGCCGGCGGCGATTCTGTTGTCGGGGAGTTTGTATTGGGTGTTGAGCAAGCTGTTCTGACCAAGCTCAACATTGATTGATCGCTGGCAAGCCAGCTCCCGCAGGGACTGTGGGGGCCGGCTTGCCAGCGATCAATAATCCCCACGCTTGCGAAACGCCCAGCGCCCCGCCAGCACGGTAAAGGTCGCCACCAGCGCCACCAGCACCCAGAACCCGTGCGGGTCATCCGCCAACGGCACCCCCCCCACGTTCATGCCGAAGAAGCCGGCAATGATGTTGATCGGCAGCGCCAGCACCGTCACCACTGTCAGGGTGAACAGCGTGCGGTTGTTCTCTTCGGTGAGCTTGGCGGCGATCTCTTCCTGCAACAGCTTGATCCGCTCCACCAGCGCGGTGAGGTCGTTGATGATCACCGCGAACTCTTCAGTGGCCGAGCGCAACTGACGCATGTCCTGCTCGCGCAGCCAATCCGGCGGGCGATTGAGCAGGCGCAGCAGCGAGCCCGGTTCCAGCGCCAACAGGCGTTGCAGGCGCACCAGCACGCGGCGCATTCCGCTCAGTTCCGCACGGTTGTTGCTCAGGCGCTGGGACAGCAACTGGTCTTCGATACGGTCCACGTTCAACGTGGTTTCGCGGACGATCTGGGTCAGCAGATCACCCTGGTCACCCAACAGGTGAATCAGCAGCTCGACGGTGGAGGCAAAGCGTTCGCCGCGTTTCACCGAGGAACGCAAGCGGTCTACCGAGTGCAGCGGCTGCAAGCGCGCGCTGACCAGCAGCCGGCTGCGGGCGCAGGCCCAGAGCGTAGAGACGTCCGATGACACCAGGCCGAAGTTGAACACCACGTCGTTGACCACCGCCAGCAAGGCGGTGTCGGTGTGTTCGATGCGGGTCGAGCGCGAGCCTTCGCGCAGGGTTTCGAAGAAGGTTTCCGGCAGGTCGAGGCTGCCTTTCATCCAGCGCTCGCAGGCGGCGTGCGCAAGGTTCATGTGCAGCCAGAGGAATTCTTCCGGCTCGCCAGGATTGAGCAGCAGTTCCAGGGCCTGCGTCGAGTCGATCTCCCGGCCCGGCTGGCCGGGGCGAAAGACGAAGCCGTAGAGCAGGCCGTTGAGATCGGCGTCCTGGTGGTGACCCTGAGTGGTGATCATGCGGGTACTCAAGGGCAATTTATCAGTGTCGGGCCGAACCGTTGTCCATCAGGCTGTGCAGCAGGCCGAAGCGCAGGCCGGGCTCGGACGGGGTCATGTCGTCGATGCCGAAGGCCTTGAACGCCGCCAGCATGATCGCCAGACCGCCGGGCAGCATGCCCAGACGATGTTCCTGCAGGCCGCAGAGTTTCACGCGCTTGACGTGGCCGGCTTCGAGCAAGCTCAGGGAAAGACGCAGCAGGCCGGCATAGGTGATGCCGTCACGCCCGCCGTCGTTCAGGCCGTTGGCCTTGAGCACCCGCGCCAGCATGCGCGCAGTGCCGGACGAGCCGATCGCCGCGTGCCAGCCGTGCGCACCAATCTCCCGGGCGACCCGGGAAAATTCCAGGCAGGCGCTCTGCTCCGCCAGTTGCAGCGAACGGCTGTCGACCCGTCCGCCAGGGAAAAAGCGTTTGCCGAAGGTGCCGCTGCCGATGGTCAGGCTTTCGCTGAAGATCGGTTGCTTGCCGCGACCGACGATCAACTCGGTGGAGCCGCCGCCGATATCCACCACCAGGCGGGTGGTTTTCTCGCAGGGCATGGTGTGGGCGATGCCCGAATAGACCAGTTGCGCTTCTTCCTGGCCGGAGATCACGTCGATGGGGAAACCCAGGCGGGCTTCCGCGCCTTCGAGAAACACCGCCGCATTGCGCGCCTGTCGCACCGCACTGGTGGCCACGGCGCGCACGCTGCCTTCGCGGAACCCGCTGAGATGCTTGCCGAACCGCGCCAATGCCTGCCAGCCCCGCTCCAGCGCCAGGGCATCCAGCGCATCGCCTTGCAGCCCTTCAGCCAGGCGCACCGGCTCGCGCAGGCTCTTCACCTTGCGAATGACCAGGCGACGGTTGCACACGACCTGCTGGCCGATGGTCATACGAAATGCATTGGAGCCGAGATCCACGGCCGCAAACAGGGAAGCGCTGCCTTTCATGCGAGAGTCCTGACCTATTCCAGGGTTGGAGGATATATCTCGTTACATGACAGTTGGATGAAGGGCGGGATGTGCCCGAAAACAATAGCCCTGAAGCAAAATGCCACCCTCTTCAGCTTTCCCCAGCCCTGCCGATGAATCGGTAAACCCCTCGCAATGTGCGACGCCACTGAGGAAACGAAGATGCAGTTGACTCTAAGAACAAAAATGCTGTTGCTCGCTGTCCTCCCGGTCCTTGTGTTCGCCCTGGTCATCAGTGGCGCAGCGGACCGGATCCTGCGCCACCTCGCCGAAAACGAAGTCAGTGAAACCCGCCAACGCCTGGTCGACGAAAGCCGCCAGAGCCTCGAAGACTACATGCAGATCGCTCTCGGCTCGGTGCAGGGCCTGTACGACGCCGCCGCCAACGGCGACGAGGCCAGCCGGACGCAGGCGATCGCGGTACTGTCGAAGATCAAATACGGCAAGGACGGCTATTTCTTCGCCCACGACTCCAACGTGGTGCGCCTGTTCCGCGGCGACAGCCCGGTAGACGTCGGCAAGAACCTCAGTGAACGCAAGGACGTCAACGGGGTGTTCATCAACCGCGAGCTGGTGCGGGTGGCCAAGGACGGCAGCCGCTTCGTCAATTACAGCTCGCCGCTGCCGGGCAACGAGAGCGTGCAGGTGCCCAAGCTCGCCTACAGCTACTACCTGCCGAAGTGGGACATGGCGGTGGGCACGGCGGTCAACCTGGACAATATCGAGCTGCGCATTACCGAACTGCGCGCAGAGATCGACCAGCGTATCCAGTCGATCCTCACCAGCATCCTGGGCATCGCTGCCGTGTTGCTGGTGATCCTCGGCATCGCCGGGCTGACCCTGAGCAATGCCCTGCTCAAGCCGCTCAAGGCCATGAAAGACAACCTCGACGACATCGCCGCCGGTGACGGCGACCTCACCCACCGCCTGCGCGCCGGCAATGACGAGCTGGGCCAGTTGGCCGGCTCGTTCAACCGTTTCGTCGAGAAGATCCAGAGCCTGGTGCGTCAGGTGGTGGAAGTCAGCGGCGAGCTGTCGAGCCTGGTGGAGTCGGTGGAAAGCCAGAGCCGTCGCTCGGAAGCGGCCATGGAACAACAACGCCACGAGACCACCCAGGTGGCCACGGCGATCAACCAGATGTCCGCCGCCGCCCAGGAAGTGGCGCACAGCGCGCAGAACGCCGCCCATGCCGCGCAGGAAACCGACACCCAGGGCCAGCAGGCGCGGCAGGTGGTGGACGGCAGCATCAAGCGCATCCACGCGCTGGTGGAAAACATCCGTGGCAGCGGTACGTCGCTGGACAGCCTGCAACAGGACGTGCAGTCCATCGTCAGCGTGCTCGGGGTGATTCGCTCGATCGCCGAGCAGACCAACCTGCTGGCGCTCAATGCCGCCATCGAAGCCGCGCGGGCCGGTGAGGCCGGGCGCGGCTTCGCGGTGGTCGCCGACGAGGTGCGCGGGCTCGCCAGCCGCACCCAGCAGAGCACCCAGGAAATCCAGGTGATGATCGACCGCCTCACCACCGGCACCCACTCGGCGGTGGAATCGATGCGTCATTCCTGCGAGACCGGCGACGCCACTCGCAACCAGGCCAGCGAAGCGGGCACCTCGCTGGATGCCATGGCCACGTTGATCGGCACCATCAGCTCGATGAACGCGCAGATCGCCAGCGCCGCAGAAGAACAGACCGCCGTGGCCGAAGAGATCAACCAGAGCGTGCACCAGATCGCAGTGGCGGTGGAGAGCGTCGCCGAGCAAACCCGCCAGGGTGCGCAAACGGCGAAAAGCCTGTCGTCGCTGGAAGCGCATTTGCGTGCGCTGGTGCGGCAATTCCGTATTTGAACTGACCCAAGAACAGCGTCCCAACGTCTCATTCACTCTCGAATAAGCCGTTGGGGCCGCTTTGCGGCCGTTCGGTAGGAGCGAGCTTGCTCGCGAAGCGCCCCAAGAGGTTGAACTGACCGGTATAAACCGAAACACCCATCAACTTCTGATGCCGGTGAGGCTTATTCCTGGCCGAACCAATAGTCGCCCCCAGCAATGCCCAATGGATGTAAAGCACTGACATTTTTGTCAGGTGACAGAGGCTGAGCAGCTCCTTAACGTGTGCTGACAAGCGCTTTACAGGCTTCCTGTAGTCCTCATGAACGATCGACTTTACAGAACAGGAGTCACCCATGGGCATCGCAAAACTACTCCGCCCTCTTTTAACGACGATAGTAATGACAGGGCTGCATATACCGGCATACAGCGCTGATAACGCGCCTGTAAGCGGGCACTTTCTGGACCTGCCATCGCTGCTGGAGAACCGTGCCGAAGTCAGCAGCTCAGCGTTGTTGGCAGAAATGCAAGCACCGCGACTGGAGCCACGAACGACCTTTGAGGCGTACCACGTCAGCAGTTCGGTTCTGCTCAGCAAACAAGGCGAGCCAGATGGTTTCATCGTCCTGGTCAATCAGGACGACGGCAGTTTCACCGCCCTGGTCAGTACCTCTTCCCGGCGCGGTGTGGTGCTTGGCAAAGCGGACGGCAGCCAGACCTTTCAGGAAGAAATCGCGTTCGATGGGCAAAAAGACGACTTCGTCACGGACCCGCAAGACGAACAGGCCCATCGACAAAGACTCAATGACACAACGACATCCGCCGACAGTAACCAGGAGCATGTTCTCACGGTACTTGTGGGGTTCTCGGAAGCGGCGGCCCGCCAGGTCGGTGACCCCAGGAGTTTCGCACTGGCGCAGATCGAAACCTTGAACCTCGCGCTGAGAAACTCTGGAATAACCAACATCAGGGTCGCGCTCTCCGGGATCTCGACCACACCGACCGACTATGTGATCAACAACGTAAACCTGAACAAACTCAAAGATGCTTTTCCCAACTACCCCAACGCCGACCTGATTGCCGGCTTCTTCGCCTCTGCACCTCAGGGTAACGTGGCCGGAATCGCCGACCGCTATGGCACTTACAGCATGGCGCACATATCAACCACCGATACATTCGCCCACGAGATAGGGCACAACATCGGCGGCGCGCATTGCTCTCCGGGAGACGGCAACTATGAGTACGGATACTCGACCGGCAAATATGGATCGTTGTTGTGCCGCCAGGGAACCCGAGTACTTTCTTTTTCCAACCCGAACAAGAATGCGCCAGACGGCAAACCCCTGGGTAACGCGCAACACGCCGATATGGCACGGACATGGAACAGCAATACGCCAAGCAAAGCGAAAGGCCTGGGCAATGATTCGGGGAAAGCCGTGCTACTGCATAGCCTGGCAGATACCAGCCAATGCGTTGATGTGTTGGGGGGTGGCAACCTGGTGCCGGGTGCACAGGTCGGGCTCTGGCGGTGTGACCCGAACAACCCCAACCAGCGCTGGAACAAGCTGTACTTCAATAACACTGTTCAGTTCTGGCTGGAGGCCAGGCCGAAACTCTGCCTCTATGCCACGCCTCCTGGCAGTAACCGCAAGGTCGTGCTGCATGAGACTGGCTGCCAGCACATCACCTGGACTGAAGAAAACCACTCACTGAAGACTCTTGGAAATGGCGAGGATCTGTATTTACATCGTTCCGACGCTAACCAGCTCAGCGCAAGGATCGGAACCCCGGATTATTCCCGCCCTGCGTTCTTGTGGTCGAGCGGCTCTCCCTATAGCCGTATCGTCAACAAGCACAACAACTTTTGCCTGGATGTCAAAAACGGCCAATCCGTGGCCGGGACGCATATCGTCTTCAACCAATGTGTGAACAACACGCCAAGCCAACGCTGGCTTTGGGAAGCGTCGGGACGTGTACGCAACGGCGCAAACCTCAGTTTTTGCCTGGGTCGGACGGGCAGTGGCAACAACAGAACCACAGTGCTGCTCAGTTGCAGCGCGAATGACTCGGAGGTCACCTGGAGTCGCAGCCGTAATGAATGGATCACCACCACCGAGTACTCGCACTGGGCGTGTCTGTACAGCAGTCAGAGTCCGATACCGGGTAGCCGTGTTCCGTTGAGCACATGCAATGTGGTCAGTTTGAAAGACTGGCTGATACAGCCTGATCCGTGAGTTACCGCGCGCGCCGGCAATGACGAACCGGCCCTCAACGCCGCCCTCCAGGCGGCGCGGGCCGGCAAGCGCCGAACAGCGGCTGCGTCTTCGACAAAGGTCGCATATCGATCAGTGAAACGCGGCCACTACCCTGTGTTACCTCGCAACGTTTACCCGCGCTAAAAGTGCCGCGCCTTAAGTATTAAACCTCCCGACCGCCACGCCTTCTTTGGTCTTGCCCGCCTGTACCGCGCTTGACACCAGTGCGTGCCGATCGCAATTCTTGCAGCCGCAAAACCAGCCAGTCACAACAATAATAATTACTGCATGGCGTTTGAATGCGCCGATGGAACAAGGAGTTCTTAAATGCTTGGTTACTATGCGCAATACAGCAAGGAATACATCACCACCCTGATGATCGTGACCACCCTGTTCTTTGCCTTACCCATCTTCCTCGCCCCGCTGCAATGGGCCCGGCTCATGCGCTGGACCGTCCCCGAACATGAACACCTGGCCATCTATTTTGGTCGTTGCCTCGGTGCGTTCATTCTCGTCGTTGAAGTAGCGATGTTACGTTCGGCGACCACCGGCACCAGTTTCAGTTATGCCTTCGATATTCTTTTCGTGGTCTTCACGTTGATGTTTTTCGTGCATGTCTACGGCGCAATCAAGAAGATCCAGCCTATTACCGAAACATTGGAAATCGGTTTCTGGATGATCCTCTTCGTACTCAACATCCTGTTCTACCCCGCCACGAGTATCACGCTGTAAACCTTCGCCGGACCGCGACCGGAAGTGTGCCGGTCGCCGTTCAACCCCGTTGAAAGTCCGTAGTGCCTGGCGCCTTCGCGTCGGCGGCCGTGTGTCCGCCGAACGCCGCGCCATGGCCGGTTCAAGGAGTGAACATGATCCAGTCCAGGGAAGACGTCGCCCTCAAGGCCGCGCTCAAGAAGTTGGTGCGCGGCCTGCTGCAACAGGCCACAGGCCTCGCCCCGGCAGCGCTGCACGATGAGGCGCCGTTCCATGAGATCGGCCTGACCTCCCTGGCGATCCTCAACTTCAACGAGCGAATCCAGCCGGTGTTCCCCGGCCTGAACAAGACCCTGCTGTTCGACTGCCGCACCCTTGGCGAGGTGGTCGAGCACCTGCTGCGCGAGCACCCCGAGGCTTGCGCGCGCTATCTGCAACAGCAGCACCCGACGCAACCGGAACCACCCGCGGCGCCCACCCGCGCCGAGGCACCCTGGCCGCACCTCGCTCCACTTGCCCTTCGGCGGCCGGACAGTGACGCCCTGGATATCGCAATCGTTGGCCTGCACGGGCGTTTTCCCGATGCCGACAACCTCGACCGGCTCTGGCAGAACCTGCTGCACGGCCTGGATTCGATCAGCGAGATTCCTGGCGAGCGCTGGCCGCTGGAGGGCTTTTTCCAGGCCGGGGCCGATGCCCGCGACAGCGGCCTGAGCTACGCTAAATGGGGCGGATTCCTCAACGATATCGAGCGTTTCGACGCGCAATTCTTCGGCATTCCGCCACGCGAAGCGGCCTGCCTCGACCCGCAGGAACGGCTGTTCCTGCAATGCGCCTGGCATGCCCTGGAAGACAGCGGTCACCTCGGCGAACGCAGCCGCATGCTGCGCCATGCCAACGGTTCGCTGGACATCGGCGTGTTCGTCGGCATCACCAGCAACACCTGGCCGCTGCTCGGCCCCGCCCTGTGGCAGGCCGGGCAGACGGCGATTCCCAGCGGCCTGCCGTGGTCGGTGGCCAACCGCGTGTCCTGGGCCCTGGACCTGTGCGGGCCGAGCCTGGCGGTGGACACCGCCTGCTCGTCATCGCTGACCGCCCTGCACCTGGCCATCGACAGCCTGCGCAAAGGCCAGTGCCGCGCGGCGCTGGTGGGCGGCGTCAACCTCTACAGCCACCCAGCCAAGTACGTGCAGTTGTGCCAGCAACACATGCTCTCGCCCAGCGGCCGCTGCCAGGCATTCGGCAGCGGCGCCGACGGCTTCGTGCCCGGTGAAGGGGTCGCGGCGGTGCTGCTCAAACCGCTGGCGGCGGCACGCCGCGATGGCGACCGGATCCTCGCCGTGCTCAAGGGCAGCGCGGTCAACCACGGCGGGCGCAGCAACGGCTACACCGTGCCCAGCGCCCGCGCTCAGGCCGAGCTGATCGAACAGGCGCTGAGCGATGCACGGGTGCCGGCCGCCAGTATCAGCTATATCGAAGCCCACGGCACCGGCACCCGGCTGGGCGACCCGATCGAATTGCAGGGGCTGAAACAAGCCCTCGCCACTGCCGGCAACGAGCCCTGCGATGTCGGTTCGGTGAAGAGCAACTTCGGTCATCTGGAAGCCGCGGCGGGCATGGCCAGCCTGTGCAAGGTGGTGCTGCAGTTACGCCACCGCCGGCTGGCGCCATCGCTGCACGCGCAAACCCTGAACCCCGACGCCGGCCTCGAACACAGCCACCTGCGCATCGTCCGCGAAGCCCGCGAATGGAACAGCCGTGATGTGCGCCGCGCCGGCATCAGCTCGTTCGGCGCGGGCGGCGCCAACGCCCATGTCATCGTCGAACAGGCACCCGATGCCGTGGCCCACACCGCCAGCGCCGGAGTGCCGGTGTTCGTGCTCTCGGCGCGCAGTGCCCACCAATTACGCGAACAGGCCAGCGCCCTGCTGGCCTGGCTTGAACCCCACGGCGACGACGCCCTTGGCGCCCTCGCCTACACCCTGCAATGCTGCCGCGCGGCCTTCGATCACCGGCTTGCACTGGTCGCCGGCGGCACCCAAACACTGCGCGACGGGCTGTCGCGTTTTCTCGACGGCGAGCCCTCGGGCTATCAGGGCCGGGTCCGGCCCGGGACGCTCCCGGACGCCGAAGCACCCGGCGAAGATCCCCACGCCCTGGCCCGCGCCTGGGTCGCCGGCCAGTTCGCCGACTGGAGCCGCTTCTGGCCGCAGGCACCGGTCCCGCTGGCCGCGCCGCTGTATCCCTTCGCCCGCGACCTGCATCAACTGCCGCGCATCGCCGCCGCCAGCACGAGCGACAGCCGCCGCATCAGCCTCGATCCGCAGCAGTTCTTCCTGCGCGATCACCGAGTCCAGGGCCAGCCGGTGCTGCCGGCCGCGGCGTATCTGGATTTCTGCATCGACAGCGCACACCGCCACGGCCTCGACCTGCCGCTGGAGCTGCGCGCCCTGACCTGGGCCAGCCCGGTGCGCTTCGACACCCCGCAAGCGCGCAGCCTCGACTGTCATCACCAGCGCCACGACAGCGGACTGCGCCTGAGTTTCCAGAGCAATGGCGAAACCCACCTGCGCGGCGAGTGCCGGGCCCTGACGCACGCACCACACAGCGCGCCGGACCTCGCCCAACTGCGCCGCGACTGCCGCGAAGCGCTGGACCTCAGCCAGCTCTACCCGACCCTCGAACGCCTGGGCATCGCCTACGGCCCGACCTTCCAGTGCCTGCACGCGGCCTGGCGCGGAACCGACCAGGCGCTGACTGAAGTGCGCCTGCGCCCCCGGCCCAACGAAGCGTTGACCGCCCTCGATCCGGCGCTGCTGGACGCGGTGTTGCAAAGCGCCTTCGTCACCGCGGGCCCGATTGAAACCACCTTCGTGCCCTATGCCTGCCAGTCGCTGCGCTGCCATGCCGTGCTGACCGAGCGGCTGTATGTGCAGGTGCGCCCGCACCCGGCGCAGCATGGGCCGACGCGCACCTACGACTTCCGCGTGTTCGCCGACTCCGGGGCGCTGCTGCTGGAAATCGACGGCTTCGCGTTCCGCCAGTACCGGGTTGCCGCGGAACAGCCGGTGCATTTATTGGAGCCGTACTGGCTGGCGGCGCCGCTCGCGCACACCGCCGCGCCGGCCACCACCCTGCTCTACCGCGCCAACCCCGACCTCGCCCTGCCCGCCGCCGTGCTGGACAACAGTTGGCACCTGCACCCCGCCAGCCAGTTCCACTACCTGGCGCCGCGCACGGTAGAAGCCGACCTCGACGACCCACGGCAGATCGACCTGCTGCTGCGCCTGCTGACCACCCAGGGACTGAGCCCCGAACGCCTGCTGCTGGACCTGCGTGCGCCGGCTGCCAATGAAGCCGCGCTGGGCGATGGTCTCGATGCCGTGCTCGTCGCCGCCGACCTGCTGCGCCACCTGTGTCAGGCCCTCGGCACGCCGCGTTTGCAGGTACGGGTGCTGGTGGATGCCGGCCCGGCCAGCGCCATCGAAGGGCTGTTGCGTTCGGTGGTGCAGGAGCTGCCGAGCCTGAGCGCCAGCCTGATCGAAGTGGATGGCAACCCCGTCCAGCTTGAGCCGGAACTGCTGGCCGCCGTGCAACCCGGCGTGCAACGGATTCGCCTCGGCGACAGCCAGCGCCAACTCGCCGCACTGCGCTTCATGGCCCCGAACGAACGCGGCCAGGCCATCGACTTCGCCCCCGGCGACACCCTGCTGATCAGCGGTGGGCTGGGCGCCGTCGGCCGCGCCCTGGCCGGCGCGCTGGCGAAGCTGGGCGGCTTGAACCTGGCCATCCTCGGCCGCCGCGACGCCGATGCCAGCAGCGAAGACTGGTTGCGGCAGCTCTGCCAACTCGGTGCGGCCAACGCCGGTTACTGGCAGGCCGATTGCGCCGACGCCGACTCGCTGCACACGGCGCTGGCCGCGATCCGCCAGCGCTTCGGTGGCTGTCACGGAGTGATTCATTGCGCCGGCGTATTGCACGACGGCTATTTCTTGCGCCAGCCGGCCAGCGAGCGCCACGCCGTGTTGCAGGGCAAGACCCTCGCCGCGCAGCACCTGGACCAGGCCACGGCGCGGGATCCGCTGAAACTGTTCATGGTCTGTTCGTCGCTGGCCGGGATCCACGGCAATGTCGGCCAGAGCGCCTACGCCCTGGCCAACGCCTGGCTCGACCGCTTCGTCGAACGCCGCCAGCAACGCGGCGGCGCGGGCCGCTCATTGTCGATCGCCTGGCCGCTGTGGCAGACCGAGCACGGCATGCAGGCGCCGGAACCGGTGCGTCAGTGGCTGAGCCGCAATGGCCTGGCGCTGCTGCCGGAAGATCAGGGCGTCGACGTCTTCCTGCGTTGCCTGGCCTTGCCGCAGACCGTGCTGGTGCCGGTGTGCGGCCAGCGCGACGCGGTGGCGACGCTGTTCGGCATCACCGCGCCAACGCCGGCCCTCGCGCCCGCCGCGCAAGCGGGCGGGTCGCTGCTGGACTATCTGAGCGAGCAACTGGCCGAGGTCACCGCCACCGCGCTGGAGCGCGTCGACCCGGACACCTCGCTGGAAGTCTTCGGCCTCGATTCGATCCTGGTCATGGAACTGAACGGGCGCCTTGAGCGGCACTTCCCCGACCTGTCGAAAACCGTGCTGTTCGAAGTGCGCAGCCTGCGCGAGCTGGCGGTGTTGCTGGAAACCGAGCACCCCGAGCAGACCGCCCGCCTGGCGCCGGCCGAAGGCGCCAGCCCGGTGGCGCAAGCGGAAGCACCACCGCTGCCGGCGCCGGCCATGGAACCCGATGCCGGGCGTCAGGACATCGCGATCATCGGCCTCGCCGGCCGCTACCCCGGCGCCCGCGACGCCCAAGCGCTGTGGCAACACCTGGCGGCGGGCGACGATCTGGTCAGCGATATCAGCCATCGCTGGCAACAGGCGGACGACGAAAACCCGCTGTACGCCCGCTGGGGCGGGCAACTGGATGATTTCGACTGTTTCGACCCGCTGTTCTTCGGCATCTCGCCCCGCGACGCCGAACGCATGGACCCGCAAGAGCGGCTTTTCCTGCAGACCGCCTGGCATGCCGTCGAAGATGCCGGCTACACCCCGCAGAGCCTCTCCGGCCCGCGCCTGCCCGGCGTGCCACGGCGGCGGGTGGCGGTGATCGCCGGGGTGATGTACGGCGAATACCAGTTCTACGGCGCCAGCGCCTGGCCGGAAAAACCGGCGACCCTGACTAACTCGTCCTACGCCTCGATCGCCAACCGGGTGTCGTTCTGCCTCGACCTGGAAGGCCCGTCGTTCGCCGTCGACAGCATGTGCTCGTCGTCGCTGACCAGCCTGCACCTGGCCTGCGACCTGATCCGTGGCGGCAGTTGCGACCTGGCCCTGGCCGGCGGCGTCAACTTGTCGCTGCACCCGTACAAATACCGCACCCTGTGCGAACTCAACTTCGCCTCGACCCAGGGCCAGTGCCGCAGCTTCGGCGCCGACGGCGACGGCTACGTGCCCGGCGAAGGCGTCGGCGTGGTGCTGCTCAAGCCGCTGGCCCAGGCCCTGCGCGACGGCGACCATATCCACGGGGTGATCCGCGGCAGCGACCTCAACCATGGCGGCCGCACCTCGGGCTACACCGTGCCGAACGCCGACGCCCAGGCCCAGGTGATCGGCCGCGCGCTGCAGCGTTCGGGCTTGCCGGCCTCGCGGCTGGGCTATATCGAAGCCCACGGCACCGGCACCAGCCTCGGTGACCCGATCGAAATCCGCGGCCTCGGCAAGGCCATCGGCGCCCAGGTGCCAGAGGACTGGCAATGCCCGATCGGTTCGGTGAAAGCCAACCTCGGCCACCTGGAATCGGCTGCCGGCATGGCCGCGCTGACCAAGGTGCTGTTGCAGTTCAAGCACCGGCAACTGGCGCCGTCGATCCATGCCGAGCCGCTGAACCCGAACATCGACTTCAGCAAGACGCCGTTTGTAGTGCAGCAGCAGCTTGCGCCGTGGCCGCACCCCCGTGACGGCTTGCCCCGGGTCGCGGCGATCAGCTCCTTCGGCGCCGGTGGCGCCAACGCCCATGTGCTGGTGGAAGACGCCGCGCCGAGCGCCCTGCCGCCGGTGACCGGCGCAGGGGTGTTCGTCTTCAGCGCCCGTGGCCAGGGGCAATTGCGCGAGTACCTGCAACGCTTCGTCGATCACCTGGAGCACGAACGCGCCCTGGCGCCCCAGCAGCCGACGGCGCGCCTGGGACGCGAAGGCTTCACCACCGCCGAAGTCGCCCGGACCTTGCGCGCGGGGCGGCAGCGGTTCGATGAAGTGCGCCTGGCGGTGATCGCCGGGGACTTTGATGAGTTGCGGCAGTTGCTCGGTGAGTGGCTGCTGGAAGGTCGTGAAGGTGAAGCGCGGACGCTGTTGGGGGCTGGTGGGTTGCGGGATGAGGCAGCGCGCTGGCTGGACGGGATGGATGTCGAGCTTGCTGCCGAACCGGGCCGGAAAGTGCCGTTGCCGGGGTATGCGTTCCTTCGGCGCAGGTATTGGGTGGGAAGCATCGCGAGCAAGCTCGCTCCTACAGTGGAGCGCGATCCTGTAGGAGCGAGCTTGCTCGCGAAGGCCCCCCCTACCCCCCAAGACATCCTCGACCGCCTGTCCCGCCAGGAAATCACCCCGGACCAGGCCCGCACCCTGCTCAAGGCCCTGCTTTGACCACTCCAACCGCAAAGGGAATCGACGCAATGCAGCAGCCGACAATCGCCATCATCGGCGCCGGGGCCAGTGGCCTGGGCGTGGCCAAGGCCCTGCGCGAGGCCGGGGTCAACTTCGAGATCATCGAGGCCACCGCGCGCTTCGGCGGCAACTGGCAGCCCGATGGCCCGGCGTCCAAGATGTACGCGTCGGTGCACCTCATCAGTTCGCGGCGCAACACCCAGTTCGCCGACTTCCCCATGCCCGCCGACTACCCCGACTACCCGCGACACAACCAGGTGTTCGCCTACCTCACGCAACTGGCCGAGCACTACCAGCTCGTCGCGCACACCCGCTTCAACACCCGGGTCACGCACATGGCCAAGGACCGTCAGGGCTGGCAACTGACCTTCGCCGACGGCAGCCAGTCCCGCTACGCGGTGGTGGTGGTGTGCAACGGCCTGCTCGGCGTGCCGAAGATCCCCGATTACCCCGGCACCTTCAGCGGCCCGAGCCTGCACGCCCGCGACTACCGCTCCGCGGAACAATTGCGCGGCAAGCGGGTGCTGGTGGTGGGCGGCGGCAACTCCGGCTGCGACATCGCCGTCGACGCCGCGCAGACCGCCAGCCGCGCCCTGCATTCGACCCGCCGCGGCTACCACTACATGCCCAAGTTCATCGACGGCCAGCCGACCCAGGAATGGCTGATGGACCAGGCACCGAAGTTCAGCGACGAGGACGCCTACTGGGCGCATGTCGAGCGCAGCTTCAAGTTCGCCGGCTTCGATGGCCGCGACTACGGCCTGCCGGCGCCGGACCACGACATCCGCGAATGCCATCCGATCCTCAACTCGCAGGTCCTCTACTACATCGGCCACGGCGACCTCCACGCCAAGCCGGACATCAGCCGCTTCGACGGCCAGCAGGTGCACTTCAGCGACGGCAGCGTGGAAACCATCGACCTGATCGTCTGGGCCACCGGCTACGGCATCGACCTGCCGTTCCTGCCGCAGGAAGTGTTCGACTGGAAGCGCGAGTTCGACGGGTTGTTCATGCGCATGTTGCCGGCCGAGCACGACGACCTGATGTTCGTCGGCTACCTCAATACGCCGTCGGGCATCGGCAACCTGGCCAACATGACCGGCCGCTTCATCGCCGCCTGCATCCAGGCCCGCGCCGCCGACAGCCCGGCCTGGCGGCAACTGCAGCAGATCAAGCTCGCGCCGGAACGGCTCGACCTTGGCCAGCAACGCTTCATGCAGACCCAGCGGCATGCCCATGAAGTCGACCTGTGGAAATTCATTCGCACCCTGAACTTCCTCACCGCCCGCCTGCAAACGGCGCAACCCCTGGCCCACAGCGCCTGAACCCGATGCTTTCGCGAGGCTCGACCATGAACCAGCCGACCCACCTGCCCCCTGCCAACGAACTGAGCGCCCTTGACGCGCTGCGCCTGCTCGACAGCCTCGACACACCGCCGACGCTGGAAGCCCGCTTGCTGGAGGATCTGCGCGAACTGCTGCTGGGCGTACTGAAGATCGCCCCCGAAGACTTCTCGCCGACCCGGCCGCTGATGGACTACGGCCTGGACTCCATCGCCTCGACCGAAATCGGCACGCTGTTCACCCAACGATTCGGCATCACCGTCCCGCCGACGGTGTTCTTCGAGTTCCAGGATCTCCAGAGTTTCTGCGGGTATCTGCTGGCAGGTCACCGGCCACACCTGGAAAACCACTACAGATCACTGCCCCCTGTAGGAGCGAGCTTGCTCGCGAAGGACCGCAACGCGGTCCCAACTCCCGCCACAACAGACCCCAAACCTCAAAAACAAACGGTGATGCCAACTCCATTTGTCACCTCGGAAATCACGCCGTCCGGTTTTGGGGCCGCTTCGCAGCCCATCGCGAGCAAGCTCGCTCCTACAGAGGAAGAGGGGGTCGCCGCGTCTGGCGGTGCCGCCTTGTCAATCGAAGCCCTCTGGCAAGAATCCCCCCAACAGGAACCCACCCAATCCCTGCTCGATCACCACCTCCTCACCTGCCGCCAGGCCACTCGCATCCAGTTCCAGCGCCCCACCGCCCCGCGCCTGGAATGCGCCACTTACGGCCAGGGCACACCCGTCCTGCTGCTGGGCGGTTTGGTCATGCCGTACGACGTGATGTGGCGCCTGCAACTGCAGGCCCTCGGTGAACAGCACCGGCTGATCATGTTCCACCTGCCCGGCTGCGACGCAGCCGAGCTGCCGGACACCTTCGATATCGCGCACCTGGTCGCCGACCTCACCGACCTGCTCGACCAGCTCGGCATCAGCGCCCCGCTGCCGGTGATCGGCTACTCCTTCGGCGGCGTCCTCGCCCAGGCGTTCGCCCTCGCCCACCCCGAGCGCTGCGCCGGGCTGTGCATCACCGTCAGTTCGCCGTTCAGCGAAGGCGCGTCGAACTTCCCGGTGCTGATGCGCGAGCTGCAAAAGAGCCCGCGCTTCATGACCCTCAATCGCGGCTGGAACATGCCGGCGCTGCCGGCCTATCAACAGGTGATCGGCGATTTCGACCTGCGCCCGCGCCTGCCGGCACTGCGCTGTCCGTGCCGGATCATCTGCGGTAGCGACGACGCCTACCAGCCGCCCGCCTACTCGGCGCTGATCGCCGAGGCCATGCCCCACGCCGAGCTGATCGAAGTGGCCGGCGCCGGCCACCTGCTGGGCTTCACCCACCACGAACACTACAACCGCCTGCTGCTGGAATTCCTCACCGGACTGCCGGCTCCGGGCACTCCGACGCCACGTCCGCGCCCCGGGGTGTTCCAGCCGGCCAGCGCGCAGACCCTGGAAACCCTCAGCGACTATGTGCGTCAGGGCGACCAGGGCCATTGCGCGATTCTCTCGGCCCCCGCAGCGCAGACCGCGTTGCTGCTCAATCACCTGGGCCAGCGCGGCAAGCGCGAAGCCGGTGACTACCGCAGCTACTTTCTGACCTCGCTGGAAGAAGCCCTCGACGCCGCCCTGCGCGTGGCCCGCCACCACGCGCGCAATCGCACCCCGGACGGCGAGGCCGGGTTGTTGCTGGTGGATGCCAGCGGCTACTGGACGCGGTACTTCAACCCGCTGCAAGGCGCCGACGCGCAGGCGCTGGTCCCCGGCGTGCGGGTGGTCGCCAGCCTCGCCGAAGCGCGGACGCTGCTCGCCCGCCTGGGCCCGCAACAACTGGCGGCGGTGGCCTGTATCGAGGCCGCCGATGCCAGCCCGGACGCCTGCGATGCGCTGATCGCGCAGCTTGCCGGCAGCGGCATACTCAGTGTGTTCGTCGAACACTGCCGCGGGGCGGGCGACTGGTCGCTGGCGGCCCTGCGCGAAAGCCCGGATTTGCTGGTCTTCGGCGAAGGCATCAGCGGTTTCCAGGCGCCGCTCGGCGCGTGCCTGGTGCATGAGCGGGTGAAGAACCCCTGGCTGATGACGCCCAACGAAAGCTATGTGCGCCATGTGATGAGCAACTTCGGCCTGCCGCTGCGGCTGGCGGTCGAGCACCTGACGCAGCAGTTCGCCGGCGAGCTGCACGGCCCGCTGCTGCGTCAGTTGCGTCGTATCGAGTCGAGCAGCGAAGCCACCTTTCAAACGCACCTGCGCTACGGCAACAGCGGTTACGCCCGCATCGCCCGCATGTACGGCTTCGACGCGCGGTTCTACGAAGCCCATGGCGTGCGTTCGCGGCTGCGGGTGGATGGCGAACCGTCGCGGGACATCATCGATTGCTTCGTCAATGTCGGCACCTGCCCGCGCGGCCTCAACCCGGCGGATGTGGTCGAACAGGTGGCCGGCAAACACGACCCGCGCCACGACTACTGGGGCGAACTGACCCAATTGCTCGCCGAACAGACCGGCCTGCCCCTGGCGCTGCCGGCGTCGAGCACAGTCACGGCGGTGGAAGCGGCCCTGACCCTCGGCCTGCTCGGCGCGCCTGGCGAGCGCCGCAAGCTCCTTTGCTTCAGCGGCGGGCTGGGATTCTCGATGCTCAGCGCGGCGGCTTCGCGCAACGAAACCTTCGATATCTTCCGCCAGCCGTTCGAACCGCTGCATGCCAATACCCTGTTTATCGACCCGCAGGCGGCGGACGCGGAGGAGCAACTGCAAGCGCACCTGCTCAGCGGCGAGGTCGCGCTGGTCTGGTTCGAAACCCTGCAGGTCGACGCCAACGCTTCGCGGCCGATTCCGCCGGCATTGATCGCCCTGGTCGAACGCCACCGCGAGGCCGGTGGCTACCGGGTGGGCGTCGATGAAACCCAGACCAACCTCGCCACTGGCGACTTCCTGCACAGCCAGACGCAGGTGTCGCGGCCGGATATCGTCGCCCTCGGCAGCGCCCTGTGCGACAGCCTGCTGCCCATGGGCGTGGTGCTTTACCGCGAGGCGCTGGGGCAGCGCGCCGCGCAACGCCAGCCCGAACGCCTGCTGGATTTGCAGACCCGCGGGGTCAATCAGTTGTGCGCCCACCTGGCGCTCAATTGCCTGCGCGCCATCGCCCGCGACGCCGGCCTCGCCCACGCCCGCGACCAGGGCGAGTACTTCAAGCAGGGCCTGTTGGCGCTGCAACGGGAGTTCCCGTTGATCAGCGGCGTGCGCGGCGAAGGCCTGCTGCTCACCGTCGAACTGGACCTGCGCGACACCCCGGCCTTTGTCGAGCGCAGCTTCGGCTACCTGCTCTGGGGCAGCCTGCTGCGCGACCCGCAAGGTGGCGTCGCCGCCGCCGTGTGCCCGATCTACAACAACTGCCTGCGTTACCTGCCTCCGCTGACGATCGACCGCGACGCCATCGACCTGATGCTCGCCAACCTGCGCCGGGCCCTGGTCCGCGGCATCGATGGCGTGCTCCAGGACTGCGCCGTGCACAACCGGCGCCTGGGCGACTCGCGCACCGCCGACTTTCTCGCCGGGCTGATTCCGGCAAAAAAAAAAGGAGCCACGCTGTGACTGAGCACACCCGCGTCAACCCGTCGCGCCCCGCCGAACCCGGCGTGGCTTCCCTCCGTCCGTTGCAGGGCCGCGGGCCGATGGTCTGCATCATCGGCGCCGGGGTCGGCGGCCTGTCCATGGCCCGCGCGCTCAAGCGCAAGGGCATCGCCTTCGACTGCTTCGACCGCCGCGACCGTATCGGCGGCATCTGGGCCTTCGACCACAGCGGGCAGCACACCTCGGTGTGGCACAGCATGAACATGAACACGCCCAAGGGCCTGTACCAGTTCAGCGATTTCCCGATGCCCCGGCATTACCCGGACTTTCCCTCGCACCGCCAGGTGCACGCCTACCTGGACAGCTTCGTCGAGCACTTCGAGCTGCGTGATTCGATCCACCTCGACTGCCCGGTGCAACGCACCGAACGCCTGCCGGACGGTGTCTGGCGAGTGACCCTCGGCTCCGGCGAGGTCCGTCACTACGACGCCCTGGTGGTCGCCAACGGGCACCACAACACGCCCAACTTCCCCGACTACGCCGCCGACACCCGCATCGACGCCATCCACTCGCAGCAGTACCGCTACCGCCATGGCTACCAGGACAAGCAGGTGATGGTGGTCGGCGTCGGCAACAGCGGCGCGCAGATCGCCGTGGACGTCAGCCATGACGCGCGCATGACCTACCTGTCGCTGCGCCGCGGCGTCTACGTGCTGCCGCACTACCTGTTCGGCATCCGCATCGACAAGGTCATGGGCTGCCTGAATGACTGGTGGGTGAAGAAAATCCTGCCCTACCCGCTCAGCGGCCTGATGTTCACCGGCCTGTACAAGGCGCTGATCGCCAAGCGCAAGCAACTGGGCATGCCCAAGCCCGACCACCTGATGATGTCGAGCCTGCCGACCCTCTCGGAAAACTTCGCCAACCGCGTCGGCGACGGCAAGCTCAAGGTGGTGCCGCAGGTGCAGCGCATCGACGGCAACACCGTGCATTTCGTCGATGGCAGCCAGCTCGACGTGGACGCGGTGATCTACGCCACCGGCTACCACACCGACTTCCCGTTCCTGCCGGCCGAGCTGCTCAAGGTCGAGGAAAACCGCATCCCGCTGTTCCAGCGGATCTTCCTGCCGGAGGTGCCGAACCTGGCCTTTATCGGCCTGTTCCAGGCAGTGACCTGGGGCTTCCTCGACATGATGGAGCGCCAGGCCGAACTGACCGCCGACTACTTCGCCGGCCAGTACCTGCGCCCCGAGCCGGACAGCGAGCGCCAGCACATCGCCGCCGAGCGCAAGGTGATCGAGCGCGAATTCCTCGCCACGCCGCGCAACAACTACGAAATGCACGGCCCGACCTACCTGCACTACCTGGCCAAAGAGCTGCGCCAGGGCCGCGACCGCGCCACGGCCACCGGCAACGTCAGCCCGCTGCTGGTCCAGGCCTACGCGTACGACGCGCTGAGCGCGCTGGCCCAGCCGCAGGCGAGTGCCGTGGAGAGCGATCCATGCCAGGGATAAGCGCACCGGCCCTGGCCGTGGTCGGTATGTCCGGGCGTTTTCCCGGCGCCCCGGACCTGCGCGCGTTCTGGCACCTGCTGCGCGACGGCGGCGATGCCGTGCGCCAGGTGCCGGACGCGCGCTGGAACTGGCGCGACTACGACAGCGAACTGAATGCCGGCGAAGACACCAGCTATTGCCAGCGCGGCGGTTTCATCGAGCATGTCGACCGCTTCGACGGACGCTTCTTCGGCATCCTGCCCCGCGAAGCGCAGAGCATGGACCCGCAACAGCGGCTGTTCCTGCAATGCGCCTGGGCCGCGCTGGAAGACGCCGGCTACGCGCCGGCGCACCTGGCGCAGCGCCGGGTCGGGGTGTTCGTCGGGGTCGGCCACGCCGACTACCCGACGCTGATGCGCCGCGACGGCGTGCCCAGCGATGCCTGGCGCGGCACCGGCATCGCCCTCACCGCCATCGCCAACCGGGTGTCGTACTGCCTGGACCTGCACGGCCCCAGCGAAAGCATCGACACCGCCTGCTCCAGCTCGCTGGTGGCGCTGCACCGGGCCAGCCAGGCCCTGCGGGGCGGCGAGTGCGACGTGGCGATCGTCGGCGGGGTCAATTTGCTCCTCGGCCCCGAGCTGTTCATCGCCTTCGCCAAGGCCGGCATGCTCAGCCATGCCGGGCACTGCCAGACCTTCTCCGCCGACGCCGACGGCTATGTGCGCGGCGAAGGCGTCGCGGCGCTGGTGCTGACCTCGCTCGACGCGGCCCGGGCCAACGGCGACTACGTTTACGGCGAGGTGCTCGGCAGCGCGCAAAACCACGGCGGGCGGGCCCACAGCTTTACCGCGCCCAACCCCAAGGCGCAGAGCGAAGTGATCCAGCAAGCCTGGGCGCAGGCCGCTTATTCGCCACGCCAGGCGCGGCTGATCGAAACCCACGGCACCGGCACGCCGCTGGGCGATCCGATCGAAATCAACGCGCTGAAAAAGGCCGTGCCCGCGGGCGACGGCGCGCCGATCGTGCTGGGCGCGCTGAAAAGCCAGATCGGTCACCTGGAAGCCGCCGCCGGAATTGCCTCGGTGATCAAAAGCCTGCTGTGCCTGCACCACCGGCAACAGGTCGGCAACCTGCATCACCGCCAACTCAACCCGCAGATCAACCTCGACGACAGCCCCTTCCAGCTCGCCAGCGGCACCGCCGCGCTGGCGCAAAACCCAGGCGAGCCGCTGCTGGCGGGGGTCAGCGCGTTCGGCTTTGGCGGGGTCAACGCCCATGTGGTGTTGCGCGCCGCCGCCGCGCCCGAGCTGGCGAACGCTGACGACCAACCGTGCCTGATCCTGCTGTCGGCCAAGGACGACGCCGGCCTGCGCGCCCGCGCCCGCCAGTTGCTCGACGCCTTCGCCGAGACTGGCGCGGCGGGCAACGCGGCACTGCGCCAGGCCGTGCTCGAACGCCTGCGCGACCTGCTCGGGCTGATGCCGACAAGCGACACCGCGCCGACCCGGCTGGCGGCCTTGAATGTCGACGCCGGCTACTTCGTCGGCTGCCTGGAGCAAGTGCTCGACGCCCTGCAACTGGACGTGCCGATCGACGCCTGGCGCGGCGCGGTGAGTCTTGAAGAGGTGGCGCAGCGGCTGGCCACCGAAGCCCAGCCCCAAGCGCCCGCCGAACCGCGCCTCGACAGCTTTGCCGCCCTGCCCGCCGCGCACCTGGCCAACGCCAGCCTCGCCAGTATCGCCCGCACCCTGCAGGAGGGCCGCGACGCCATGCCCAAACGCCTCGCGTTCGTCGCCGACAGTCGCGATCAGTTGTTCCAGCGCCTGCGCGATTTCCTCGACGGTCATCACCACGGGCTGCTGTGCAGCGTCGCCGGAACAGCCGTCGCCGCCCCGACAGGCGCCGGGCAACTGGCGCAGTGGGCCGCGCATTGGGCCAGCAGCAAAGTGCCCAGCCCGGACTGGGCCAGCGTGTACGGCGAACGGCCGCGCCCCGCCAAGATCCCGCTGCCGGCTTATCCCTGGCGCCTGGAGCGGGTCTGGTACACCCCGGCGTTCACTGCGGCGTCGCGGGCCACGCCGAACGCGGCGCAGGCCTGGCTCGCGACGTGGGAAAACGCGACCGCCCTGCCCGGCTCGGTCATGGCGCTGGCCGGACTGATCGGCCAGGCGCTACGGCAGAATCCTGTTGAAGCGCTGGCCTGGCGCGACCTGCGCTTCGGCCCGCCGCAAGAGTTGGACAGCACCGAGACGCTGCGCTTCACCCTGGCCGAGCCGTACTGGCAGGTCAGCCAGGGCGAGCAGGTGTTGCTGCAAGTGCAACGCAGCGAGCCGGCGCCGATGCCCGCCGCGCTGCAACCCCAGGCCGGCACCACCACTCTGGCGGCCAAGGCGTTGTATGCCAGCCTCGCCGAACAGGGCCTGGGCTACAGCGCCATCGGCCGCGCCCTGCAAGACCTGCGCAGCACGCCGAACAGCCTGCACGCCAGCCTCGCCTTCGGCTGCCAGGGCGTGGATGACTTGCCGTTCTGGGCGGCGCTGCTGGCCAGCCTGTGCGCCGCGCCGGCAGTGCTCGGCCAGGCGCCGACGCCGTGCCTGCCGTTCAGCATTCGCCAGTTAGCCCTCGATCCCGAGGCGCTGCCCGGCGCCCGGCACCTGGGCATCGTCCGCCACGCTGACGAATTCGCCGTCAGCCTGAGCAACGCCGATGGCCGCTGCGTCCTGCGCCTGGAGGGCCTGGCGATGCGCGCCATTGCGCGGGCTCTAAGCCGGGTGAGCGCATGAACGCCTGGCTGTTCCAGGGCCAGGGCAGCCAGCGCAAGGGCATGGGCGCAGCGCTGTTCCCGCGCTTTCCGGCGCTGGTGGCCGAGGCCGACCGGGTGCTCGGTTATTCCATCGAGCGCCTGTGCCTGGAAGACCCCGACCAGCACCTGAACCAGACCCGCTACACCCAGCCGGCCATCTATGTGGTGTCCTGGCTGGGCTGGCTGGCGGCGCGGGAAGACGGCGCCACGGCGCAGTTCGCCGCCGGCCACAGCGTCGGCGAATATGCCGCGCTGACCGCCGCCGGGGTGCTGGATTTCGTCCTCGGCCTGCGCATCGTCGTCGAGCGCGCGCGGCTGATGGCCGAGGTCGAGGACGGTGGGCTGGTGGCGGTGCTCGGCCACGATGAGCAGCAGGTCCGCCACCTGCTGGCGGAGCTGCCGGACAGCGGCCTGGCCATCGCCAACATCAACAGCCCGCGGCAGATCATCGTCGGCGGCGCGCACACCGCCCTCGACCACCTGCTGACGCTGTCCGCCGGCCGGGGGATCCGCGCCCTGGCGCTGAAGGTCAGCGGGCCGTTCCACACGCCGCACATGGCGGCGGCGGAGCGCGGGTTCCGCGAGTTCCTGCGCAGCGTCAGCCACCAGTTTCGCGAGCCGGCGTTCCCGGTGATCGCCAATATCGACGCCCGCCCGCACCGCCGCGACGGCCTGGTGGATGCCCTTTCGCGCCACCTCAGCCACCCGGTGCAATGGCAACAGGTGGTGCAACACCTGCTGGGCGCCGGCGTCGAGGAATTCATCGAAATCGGCCAGCCGCCGATCCTCGCCGGCATGCTCAAGGACATCCGCGAGCACGCGCCGATCCCGCCGCCACCGCCGCGAGCGGTGCGCGAACGCCCGCTGCTGGTGGCGGCGCTGCCCCCGGACCTCGGCGGCGAAGCGCTGCTGCTCGAACTCGCCCGCCACGGCGCCATGGGCCTGCTGGACGCCGATGATCTGGATGATGCGCGCCTGCGTGAAACCCTGGAGCGCTACAACGCCAACCCGCGTTTGCGCGGCCGCTTTGGCGTCCGCCTCGGCGGTACGGCGCGGCTGGCCGAGGTCGCCGGGCTGGGCATCGGTTGTATCGAAATCGCCGCCCACCAGTTGACCGCGCAATTGCGCGAACGCTGGCCGGCGGTGCACTGGCTGGTGCGCCTGGAACACCAATGCGACCTCGATGCCGGCCTCGCCCACGCCGACGCCTTGCTGATCGCCGCCGACCACCACCTGCCGCTGTTGCTGGAAGCCCTGGCCCGGCGCGAACGCCAGATTCGTCGCCCGCTGATCGGCGCTGCGGGCCTGATTGGCAGCGCCAGCAGTGCCCGGGCGATGTTCGAATTGGGGGTGGATTTCATCGCCCCCGGCGCGGTGTTCCTGCTCGCCGCCGAGGCCGCCGTGTCGGCGTCATGCCAGCAGCAATTGGCGCGAATGGATCGCCAGGCGCACCAGTGGCTGAGCGACTGGCGCTACCCCGAGCTGCACAGCCGCAGCCAAGGCTACGTGCTCGACCGCGCCGCCCAGGCACAAAACGAGATCGCCCAGGCTTTCTACCTGAGCGACGACGGCGACAGTGGCGAAGGCCGGCGCGCCCTGCACGCGCGCATGCAAAACACAGCGCGCGAGGCGCACTTGCGCGGCGATGCCTCGCTCTGGCTGTTCAACCACTGGCGCCGGCAGCACGCCCCGGACCTCGCGGTTCCCTTACCCGCGGCACAGTTGCTCGACTTGCTGTGCCCCGTTGCCAACGACGCACCTTCAAGGACACGCCCATGAGCCTGACCGAACGCCTGCAAACCCATATCAGTGACTTCATCTGCAAGGAAGCGGACCTGCCGGAAGACGAGATCGACCTGCACACGCCGCTGGGCGCCCTGGGCGTCGGTTCGCTGGTCGGCACCCGCCTGATCGGCAGCCTCGAAGAACACTTCGGCGTGCGCCTGTGGCCGACCCTGGTCTTCGAACACCCGAGCATCAGCGAACTGGCGGCGGCCATCGCCGAGATCGTCAGCCAGGCCAACCGCGAGGAATCCGCGCATGTTTGACAAGACCTGCCTGAGCCCCCAGGAACTGGCCTCGGCCACCGGCAGCCTGGCGATCCACGACAGCCTCGCGCTGCGCGCGCGCCTGCACCCGGACAAAGTGCTGTTCACCCTGCTCGACGACAACGGCGAGGAACAGCAGCGCCTGACCTACCGGCAACTGCTCGGCCGCGCCAGCGCCATCGCCCGCCAGTTGGGCGAGCACAGCCAGCCGGGCGAACGCATCGCGCTGTTCTTTCCGCAGGGGCTGGAATTCATCGCCAGCTTCCTCGCCTGCCTGATGGCCGGACGCATCGCCGTGCCGGTCAACCTGCCGACCCGGCGCCGGGTCGAGCGCTGCCTGAAGATCCTCGACGACAGCGGCAGCCGCCTGCTGCTGGTGGCCGACAGCGAACGCGCGGCGCTGCACCAGGCGTTCGCCGGCAGCGCCGCGGCGGACCTGGCAATGCTCAGCCCGACCGGCGCCTGCGACGCCGACGTGCAGTGGTCGCGCCCGGACGACCGCGACCCGCAGCACATCGCCTTCCTGCAGTACACCTCCGGCTCCACCTCGGCGCCCAAGGGGGTGATGGTCAGCCACGCCAATATCAGCGCCAATTTGCGCATGATGCGCGACGCCTGGGCGCTGGATCACACCAGCGACTTCGTCACCTGGCAGCCGCATCACCACGACATGGGGCTGATCCTCGGCCAGTTGCTGCCCATCGTGCTGGGCAACCACACGGTGATCATGGCGCCCTCGACCTTCGTCCGGCAGCCGCTGATCTGGCTGCAGGCGATCGCCCGCTACAAGGCGCGGCTGGCCGGCGGCCCGAACTTCGCCTACAACCTCGCCGTGGAACGCTACGACGCCCGGCGCCTGGAGGGCCTCGACCTGTCGAACTGGAGCCACGCCCTCAACGGCGCCGACGTGGTCCGCCCGGCCAGCCTGCAACGTTTCGCCGAGTGCTACAGCGCCCACGGCTTTTCCGCCAATGCCTTCCTGCCCTGCTACGGACTCGCCGAGGCCACCCTGTTCGTCAGCGGCGGCCCCCACGGCCAGCCAGTGCGCTCGGTGCAGGCCGACCCGCTGACCCTGGCCGTGGAACAGCGCCTCAGCGCACCGGCCGACCCGGCCGCGACCCAGGTTCTGGTGGGCTGTGGAGAGCCGTCGTGGGAAGTGCAGGTGGCGGTGGTCGACCCGGCCACGCGGCAGCGCCGCGAGGCGGGACGCATCGGTGAAATCTGGCTGCGCGGCCCGGCCATCGCCAGCGGCTACTGGCAGAACCCCGAGGCCACCGAGGCCGGTTTCCGCGCCCGGCTCGACGACGGCAGCGAACACACCTGGCTGCGCACCGGCGACCTCGGTTTCGTCGAGGAACAGGACCGCCAGGTGTACATTTGCGGCCGGCTCAAGGACCTGATCATCTGCGAAGGGCGCAACCTGCACCCGGAAGACATCGAGCACACCGTGATCGAAGCCCTGAAGGACGTGCGCCCGCAAAGCTGCGCGGTGTTCAGCCACGACAACGCAGAGCAGCGCCAGACCATCGTCGCCGCCATCGAACTCAACCGCGAAATCAAGCGCTGGCTGCAAGACAACCCGCGCCAGCTCAAGGCCGCGGTGCGCAGCGCGGTGGTGGACAACCACGGCATCACCCTCAATCGCATCGTCTTCGTCCAGCCCACTAGCATCCACAAGACCACCAGCGGCAAGATCCAGCGCGGCAAGATGCGCCAGCTCTACCTCGCGGCGGAACTGGACTTGCTCAATGAAGCCGGCTGAACCGGCGCTGGTGCAGTGGCTGAGCGACGCCGCGGCGCCGCTCAGCCTGGTCTGTTTTCACTGCGCCGGCGGCAGCGCGCAAAGCTTCTTCCCGTGGAAGAAACCGGCGGCCGGGCTGTGCGAGTTGTACGCGGTGGAACTGCCAGGCCGCGCCCGCCGCCTGCGCGAACCCTTCGCCCGCTCGGTGGACGCGCTGGCCGAGCAGTTCGCCGAACAATGCCGCGCGCTGCCAGACAAACCCCTGGTGCTGTTCGGCCACAGCCTCGGCGCCCTGCTCGCCTACGAAACCGCGCGGCGCTTGCTGGCCGAGGGCGAGCGGCGGCCGGTGGCGCTGCTGGTGTCATCGCGGCAGAGCCCGGACTGGCTGCCGGCATGCGCCGGCTTGCCGGAACTCAATGACCAGGCCCTGCGCGACTACCTCAGCGACCTCTCCGGTACCCCGCGCGAAGTGCTGGAAAACCGGGCGATGATGGACATCGCCGTGCCGATCCTGCAGGCGGACCTGACGTTGCTCCTCGACTACCGGCACCAGCATCCGCGTCCGCTGGACATTCCCGTGCGGGTGTTTGGCGCCATCGATGATCCGCAGGTGGGGTATGAATCCCTGGTGGCGTGGGAGCGGGTCAGCAGTGGGGACTTCCGCCTGCGCATGATCGAAGGGGGGCATTTTGCGGTGATGGAGGAGATGGGGTGGGTGTTGCGGGCGTTGGAGCAGAAGTCTGAAGACCAGTAATTACAAGGTATTAGTCGATATAGACACTGCCGGTTTACTTGAGGGCCAAGACACCGGGATCTATATATGTGAAAGGGGTTCCTTAAGTTTGCGTTAGGCATTCCTGAACTTTCATGAGTTGTTTCACTCATCGAACAGGACACTATCGTGAACAGATCAAAACTGCGAATTCGCTTCGCGGGCATCGTGTTGTTGCTCGGGTTCTCACTGGCGTGCGCGGAATCCGGAGCCGCTTCCGAAACCGTTGCTACCGTCTCTACCCCGCGTGAACGCGGCCACTTTCTGGACGTTCCGGCGCTGCTCGAAAACCGTGCCGAGGCCAAGACCTCGCCACTGCTCGCGGGCGTCAAAGCACCGAAACTGGAACCTCGGACATCGCTGCCGGGCTATCACCTCAGCAGCGCCAATCTCGTTCGCAATGGGGACGAGCCAGACGGTTTCCTCGTGATCGTGAACCGCGACGACGGCAGCTTCCTTGCCTTGGTCAACACCTCGAACCGCAGCGGCATCGTGCTCGGCCACGCGGACGGCACACAGACCTTTAATGAGCAGAAGAAACAGGACTATCTGAAAGACGACACGCTGCTCGACCCGCAGGAGCAAGTCAGGGCCGATGCCCAGAAAGAACCGCTGGATAACCGCAACGGCGAGACCCAGATAACCGTGCTGATGGGTTATTCACGCGCCGCTGCCGATTACGTGGGTGACACGACAGCCCATACACTGGCGCAGTTAGAAACCGTGAATTTAGGCCTGAGGAACTCCGGCGTGACGGGCGTCAGGCTGGTCGTGGGAGAGATCGCCTTGACCCCGACCAACCATCCAGTGACCGGCGAAACCCTCTCATCGCTGGCTTCAATATTTCCCAATTACTCACGGTCCAGTCTGGTGGCTGGCTTTTTCATGCCCACCGAGCAAGACACGGCCGTTGGATGGGGATCAAAACCCGGTCGGTACACCGTCAATGACGTTACCGACGTGAAGGTTTTTCGCCATGAAGTCGGCCATAACGCCTCGGGTAGCCATTGCAATGAAGGTCAGGACGGCTATGCGTTTGGCCACTCGGATGGGACGTACCGCACCATCCTCTGCGGCAACGACCTGCCGTATTACTCGACGCCGAACCGCTCCATAAACGGTGCCCCCCTGGGTAACGCCAAAACCGCCGACATGGCCCGGGTGTGGCTACAGCAGGCTTCCATGATGGCCTCTTACAATGGGCAGTCTCGAGCGTTCCAGATTCAAAGCCTGGACAATACGTCTATGTGCGTGGACTCCCACGGGCTATCCGGGGAGACAACGGTAGGGCTCTGGGGATGCGACAAGAACAACCCCAATCAGCAATGGGTGCAAGTACAGGCGGGAAACAAGGTCTTGATCCGGCTGAAGGCCAATCAGACGCTTTGCCTGGCCAAAGGCAATGAGGGTCTGATCAGGGATGTGGTGCTTAGAATGTGTCACGAAGGCTATGCTTGGGAGGAAATTGCAGCCCAGTTCAGAACCTTGGGCAATCAGGAATATCTTTACTTGAACAGAACAACCACCAATACGCTCAAAGCCGACGCAGCTGGCAGCGGTATGCCTGGATCCCGGTGGCGGATACTGAACCTGACAACGCCTTGACCAGCGCCATGCGATAACGCCTCAGCACACGTGGCGACCCTGCCGGGTCCGGGTGGCTGAGGCGAGCGTCATGAAAGTCCGCCGTGCGTCGCGCTGCCAGCGCGCGCATGGCGGTTCAGTCGTGCTTGCCGCTCTGGTTGCCCGGCCCGCCAAGCGGTGCCTTGGCCGGGCCGGCTGGATCGACCTGGGGATCGTCGAGGTCCGGGGAATCCGGGTCGAAGCCCGGGTCGTCGTTGCCGCTGGAATGTTCCGAAGAATGCGGGCCTTGGTCGTCGCTCGGTTTGTCGTGCATGGCGTGACTCCTGTGTGTGGGTACAGGGTTAGGTCGCCTCGCGGACGCAGACGTTCAGTCGATTTTGCCAGGCGGTCAGGTGGCGGACTCAACGCCGGGAGAAAGTCAGTGAGTGATTGAGGGTCCGCGCGGGCCCTACATCCACCCCGCCAACACCACCGGCAGCCACACGAACGACAGCACCGTCGAGCACATCACCACATTCGCCACCTGCTCCGGCGCGCGGTTGGCACGCACCGCCAGCAGGTAGTTGAACACCGCCACCGGCATCGCCGACTGCATGACCAGCACGGCGTGGGCCAGGTGATCGAGGTCGAGCAGCGCGCCGATGCCCCAGCCGACCCCGGCACCGATGACGATGCGCAGGGCGCCGATCAGCATGCCGCTGCCGATGTGCTGCGGACGGATGCTGGCCAGCGACACGCCGAGGGTCAGCAGCATCAGCGGGATGGTCATGCCGCCCAGCAGGTCGACGGTGTTGCCCAGCCAGCGCGGCAGTTCAAGATCGAAGAAGATCACCGGCAATGCCAGCGCCAGGCTGATAACGATCGGATTTTTCAGCAGTGCGCGGAACGAGGCGACGCCACCGGACAGGGCGATACCGAGGGTGAAGTGAAAGCTCGACAGGGTCAGGAAAAACGCCACCGCCAGGGCCAGGCCCTGCTCGCCGAAGGCGTACAGCGCCACCGGCAAGCCCATGTTGCCGGTGTTGGGAAACATGAACGCCGGCATCAGCACCCGCCAGTGCTGGCGAAAGGCACGGCTGACCGCATAGCCCACCGCCGCCATGGCGACCATGCACAGCACACAGGCCAGGGCCATGCTGGTGAAGGCGGCGGAGTCGAGCCGGGTCCGGTGCAAGGTGGACAACACCAGCGACGGCGTGCCGACGGTCATCACCAGGCTGGCGATGAAATCCGTGGGATAGGCATGGCCCTTGCGCGCCCAGATAAAGCCGATACCGGCCACGATAAAGACCGGCGCCAGAACGGCGAACAGCGAAGCCAGCATGCGGCGTTTCCTTTGCGAAAAGCGGCCATGCTAGAAGCCCCGGGGCAGCGGGTGCAAGGACCGCAGCTTGAGGCGTTGGCTGTATGGCGTCTGCCGGTGGCGCTTCAGGGGGCTTGAGATCGAGCGCCGCGCGGGCGGCGCTCGATCTCCAGAGCGCAGAAAAACCGTCGGCACGCACCGGGCGGCCTCGACTCAATCTCCCCAACCACCACCGACAACTGAACATTCACCGCCAAACGCCCTGCTATGCACACAAAGCTTTGATCCGGGTCAGCGATAAGCACGCCAGATGTGCTAGCCCGTCAATCCGCACGCCAGCGCTCTACCACCGGCTTTTTAGCCAAAAAAAGCAGTGAAACGGCCATCTTGTATCCATGAAATTTTTCTGAACAGCCTTGACGGGCGCTCAAACGCGATAGCAGGATGCCGCCACCGAAGTAAAACAATTCGCGTTTGCCAGTAAGAATTTTCGACCTTATGG
Source organism: Pseudomonas sp. 20P_3.2_Bac5 (assembly GCF_025466035.1). Classification (NCBI taxonomy): domain Bacteria; kingdom Pseudomonadati; phylum Pseudomonadota; class Gammaproteobacteria; order Pseudomonadales; family Pseudomonadaceae; genus Pseudomonas; species Pseudomonas sp. 20P_3.2_Bac5. The sequence continues at coordinate 45,736 of NZ_JANLOA010000051.1, read as the reverse complement.
ATGAGGGTGATTCGAATGGATTCGTCGTGCACGAAAATCGTCGACAACGGTGACGATGGCAAACGCTTCATCATCGCGATCACCGGCGATGGCTTTACCTCCTTGCAGCTCGCCGGCTTCCACCAGGCAGTGGCCACGTTGCTCGCTGGCCTCAGCGACATCATCCCGATCTCCTGGCGCCTGAGCGACGCAATCAACGTCTACATGATCGATACCGTCTCGGCGGCGTCGGGCATTGGCTCGGGCACCGGTTGCGGTACGCCGGTCACGGTGAACAACGCCTTGGGCACGGTGTCCTGTGCCGACGGCAATTCCAGCAGTTGCATCGCGGCCTCCCCCAGTCTGGTGAACGCCGCGCTGAACGCTGCCGGGATCACCTGGCACCTGGCGGTGGTCATCGCCAACACCGGCGTGGCCGGCGGCAGTTTCGGCGGCAACCAGTGCACCCTGACCCTGGACAGCGGCAACGTCGCGCTGCTGGCCCGGGCCATCGCCCAACTGGCGGCCGGGCTCGGCGTCGAGTACGCCGCCCAGCCCGGCACATACACGGACATCGAGCCCAGCAGCCCCAACCTCACCACCAACCTCGCCGCCGCCACGCTGAAGTGGGCGCAGTACCTCACCCCCGGCTACACCGCCCTGCCCTCCAACCCGTCGGCCAGCGGCTGGCAACCGTGGATGGTCGGCGCCTTCGAGGGCGGCGGCAATTACGCCCAGGGCATCTACCGGCCAAGCCAGAACTGCCTGATGCGCGACCCCGCCGCCGACTTCTGTCTGGTTTGCTACAACGAACTGCTCAATTCCTTCGCGCCCTATCACCAGACCACCGGACTGTCCTGGCTGGCCAGCCAGAACGGGCTCGGCGCCTGGTCGGCGGTGAAAGCAGTGTCCGCACCGGTGCAGCCTGCGCCGATCCAGGCATTGGCGACCACCAGCCTGGCCAGCCGGCTCTACGTGTTCACCCTGGCCAACGGCGTGATCGGTCACAACTCCGCCACCGTGGTCGGCAACTGGGAAAGCCTGCAACCGATCCCGCTGGCCAGCGGCAACATGGGCGTGCCCACCGATATCGCCGCCACACTCGCCGGGGCGGTAGTGGTCGTCACGGCGTTGTCCGGCAGCCAGGTCTGGCTCGCCAGCCAGCCTTCTGGCGCCGCCTGGAGTGCGTTCTCGGCCATCAGCTCGACCGGCCTGCCCGCCGGCTGCACCCGCGTCGCCTGCGCGGTGGCAAACGGTCAGTTGTTCGTGTTCGCCTCGGGCAGCAAGGGCATCTGGCTGAGTGTGCGCAACGGCGCCAATACCTGGGACGCCAAGTGGAGCGAAGTCACTTCGCAACTGGGCCTGAGCAACGGCTCGGCGATCGACTGCCTCGCCGCCGGCGCTGCGGTGCAAGGCCAGTTCATCCATGTGTTCGCCGCCCAAGGCACCACGCTCAAGCACGTCAAGGTCACCAGCGCACGGCAGTGGCAGGGCCTGGAGGACGTCCGCAGCAGCGGCCTGGTTCCGGCCCTCGACCTGAACTGCGCCGTGCGCGACGAAGCCTCGGTGTTTCTCACCGCCGCCACCCGCAATGGCCCGGTTGGCGCCACGCGCAATGCCGTGGCCTGGCCAGCGGCAGCCACGACCCTATCCGCTTTGCCAAACACGGTCAGCCGTGTCTCGGCAGGCATCCTGTCCGGCACGCTTCTGGCCGCGGCATCCTGACCCACCCACACAGCAAGGCCATCATGGAGAACGCTTATGAGTAGTGGCGGCGGCAGCAGTCCAACCCCCAACCGTACCTGTACCGGCAACCTGAAAACCGACGTCAGGCTGGTGCTGGTCTATCAGCCCGCGTACAGCCTCAACGGCGCGAACTGGAACACCACGCCGGCAACCCAGGTAGCCGCGAACACCTCGCCGGTATCGGTGTTCATCGCCAACGGCCAGACCCCCGACGGCAGGATCACCTACCAGGCCGATGACGGTACCCAGTTCGTGCTGGCGTTCACCATGAACGGTACCAACGCGATCAACGTCATCGGCAACGGCGGCGGCGCGTCGGCTTACAACTACTCCGTGGCAAGCCCTGGAACCGGGGACACCATCACGGCCGTCTACACCATTTCCAGGAGCAACTCGCAATGAGTTACACCATGTCCGTGGACCGGGTGATTCAGCTCGCCCGTTGCGATGATTTCCCCGAAGCGACCATTCGCCAGATGTTCGCCGATCACAACGCCACCGAACTGCCGCTGGAGGTGCTGGCGACGCTGCCGATCCCGCTGTCGGTGAAGGTGTTCCTCGGCCTGCAGGACGAATTCTTCAGTGCCGAAGAGTTCCGCGAGCTGGCGGTGGCGTTCGCCAAGCGTGCCTCGACGGAAAACCCGGCGGTGGAGAACGACTACTTTGTCGGCAAGACGCTTGAGGTCTACGAGCAGGCTGTGCAGGCAACCCGCACCCTCAAACTCGGCGCCCAACTCGACACGCATCTCATCCAGTTGGTGACAGGCTACCGCGCCGCGATCAAGGCCCTCACGGAGCCGCTGAGCAAGGCCTTGCTCAGCGCCAGCGGCGAACAACTGCAAACCATCGCCGCCTACGAGGCCGTGTGGTTCGCCGGCTATGAAGGCCAAGGCATCGCCTGCCGCAATGCCGCGTCCTGCGCCGTAGCTTCAGTGCCCAAGCCAGACGCCGACGGCGTGCTGCAATGGGTGCTGGACAATGCCGTGGCCGTGTCCCAGGCGCGGACCGCCTGATATGGCGGATACCAGCGCTGCCCTGGATGTCACCGCCGCGCTGGCCCGGCTGCGGCGCGGTGGATTGCTGCAACCGACGGCGGCGTCATCCGCCGTCGTGGTTTTTCCGCCGCTGGAGCAGATGCTCCCGCACCGCTCGCCCTTTCTGCTGCTGGACCGGGTCCAGGCATGGGACCCACGCCAGCAGGCCTTGCTCGCGCAGCGTCGGGTCGACCCTGAAGACCCGGTGCTCGCCGGCCATTTTCCCGGCAACCCGATCTACCCCGGCGCGCTGCAGGGCGAGGCCATCGCCCAGGCCGGCCAGTGCCTGCTGCACATGGCCAGCGGTTGCCCGGCGACACCGCTGCAAGTGCTCGCCACCCGCGTGTTCGGCGCACAGTTTCTCGGCCAGGTACGCCCCGGCGAAATCATGGATATCGAAGTCCGCCTGCTGGACGACAACGGCATGCTGGCAGTCTTCGGCGGACGCATCAGCGTCGAGGGCGCGGTGCGCAGCGTCGTGGTGATGGAGGGCTGCCGTGTCTGAACTGCCGCGTATCGTGGTGACCGGCATGTCGGTCCTCACCGCCTTGGGCGAAGACCCGGGCACCCTGCTGGACAACCTCCTCGCCGGCCGCTCCGGCATCACCCGCTGGCACGGTTTCGATCGCGAGATCGCCACCAAGGTCGGCGGCAGCATGGAAGGTTTCGAACCCCGCCCACGCCTCGCGGCGCTCGCCGACAGCCTGCCGGACGCCGCCCGCCTGCGCCTGCGCCGGGCCAGCAACCGGCTGCCGTGGTCGACCGCGCTGTCGGTGCTGATGGCCGGCCGCGCCTGGCAAGACGCCGGCCTGTTCGAACACCCGCCAGGCGATGACGGTGAAACCGCCATCGTGGTCGGCGGGCACAACATCGGCCAGAACTACTACTTCAATAATTTCCGCCAGTTCGCACACGACCCCGACCACATCGACGTGCAATTCGGCCTCGCCGGGCTGGACACCGATCATGCCGCCGTGGCCTCCGAAGTCATTGGCATCCGCGGCCCCGGCTACACCGTCGGCGGTGCCTGCGCCAGTGGCGCGCTGGCGCTGCGCGCGGCGTTCAACGAGATTCGTCATGGCGGCGTCGAGCGGGTGGTGGTGCTGGCGCCGGTGCTGGATTACTCGCCGCTGGAACTGCACGCGCTGGCACTGATGCAAGCGGTCAGCCATCGCGCCTTCAACGACTGCCCGGAACAAGCCAGCCGGCCGTTCGACCGCCGCCGCGAAGGCTTCGTGCCCAGCCATGGCGGTGCCTGTCTGGTGCTGGAGCGGGCTGATCTGGCCGTGGCCCGCGGTGCCGAGCCGCTGGCCGAAGTGCTGGCGGTGGCGGCGCGCTCCGATGCCAGCCGCCAGCCGAGCCCACAGGAAGACGGTCAGGTACGGGCGATCCAGGCCGCCCTGCGCGAAGCGCGCCTGCGCCCGGAAGACATCGACTTCATCTGCGCCCACGCCACCTCGACGCCGTTGGGCGATATCACCGAGGCGCGTTCGATCCGCCGCGCCTTCGGCCGTCATCTGGCGCAGATGAAAGTCAACGCTCCGAAATCCATGCTCGGCCATACCTGCTGGTCGGCGCCGCTGGTGGAACTGGTGGCGGCCATCGCGCAGATGCGCGCCGGGCAACTGCACCCGACCATCAACCTCGATGACCCGGACCCGGAACTCGACTTCGACGTCTGCGCCGCTGGCGCGGTGGCGCACCCGGTGCGCTACCTGCTGAAGAATTCATTCGGTTTCGGCGGCAACAACTGTGTGGCGGTGCTGGGCCGCTGGGAGTCGCAGCCATGAACTTCTTCATCACCGGCGGCACCCGCGGCATCGGCCGCTGCATTGTCGAGCAGGTGCTGGCCGCCGGGCACAACGTCGCCTTCACCTGGAACCACGACGCCGACGCCGCGGCCGCCGTGCAGCGCCACGCCGCGCAGACCGCGCCGGAGCAACGCTGCGTCGCGCTGCGCCTGGACCTCGCCGACGCCGCCGCCATCGATGCCGTGTGCGACCAGGCCGACAGCGCCCTCGGCGGCATCGACGTGCTGGTGGGCAACGCCGCGATCAACCGTCCAAACCTCGCCGTCAGCCTGCCCGACGCCGACTGGCGGGCGGTGATGGACGTCAACCTCGACGGCAATTTCCGCCTGTGTCGTGCCCTGCTGCCGGGCTTCATCGCCCAGCGCCGGGGGCGCATCGTGCTGCTGTCCTCGGTGGCCGCGCACGGCATGACCGGGCAGATCGCCTACAACGTGTCCAAGGCCGGTCTGATCGCCATGGCCGCCACCCTCGCCCGCGAATACGGCCGCCGCGGCATCACCGCCAATGCGCTGGTGCTGGGCCTGGTGGACACCGACCTGAGCCGCGAAAGCGCGCCGCCGAAAACCTTCGAACACTGGCTCGGGCAATGCCCGAGCGGTCGCCTCGGCACGCCGCACGACGTGGCGCAGGCGGTGCTCTACCTGGCCTCGGACGGGGCCGGATTCGTTAACGGTCAGGCCATGCACCTCACCGGTGGCCTGGATTGGGTGCCATGACAAGGAGCCATGCAATGCACGACATCCACGCCAAGGTTCGCGAGGTAGTGCTCAAACACACCGAAGCCGCGCTGGCCTTTCTCGACCTCGGGCCGATCGACACCCAGTTGCGCTTCGATCACCTGGGCGCCAGCAGTCTGGACATCATCACCATCGTCTCCGACGCCATGCGCGAGCTGCAGGTCAAGGTGCCGGTGGAGCAACTGAACCAACTGTCGAGCATCGATGCGCTGATCGATACCCTCAGCGGCGCGGTGTACAGCAGGGTGAGTGTCTGACATGGCCTGGTCCCTGGAGATCCACCATATCGATGTGCGCAAGGCCGGCGACGCCACCTTGATCGTCGCCCGCAACCCGAACAATCCCGTGGGCGAGCAACTGCGTTCGGTGCTGATCGACGGCGGCCTCGCGGGCGTTGCCGACCATGTCCACACCTACATCACCACAACGGCCGGGCTGGCCAGCGTCAATGCGCTCGTCGCCACTCACTATGACGCCGACCACCTTGGCGGGCTGGTGACACTGCTCAAGAAAAACGTCACCACCTACGATACCGCGCGGGTCTATGACCGTGGCTGGCCGGCCCTCGGACCGAGCAACCTGTATCTGAGCTACCTCAATGCGATCAACAGCAGGACTGGGCGCAATCGCGTCACCCGTGCTGTCAGGGCCGCCGATCAAGCGCCCGGCATTCTCTTGTCCATGGTCAATAAGAAAGGCTCTGCAGCGATTCCCGCAGGTGACACGCCAGTTCAAGTGGCCCAGGCCATCAACCAGCCGGCGAAGTGGCTGATCAGCGGCCCCCAGGCGGAAATCCTCCAGGCCACCGGCGCCAACGCGCCGACCCTGACCTGCGTCGCTTGCAATCAATGGGTTCAGCGCCCCAACGGCACACCGGTCCTGGCCGCACAAGGGGTCAGCGAGGCGGAAAACGCCTGTAGCCTGGCCTTCCTCCTGCGTTTCGGCGAGTTCACTTATTACATCGGCGGTGATATCGAAGATCCGCAGGAAAGCGTGATCGCCGCCCTCGCCAACCCCAATGACAACGCCGCCGGACGCGTGCTGGTGGTCAAGGCCAGTCACCATGGCGCCAATACCGCCACCTCGGCGCAATTCGTGCAGCGCATGCGTCCGCTGGCGGTCATGGTGTCCAACAGCACGGGTAACCAGCACGGTCACCCGGCGCAAGAAACGGTCAACGTGCTCAATGGCTACCCGCGCGGCGTCGGCTACACCCTGCCGGTGCCACCCGCTTCGCCCGGCCGGCCTAGGCGAACCTACTTCACCGGTTTCGACAGCGCCGACAACACCGATAACGTGTTCGTCTCCCTCGGTATCGTGGCGGGTGATCCTTCCACCGGGAACCATCCTGGCCACGTCCGCGTGGATGTCAGCGAGGCCCAGGCCTTTGGCAACCGCAACTTTCCCGGCCGCGCCTATCGCGCGGTCCTCGCGGTCGCCGACATCGCCGCCAAGGCCACGGGCATCAGCCTGACCCTGGTGCAGGCGCAGACGGCTGCCGAAGCTGCGGTCAAGGGCACGTTGGTGGATGTAGTGCAGACACTGGTCAACACCCCGGAGGCCAGCAACACCGCGTCGGCCTTGTGGGTGCTGCGCAGCAAGAGGGCAGGCGGCGTCAAGAGCGAATACCTGCAGCAGATGACAGCAATGCCCCCCGACCTGAACGACTGGCTGGACGGTGTCGAACTGCAGAAAAGAATCCTCGGCCGCGCCGGCACGCTGACCGACATCTACCAGTGCGTCGACACCGCAGAGCAGTTTTCCGCCACCGCCAGTGCTGCCCTTCCCGGCACCCTCGCCGGGCTCACGGCCCTGCCAGGCTGCATCGACGGCCTTGCCGCGGCCTACCAGGTGATCAACAACCTGGTGCCGTTTCCCGCCTACACCGGTGCCGTGCAATCGGGCCTCGACCAGGCCAAACAGGCCCGCGACATCCTTGCCAACGGCGCGGGCCGGGTAGCGGTCCTCGCGGGTCAAGCCACCACGGCTGCGCAACAGGTGCACAGTGCCAGCAGCGTGCAACAGGCCATGTCATTGGCCGAGACGGCGATCAACAGCGCGGACAACGTCTGCGTAGCCGTGAGCGACACCCTCAGCAACCTCGCCGACTGCTACAAACTGGCCGCCCGCGCGGGCACCAACCCGAGCCCGGCACTGGTCGCGGTCGCGATCACCCGCGCCTGCGGCAAGACCGCGGCCGGTGCGGTCACCGGCGCCATCGCCGGGGCGGTAAGCGGTAACGGCGGCCTTCAATCGACGGAGCAGGCTTTGCACTTCGCCCTCCAAGAGGCCGGGGTCGATTCTTCGCAGGCCGTCGCCGCCCTGCGCGAAGCCCTGACCGGCGACGACCCGCTGTTCACCGTCAGCTACTACAAGGCAACCGCACATCAGGTCGTACAGGACAACCTGTCCTGAGGCGGACCGCTCTTTCTGGAGGCAACACGCAATGACTGCCATGAATGCCGTTACGCAGGACCTGAGCCAGTTGCAGGTCCAGCTCAAACAGAAGATCGACGCCTCCGGCAGCCTCGCGCTGGCGGCCGGGACCACCGGCATCAGCGCGCTGGACAACCTGTTCGGTGCCTGCAATGTGACCCTCGCCAGCGCCAGCGTCAGCGACCCCGGCGCAAGCTGGCCAGCGAGCTTCACCGTCAGCGGCACGCCCAGCGGTGAATGGACGCTCAATGGCCTGGGCGCCAACGCCAGCCTCAGCCAGTTGACCCTGACCTTCGCCCAGAGCGCCCAAGGCCAGGCGATCAGCGCCAGCCTGAGCAGCGCCGCCAGCGCGACCCTTGGCAAGACCGTGATTGCTTTCAGCGGCAGCCTCAGCGATGACGCCGCCCTGGTCCTGCAACTGAACCCGCCGGACAGCCACCTGCCGCTGCTGACAGTGGGCAACTTCGCCTTCGCCAATCGCTTCGGCGGCTGGCTGCCGGTCGATCTGCCGCTGTTCAGCGACATGCCGTTCAGCCAGATCGAGGTGCAGGCCAACTACGGCGGCGACAACGACACCGCGTGCGCAGTCACCACCGGGGTCAGCGGCGACTGGTCGCTGGTGCAGGGCGGGCCGAGCCTGACCGGCGTCTGGGTGACCGTCGCCAGCGCGACCAAGACCGAAATGGATCAGGCCGTCACCCGCCTGAGCGCCAGTGTCGGTGGCGCCCTGCTGATCGGCGGCCAGCCGTGGACGGTCAGCGTCAGCCTCAACGGCAGCAGCCTCGTCACCATCGACGTCAGTGCCAAAGGCGACCAGCAACCGGCGCTGGCCGCCCTCGCCGGCCTGATCGCCGGCGATGCCGCGGCCACTGCGGTGAACGACGCGGTGGCGAAACTGCCGCTGGCCAACCTGGTGCTGGACAGCGTGCAGATCGCCTTCGACTGGCAACAACGAAAACTGCTGTCAGCCAGCGTCAACGCCACCCTGCCGTTCACCTTCAACAAGGCCCCCGCCGACCTGCTGCTGTCGGTCGGCCTGCCACCGCTGCAACTCGGTGGCGGCCTGTCGCCGAAAACCCCGGTGAAGGTCCGCGATGTGGTCATCGAGTACCTCGGCGATGCCAGCGGCTTCCCCGACACCACCATCACCGCACTGGCTTTCAACACCGTGCCCACCGAGGGCAGCTACAGCTTCTCGCTGGCCATGCAGGACGTGTTCAGCGCCGGGCCGCTGGCCTTGAACAGCGTCAACCTGGAAATTGCCAGGAGCGGCGGGGCCAATACCGGCAAGATGAGCGCCGAGCTGACCCTGGGCGGGATCGATATCGCCGTGCAGGCCGGCTACGACAAGGGTTGGCAGATCGCGGGCAGTACCGCTTACGGTCAGGTCATTCACATCGGCGAAGTGATCAGTGATGTCGCGGCAAAATTCAACGTGACCTGCCCGGCCGCGCTGAACGATTTCGACCTGAAGAACCTCGCGGCCAGCCTCGACACCGCTACCTCGACCTTCACCTTTGCCTGTGCCGGCAAATTCACCATTGCCGGTGCGCAACTGGATTTCAGCATCGATCTGCAGTTGTCGAAACCGCAAGCCGCCTGGCAAGGCAACTTCACCGGCGAAGTGGTGATCGGCGCCGCGACCTTCAAGGTCACCTTCACCCAGGACAGCAAGGTCAAGCTGCTGCGCGCCGAACTGGTGCCCACGGCAGGCAAGAGCCTGGCCCTGATCGATGTGGCGCAGACCTTCGCCATCGACCTGTCCGGGGTGCCGGCGGAGCTGCTGCCGGTTCTCAAACAGGCTTCTTTCACCTACGACTTCAACAAGTCGCAACTGGTGCTCACCGCCAGCACCGACAGCGTGGCGGTGAGCCTGGTCTGCGTGCCTGCGGCCACCACCGGGCGTCTGTACGCAGCCGTGGTCGACATTCAGGTCGAAGCCGATATTTCGCAGTTGCCGGTGGTCGGCAGTCACCTGGCGGCCATCGAGAATATCGGCCTGAACGGCATGAGCCTGGTGATCGCCTCCGGCGTGTTCAGCGCCGACGAGATCACCGCGGTCAATGCGGTGATCCCCGAGGGCCTGCCGGTGGTGCCCGCCCTCAGCGCCACGGGCCGGGTGGTGCTGTCGGCCAACCTGATGCTCGGCGGCAAGGCGGCCAAGCCGCTGCAACTGGCATTCGCCCAACCGGACAAACCCAAGCAGGCGCTGCTGGCGGACGCGGACACCGACACCGCTGCCAACGCGCCGACCCCGGCCGGCACCTCCAAGGCCCAGGGCAAGTGGGTCAACGTGCAGAAGAGCTTCGGCCCGATCTCCCTCAGCCGGGTCGGCGTGGCCTACCGCGACCAGCGCGTGTGGCTGATGCTCGACGGCGGCTTCGCCATGGGCGGGATCAATATCGAGCTGATGGGCGCATCGATCGCCTTCCGCCCGGTGCTGCCGCCGATCCCCGACGGCGCCAGCCTCGACGGCGTATTCATCGGCTACAGCAATGCCTCAGTGACCATCGCCGGTGGCCTGCTCAAGGTGGTGACCCAAGACGACCAAGGCCAGGAACTGATCGAGTACGACGGCCAGTTGCTGCTCAAGCTCCCGCAATTCCAGTTGTCGGCGCTGGCGTCCTATGCCTCGCTCGACGGCTCGCCGTCGCTGTTCGCCTACGCGGTGCTTTCCGCGCCGATCGGCGGCCCGCCGTTCCTGCAGGTGGACGCACTGGCCGCAGGCTTCGGCTTCAACCGCGACCTGATCATTCCGGGCCTCGACACACTCAACCAGATGCCGCTGATCGCCGCGGTCAACGGCGACTCGCCGTTCGCCGGCAAAGACCCGTCGCAAGCCCTGAAAGTCATGCACAACTACGTGCCGCCGTCCTACGGCGAGTACTTCCTGGCGCTGGGCGTGCGGGTCGCCTCGTTCCAGATGATCAAGGGTTTCCTGCTGGCCACCGGCAAGCTCGGCAACGAATTCGAAATCGCCCTGCTGGGGATGGCGACGGTGTCGGTGCCACCGGCCACTCCCTCGCCCATCGGCTATGCCGAACTGGTGCTCAAGGCCGACTACAACTTCAATCGCGGCACGCTGTTCCTCGGCGCGCAACTGACCGCCAACTCGTACATCCTGTCCAAGGATTGCCACCTGACCGGCGGCTTTGTCGTAGCGGCCTGGACCAAGGACAACCCGGACGACCCGAACGGCTACAAGGCCGGCGACTTCGTGGTGTCGCTGGGCGGCTACCACCCGGCGTACAGCAAACCGAGCTGGTACCCCGACGTACCGCGCCTGGGCTTCAACTGGAACGTGACCTCGGAACTGACCGTCAAGGGTGGCCTGTACTTCGCCCTGGTGCCGTCGGCGGTGATGGCCGGCGGCAGCCTCGAAGCGGTCTGGCAGAGCGGCGACCTGCGCGCCTGGTTCAAGGCCTGGGTGGACTTCCTGCTGGGCTGGAAACCGTTTCACTATGACGCCAACATCGGTATCAGCCTTGGCGCGTCGTACAAGGTCAACCTGGGCATCACCTCGTTCACCGTCAGCGTCAACGTCGGCGTGCAGGTTCACCTGTGGGGCCCGGATTTCGCCGGCACCGCCACCGCCGACCTGTTTGTCATCAGCATCACCATCAGTTTCGGCGACAGCGCCAACAGCCAGGTCAAGCCGATCGACTGGAGCGACTTCAAGAGTTCGTTCCTGCCCGGTGGCGGCACTGCCCCGCCGAAAAGCGCGCCGCACCGCCTGCTGCTGGCCGACCTGCCGCAGAGCCTGAACGACAGCACGCCGGTCAAGCAGACCGATGCGGTGTGCCTGGTGCGCGTGGCCAACGGCATGTTGCAAGACCTCAAGGGCGTCGGCGGCATGGACTGGGTGCTCGACCCCGAGCGCTTCGAGCTGACCACCTGGTCCGCAGTGCCGAGCAAGCAGGCCAGCTACACCGGCTCCGGCGCGGCGCAGAGCATCGCCGCGAGCAACACCGATTTCGGCGTTGGCCCGGTCGGCGTGAACAATGCCAACTTCGCCTCCAGCCACACCGTGGTGATCAGCAAGCTCGGCGGCGAAATGAGCGCCGAAGACATCCGCGTGGACGTCAGCGCGGTGCTGGAAAACCTGCCCTCGGCGACCTGGTCGACCACCGCCGCGCTGGACCCGAGCCTGGCCAACCTCAACGACACCGCGGCGCGCAGCGTGCCCAACGCCATGACCGGCCTGCGCATCGCCGCCAAGACCGACAACCCCGACGTGACGCCGCTGCCCATCGACCTCGGTGTGCTGCGCGAAGAAATCGAAGACCAGCGCAGCGTGGTCTGGCCCGTGCCCAGCGTGCCCGCCGCCACCGGCTACCCGCAAACCGACACCCTGCCGGTGTTCACCAAGGCCCTGGTCGACCCGACCGTCAGCGCCGCGCGCTCGGCGATTCTCGCGCAACTGGCCGTCGATGGCCTGACCACCGCGACCAGCGTCGATGTCAGCGCGCTGGCCGCCAACGCCGCCAACACCTTGCTCCACGCACCGGTGCTGTCGGTGCTCGGCGCCCAACCTTCCTCGTCCAGTTCCGGAGCAGCCCGCCCATGACCAGCGCCACGACCACGCCCCTGAGCGACGGCACCGTCCAGTTCGTCGCGCATTGGCTACCGCCCCTGATGGCCGGCGACTACAGCATCACCGTCACCCAGCACCTGCAAAACACCGACCCCAAGGCCAGTGCCAAGGCGGCGTTCGATGAAGCCTTCGTCAACAGCCGGCGCTTCGCCGTGCGCGGCGAGCGTTTCAGCCTCAACCCCGATGAGCTGGTGTCGCGGTTTCCGCCTGCGGACAACCAGGGCGAGTACCAGAATGTGCTGCCCCATGTGATCTTCGCCCGGCGCACCCTGCCCTGGGAGCGTTCGCCGGAACTTGAAGCCGACAACGCCTCGTGGCTGGCCCTGCTGCTGTTCGAAACCGACGAAGCGCCGACCCTGCAATCGGTGCAGGCCGGCGACCTGCAACGCCAGCCGTTTTACCGCAGCGCCGAAGACGCCGCGAGCAAGGGCACGCCGGCCACCAGCACTCTGCCGGCCACCACCGCCAGCTACCCCGACGGCTACGCGCTGCTCAGCGGCGCCGACGGCAAGGCGCCGGCCTTCACCCTGTCCACCGGGGAAAACTGGTGGGACCTGTGCCAGGTCATCGATGTGCCGGCGGATCTGTTCGCCGCCATTGCGCCGACCCTCGACGAACTGGACTGGCTGGCCCATGCCCGCAGCGTATCGCTGACCAGCAAGCAGGCCGAAGATGAGGCCGAGCAGGAAGGTTCGTTCTCGGTGGTGGTGGGCAACCGCCTGCCGGCGCCAAACCGCCAGTGCGTGGTCCATCTGGTGTCGCTGGAAGGCCTGGCGCGCTTCCTGCCGACCGGCGATGGCGAAACCGCTGCGCCGCTGACCCTGGCCAGCGGCGGCACCGCGCAGACCCTGCGCCTGGTGTCGCTGGCCAACTGGAAGTTCACCTCGCTGGACCCGCAGGAAACCTTCAGCGGCTACCTCGAAGCGGTGGACTGCGCGCCGCTGCGGCGTCCGGCCCCGGCCAGCACCGGCAGCCCCGTGCAACAGACCGTGGCCAACGCCTTCGCCATGGGCTACACGGCGCTGAACCACCACACCCGTCTTGGCGACGACACCGTGTCGTGGCTGCGCGGCCCGCTGCTGCCGTTCGCCTCAGTGCCGGTGATCGTGCCGCCGCCGGCGGCCACACCGCTGGTGGTCGCCGACCAGGCGGTGAGCTTTGATCCGGCCACCGGCCTGATGGACGTCACCTACGCCGCCGCCTGGCAGATCGGCCGCGGCCTCGGTCTGCAAAACGACCTCTACGCCAGCACGCTCTATGGGTGGAAACGCAATGAAGCCCGGGCCGAGGCCCAGCACAGCGAAACCCTGGCCCTGACCCTGCGCCTGCACGCCTCGGTGCAGCCCGATTCGGCACTGCGCAGCGGCGCGGCAGCAGCGCCTGTCGGCCGCAGCGGACTGCGCGGTCTGGCCATCGGCCTGATCGCCGAATCCCTCAGCGCGCAGTGCGCCCGTTCTTCCAGCCCTTCTGCGGAGCAAGACCAATGACCCTGCTCGCCCAACGCAACAGCCAGCTGTTCTCGGTGCAATCGGTGACCCGCCGCGCCAACCTGCTGGCCGCCCCGCCCGACAGCGCCCCGGTGCCCGGCGCGATTACCGAGTGGCTGAGCAAACTCGCGGTGCTCAAGGGCGTGCCGTTCGGCTATCTGGTGCCGGATGAAGCCATGCTGCCGGCCGAATCGATCCGCTTCTTCGTGCTCGATCCCAACTGGATCAACGCGCTGTTCGAAGGCGCCACCAGCCTCGGCCGCTCCAGCACCCGCGACGCCGCCCTCGACGCGCGGCTGGTGGCGCGGCTGTACGCAGCTGTCGCACCTGCCGGCACGGTGAGCGGCTTTGTCCTGCGCTCGAACGTGGTCGCCGGCTGGCCCGGCATCGAAGTCCGCGCCTATGACGCCAACGGCAAGCGCCTGACCGGCGTGCTGCGCCAGGACGTGCTCTCGCCGACGGTGCTGCTGTACATGACCACCGGCCAGATCAGCTATGTGGACATCGGCGAACCGTCCGAGGCGATGCACTTCGGCGTCGATATCGGCCAGACCAGCAAGTCGCTGCGCTACGTCACCGTGCCGTCCGGCGCGCCGGCCAACACCCGGCCCGGCGATCAGGTGGACAAGGCCAGCGTGGCGGTGACCTACCGCAGCGCCGGTGGTGGCAAGCGCGTACTGAAAGTCGCCGACCTGGCCAAGGCACTGGAAACCGCACTGGTCGCCAACAACGCCAACCTGGTGCCTGGCACCCAGCAACAACGCCCCTTCACGCCTGCGGAGTTCGCCCTCGAACTGGTCGAGGGCGTCCAGACGGTCCGCTTCAAAAATACCACCCAGGAGGCATCGGCATGAGCGGCAGCGGCCTGATCGTTCCCATCGACGTGACCGCGCTGGTCATCGGCGTGCCCGATGCAGCGACGGTAAACACCTTCGCCGCGGTGGCCAGCGACTTCTCGCTGATGCCCTGGTCCGGCGACGCCGGCCCTTACCTGGCCGAGCCCCTGCTGCCCCGGCCGTTCGACTCGGTCAATGGCACCGAGGCCATGCAGCCCGGCATTCACCTGCACTGGGCCTTGCCCGACAGCATCAACCGTGGCGGCACCGACGGCTCGGGCAAGGTCGAGTTTCTTCAGGCGCCCAACCTGTGGATGGTGACCCGTATCGCGGGTGCCGACGGCAGCACCCAGCAGAATGCCTGGGTGATCGAGAGCGATCAGTTGCAAACCCAGCGCGACGCCAGCCTGCCGCAAAACATCGCCTCGCGAGCAGTGCCGATCACCCCGGACCCGAGCAGCCCGGGCAAGCCGTTCATGTACCAGGGGCGGGTCTATCGCCAGGCCGACTGGGCCGGGCGCAAGGCCGCGACCTACGCCAGCAGCAACACCACGGTCGGCTACGGCACGCCGTCCTATGCGGCGGCGTATCCGCACTGCCCCAACGTGTTCTCGTTCTGGGACCCGCTGGACGATGCCCAGGCCCAGGGCTTCACCGCGGAAACCCCGCTGTCGTACTCGGTGGTCGGTTGGTACGCCGACAGCAGCGACGATCCGCTGGGCACGCTGGTGTACCCGAAGGAAGCGACCAGCGTCGAAGACCGTCAGGCCTTTATCGCCCAGCGCCTGAACTGGAGCGTGAGCAACACCGCTGATGTACCGGACCGCACCGTGTGCAGCGGCCAGCTCGGCGGCCTGAGCTGGGACCCGGAGCGCGCCTGGCTGATCCCGCCGAGCGCCAGCGGCATCGACGTGGTCATCGCCGACAACACCGCCGAGGCCGTGGCGGCCCTGCTGCAGGCGCGCAACCCCGGTGTGGCCGACCTGGAAACCCTGCTCAACGTGTTCCAGCAAGGCATGCTCGCCGAACTGGGCAAGGTCGGCGGTGCTGCCGCCGCCGATGACGCCGTGCATCAGTCGGGCTTCTCGGCGCTGCCGGGCGGCACCGTATGGGTGGCCCGCCAGATCACCGTACCCGGCGCCAACCCGGCGGGTAACAACGGCCAGTTGCCGGACGCCGCCGCAGCGCAACTGGAACAGATCAACCGCCTGCAACGCAGCCTCGACGGACAGAACGGCGACCTCGACGCGCTGCGCCAGCAACTGTTCGTCGACTGGGCGAAGTTCATGCTGTTGCAGTTCAACCTGGCCAATCCAACCAACCTCAGCGCCGACCAGGCCCGCGCCTTTATCGGCAACTACGACCTGGCCGCGATCAAGACCCTCAGCGGCGCGCCGACCAGCCCCGGCAGCATCGACACCACGCAAACACAGATCAACACGGCGCTGGCCGCCCTGCGCACCAGCCTCGGCACGGGGTGGGAGGTCAAGCCGTCGTCGGCTCCACGCTACTGGCAGCCGGCGGACCCGGTGATCCTGCTCGCCGGTCGCCCGACCACCCAGGCCTCGGCCCGTCACGGTGGCGACGGCCGTTTCCACCCCGAAGGCCTGCTGGCGTGCCGGGTCGGCAGCCAGTTGGTCAACAGCGTGAAACTGCGTGGCGCCACGGTGACCCCGCAGGTCAGCCTGGCAGCAGCGCCGAGCGGCGCCAGCTACCCGCCTGAACTGGACGCGCTGCTGGCCGAGACCCTGACCCTCGACCCGCTGCATGCGCCGGCCCTGGCGCGGCAACTGGTCAGCGCAAGCGGCCAGCAACCGGCCAACGCGCTGACCGCTCGTGCACTGGAAGGGCAGATCAGCGACGCCCAGCACGCCTTGCGCAGCGCCAGCAACGCCGACGACGCGAACGTCATCCTGCAAGGCACGGCGCCGTCTCCGGTGGGCCTGAAGACCTGGCAGCAACCGTGGCTGCCGACCTTCCTCAACTGGGAAGTGCAGTTCTCGCCGTACCAGCATGTCGGCCTCTCGGACGGCGGCGGCGACTACAGCGCCGATGCGGTCACCGGGTCCTTCACCCTCGACCCGGACGGACTGGACTTCAACGCCAATCCCGGCCTGCAACCGTCATCGGCGCTACAGAGTTACTCCGGTACCGTGACCCTGGCAGGACGCACCGAGATCAACCTGCAATCGCAGCTCAAGACCTGGCTCGCCAACTACCCGGACGACCCCAACGCGCCGGTGCTGGAAAGCATCCTCGGGCAACTCGACCTGCAAGCCATGGCGCAAAGCCTCAACGGCTTCAACCAGGGCTTGCTGATGTGCAGCCAGAGCCTGCAACTGCCGGTGATGGACGCCCTCAGCACCTCGCTGATCGTGCGCAACTTCACCAACAAGCAAGTGGCACCGCAAGTCGCCGAGGCCAACGTCGCCTCGCCAGCACCCAACAACGGCTTCAACCCGCTACGCACCGGTGAACTGCGGATCAGCAAACTGCGGCTGGTGGATGCCTACGGCCAGGCGGTGGACCTGCCTGCGCCGACGCCGATCATCGCCGAGCGACTCAAGCAGCGCTTGGCCAACGGCGGCGTTGCCGACAACGGCAAGATCGTTCTGCCGCCCCGTCTTACCCAGCCGGCACGCCTGCAATTCCGCTGGCTGAGCGCCCTCGACGGCCAGGCCGAATGCGGCGACCAGGGCCACGCGCCGATCTCCGGGTGGGTGCTGTTCAACCATCTCGACGACGCGCTGGCGATCTATGACGCCAACGGTGCACCGATCGGCTCGCTCAACACCCTCGGCCCGCGCTGGCAAGGTGCGCCGGGCAGCGACAACTGGACCTTGCCGTTCACTCAGGTGATGGCCTCGATCAACCCGTACCTGGCCAACTTCGTCCGGGCACTCTACGACCAGCCGAAAGGCGTGTCGTTCCTCAACGCGCTGCTCGCCACGCTCGATAACGCCAGTGGTGCCAGCGGCCCGTCGGCGCCCACTGCCGACCCGAGCCTGAGCGTGCTGATCGGCCGTCCGCTGGCGGTGGTCCGCGCCTCGCTACGCCTGGAGCTGCAAGGCCAGCCGGCCGCCGACGGCAGTTGGGATGCCTTCGCCGCCAGTGTCGCCCTGAAACCGGGTCAGCCACGGCCGAGCGCCGGTATCGGCAACATCAACTTCCCGGTGCGCCTGGGCGACTTCGGCCTGTATGACGACGGCATGGTCGGTTACTTCATCGAAGACGGCAGCGAGAGTCAGTGGACCACCTTCTATTCGCCCGCCGCGCTCGGCGGCAACGGCGTGGTGCCGGTGGACATCGACAAGACCGCGGTCACGCCGGTGGCCGCCTCCAGTCCTGGCAATGGCCTGACGCTGACCTTGCTGATCGACCCGCACGGCTCGGTCAACGCCACCTCCGGCATCCTCCCGGTGAAAACCATTTCGATTCCGCGGGCGCAATGGCAACCGGCGCTGGACCGCATCGCCGTGACCTTCCTGACCACGCCGATGGTCGGCGCCGGGGTGGTGATGCCGGTACCAACGCCGGAAGAAAACGGCTACTCATGGCAGTGGGTCACGCGCCAGAGCGCCGGTACCGGCTGGACCAGCGACGTGCCCGGCGCGGCGGTTCCGACCGCCACCCTGGTGTCGCCTCAACGCATCGAAGAAGGCTGGCTGCGGCTGGTGCGCACTAACGGTTAAGGGAGCAACAACCCATGTCAGGACTCGCTTTCAGCATCGCCAACTCGGATGGCAAACCGGTCGTCTACCTCGGTCAGACCCAGACGCTGACGCTCACCGTGAGCAACACCAGCGGCGCCGACATGGCGCTGGCCGGCAGCCTGCCGGTCCCCGAAGACGACGCCAACGGCAACACCGCCCTGCTCTATCTGTTTCTCGCCAACCTGGTCGCCGACCCGGCCTCGGTGCAGGTGACCTGCGCCGGCTGGAAAGTGCAATTCCAGAACACCGCGCAAGGGCCGGTGTGGTGCCTGGCGCTTGAAGCCGGCATGACCTTCAAGGCCGGCGCAAGCATTGCGGTGAGCCTCGCGGGGCTCAGCGTCAGCGGGCTGCCCGGCGCGCGCCAACTGGGCATCGACGCCTACCTCGCCGACGGCGACGCGGTGCAGTTGCCAGTGTTGGCGCAGAACGACCCGGGCAAGCTGCTGCCGTTGAACATCGACTTCGCGGTGACGGGCGGCAACAGCGTCTACATCACCGAAAATATCAACGCGCCGATGGCCAGCTCCCTGGTATTCCGCCTGAGCAACCCGTCGCCGAACACGCCGATCGTCCCCGCAGACGTGAGCTGGGGCAGCAAGACCCCAAGCTTCACCCTGTCTTTCGCCTACGCCAGCAAAGGCGGCGCCGGCGCCCTGACCTCGGCGGAAAAGGCCATCGCCTTCACCCGCGGGACGATCCAGGACTACGGCAACCTCTGGTCGATCAGCGCCAACACCCAGGGCACGCCGAGCTGGACCCTGACCCCGGACCAGTTGAAGAACAAGCAGATCCTCGGCACCGGCGACGCCGCCAGCTTCGAATTCATCCTGGGCAACATCATTACCCAACTGGACGTCGGCACCACCCTGGCATATCTGCAATGGAGCAACATCCCCGGCTACCAGGACGGCTACAAGACCCTGGCGCTGGTCAAGGTCAAACCGCAGCCGGGCATCTTGCGGCTGATCAGCCTGTCGCCGAGCGTCATCAAGCAAGGCACGCCGGTGCAACTGGTCTGGGAAACCTTCGCCCTCACCCGCCAGACCCTGAGCTGGGCGAAAAACGGCACGCCTTATTCAGTCGCCGTGCCCGCCAGCGCCAGCGCCTACTCACCGGATCCGCAACCGGACGACACCGTCACCTACACGCTGGATGGCTACGACAGCAAAGGTGCCAAGGTCGCCAGCGAACAACAGACCATCACCGTGATCGCCAACGCGCCGGTGATCAGCGGCTTTACCGTGGATCCCCAGGTCGCCGCGTTCGAGGGCGCCAACCCGAATGTGCCGGTGAAGTGCAAATGGACGGTGACCGACGCCGTATCGCAAGCGGTCAACAACACGGTCGGGGTGTCGCCGCTGGGCATCACCCTCGACAGCGCCGGCACCGTCAACTTGCTGGTCACGGGCCACCAGAACCTGCAGGCGTCCGCCTCGCAGCAGGTCTACAGCGTGCCGGGCTACGTGCAGACCTTCGTCTCCACCAGCCAGGTCAGCGGCGGCAGCGGCGGACCGAAGATCAACAACGTGCTGAGCTTCAACCGCGTCCGCAATATCGGCACCTGGGAGTTGAACCGCAGCGACTCGCTGTCGAGCCGGATCATTGCCAGCCAGGGGTTTTCCTGGTCCACCGATGGCCTGAACGTCTACCTGACCTTCAACGACAAAACCACCACCGCCACCCTCGCCTGCAGCTACGGAGCCCTGACCCTCAGCCAGCGCAGCGGCAAGGCCGACAGCCATGGGTTGCAGCCGTTAGCGATGCTGGTGCAGAACGCAGGGGGGCAGAACTCGCCGGTGTTCAGTGCGCAGACGGTGGCGGTTTAGGTGCCTGTAGGAGCGAGCTCGCGAAGGGGCGCACAGCGCCCCAAAAGGGTCACGGCCTATGGGGCCGCTTCGCAGCCCTTCGCGAGCAAGCTCGCTCCTACTGCGCCAGATGGTCCAACGCAATCGACACTCGCTCCTCATACCGATATCCGGTCTGCCCCGCCACCGGACTCTCCTCACCCCCGCCCTCGACCCGCGAACGTGACCGATACCCCAGCGGGCTCACCCCCAATTGCCGCTGAAAACTGCGGCGCATGCGTTCTTCATTGCCAAAGCCCACTGTCTCGGCAATCCGCTTGATCGGCTCCTGGCTGGTTTCCAGCAACCGGCAGGCCGCCTCCAGACGCAAGGTCTCAACCGTCTGCGCCGGGGTGCCGCCGGTGGCGGCGGTGTAGGCGCGGGCAAAATGCCGGGGGCTCATGCCGAACTTTTCCGCCAGCCGCTCCACGCGCAAATCACTGTCGAGGTTGCCGGCGATCCAGGCATGCAGGCGCACCAGACGCTGGTCACGGTCGCTGCGCAGGGCGTCGCTCTGCGCCTTGAGCGGTGCACTGAGCTGGGCCTGTTCCGCCGAGCGGCGCAGGAACAAGGTGAAATAACGCGCCAGGGTCAGCGCCGCATGCGGGCCAAGGTCCTGTTCCAGCAGGGCCAGGCCAAGGTCGATGCCCGCACTGGCGCCACCGCAGGTCCACAGGTGGCCGTCGTGCAGGTACAGCGCCTCGCGCTCCACGCTCAGCGCCGGATAACGCTGTTGCAGTTCTTCGGCAAAGCTCCAGTGGGTCACCACCCGCCGACCTTCCAGCAAACCCGCGCCGGCCAGGGCGAAGGCGCCGGTGCCGATGGAACAGAGCCGCCGCGCCCGCGGCGCGTGGCGCTGCAGCCAGGCGTTGACGTAAGGGTCGCTCTCGAGGTTCGACACGCCCGGACCACCGATGACGATCAGGGTGTCCAGCTCCGCTTCGGCCTCGACGTCCGCCAGGGAGCGGGTCATCACCGCAATCCCGGAAATCGTCTCGATCTCGCCGCCCAATGGCGAAGCCAGCACGATCCGGTACGGCGGGTTCTGCTTCAGCTCGCCGCCCAGAATGCGCGGCGCAGCGGCGAACACCTCCAGCGGGCCGGCGGCGTTGAGCAGCAGCGCGCCGGGAAACGCCAGCACCAGCACGGTTCGCGGCGCCGACATGGCAGAAAACGAGGGGTGTTTGACATGGTGGCGTTGGACGGGCGTGGACATACTGGCAACACTTTCCGATTCAAGAGCCAAGACGATGCCCAGAAAGTCCTTCCCTGCCAAGCGCCTTCGTCGCCATCTGACACCCTGGCTGCTGCTCGCCTCGCTGCTCGGCGCCCTACCCGTCCAGGCCGCGCCGGAGCTGGAGGTCGGTGATCAGAGCGGGCTGATCCAGGCGCTGCTGGGCGCCGCCGGTGAAGACCATGGCCTCGGCTACACCCTCGACTGGCACCCGTTCGGCACCGGCACCGCGCTGATGGAAGCGCTGAGCGCCGCCGCAGTGGATGTCGGCGTGGTCGGCAACGCGCCGCCGGTGTTCGCCCAGGCCGGTGGTTTCGATGTGCGCGTGGTGGCCGCCGCCGAAGGCGCGCAGAACAACAATGCGCTGCTGGTCCAGGCCGACTCGGCCATCACCACTCCCGCCGACCTCAAGGGCAAGCGCATCGCCGTGGCCAAGGGCACCAGCGGCCATTACCTGCTGCTCGCCGTGCTGGCCGAGGCCGGCCTGGGCATCAAGGATGTCAATGTGATCTACGCCAGCCCCATCGATGCGCAGAACGCCTTCGCCAGCGGCAAGCTCGATGCCTGGGCGGTCTGGTACCCCTTCGTCGGCCAGGCCACTTCGCGCGGCGCGCGCAAGTTGGTGGACGGCGCGCAATGGCCCGAGACCGGGCTGAACTTCACCGTCGCCAGCCTCGCGGCGCTGAACGATCCGCACAAGGCCGAGCTGCTTGGCGACTTTATCCAGCGCCTGGCCCGAGCCCAGGCCTGGGCCACCGCCCACCCCGACGCCTGGGCCGAGCGGCTGAGCCAGGTCACCCGCCTGCCGCTGCCGTTGTTGCAGGAAATGCTCGGCCAACAGCGCTTGCGGTACGTCGCGCTGGACGCCCGGGTCGCCGGCCTGCAACAACGCCTGGCCGACCGCTTCGCCGAGGCCCGGCTGATTCCCCGTCCATTGAAGGTCATCGAAGCCTTCGACGACCGCTACAACCGCCTGCTGCCACAACACCCCTGATCTGAAACCTTCGCGCCATGCCGCAGTTGCCGGCAGGGCGCCGCTCATCTGGAGAAAAGTCATGCCTGCACTCGACCGCACCACCCTGCGTCGCCACGCCACCGGCCTGATCGCCGTCGATGCCGAACGTTCGGCCGGTGGCTACACCCTGTTCGCCCCGCAGACCGCCGGCGGCAACGTGTTCCTCATCAACCTGCGCGGCGAAGAAGTGCACCGTTGGAAACTGCCGCAACGCCCCGGCCGCGACGCGGTGATCCTGGGCAACGGCAACCTCGGCTACAACGGCAACCACCCGGACTCGCCGGAGCTGTTTCCAGGCTGGTCGGTGTGGCATGGCGGTGCGTTCAGCGAGGTGACACCGGACGGCGAAGTGGTCTGGGAATACACCGACCTGACCCACCACCACGACGCCCAATGGCTGGAAAACGGCAACCTGCTCTACACCACTGCCGAGCCGCTGCCACTGGATATCGCCAGTCGCGTGCTCGGCGGGATTCCCGGCAGCGAGGCGCCAGGCGGAGTGATCTACGGCGACGTGGTCAAGGAAGTCGACCGCAGCGGCACGCTGGTCTGGGAATGGCGGAGCTGGGAACACCTGGCGCCGGAAGACTACCCGCTGCACGCCTGCTTCGAGCGCTACCACTGGCCGATGACCAACTCGGTGACGCCGGGCCGCGACGGCAAGGTCATCCTCAGTTTGCGCAGCGTGTCCTCGGTGATCGCCGTCGACAAGGCCAGCGACCGCGTGCTCTGGCGCCTCGGCCACGATCTGGTGGCGCAGCAGCATTGCCCGAGCGAACTGGAAGACGGCCGCATCCTGGTGTTCGACAACGGCATCTCGCGGCCTCACGTGTCGATGCCGCACTCGCGGGTGATCGAGGTCGACCCGCATGCCCAGCGCATCGAATGGCAGTACGCCGACACCCCCGGCTACGCCTTCTTCACCCCGTTCATGGGCGGCGCCCAGCGCCTGCACAACGGCAACACGCTGATCACCGAGGCCAACTTCGGCCGGCTGTTCGAAGTGACCCGCGAGGGTGAGGTGGTCTGGGAATACATCAACCCGCATTTCGCCGCCTACCCGGACGCCGCCTCCCGCGCCTACCTGCCGGGCGAGAACAACGCGATCTTCCGCGCCCACCGCTATCAGGCCCATGAGCTGCCCTGGCTGCGCGACTGATCCATAACCCCCAACCCTTCCGATCACGCTTACGCAGACCACGCGCAGCGAGAGGTTCACTCATCACAGGAGTTCATGATGACCATGCCTTTGCAACGAAACAGCCGCGCGTGCGCCTGGCCCCGTTTTCTTCCCGGTTTGCTGGCCCTGGCCTGCTCGCCGGGTTACAGCGCCGAAACCGTCGAGGGCCCGCAGGCCGATGACGCGACCTTGCAGACTATCACCGTCAATGCCCGCCGCCGTGTGGAGGATGTGCAGACGGTCCCCACCGCGATGACCGTGCTCTCGGCGCAAACCCTGGAAAACCAGCGCCTGTACCGCGTGCAGGACCTGCAACAAGCGCTGCCCAGCGTCAACGTGTCGTTCATGAACCCGCGGCAGTCCAGCCTGTCGATCCGCGGGCTCGGCAACAACCCGGCCAGCGACGGCCTGGAAGGCAGCGCCGGGATCTACCTGGACAACGTCTACCTCGGCCGCCCCGGCATGGCCGTGTTCGACCTGCTGGACATCGAGCAACTCGAACTGCTGCGCGGCCCGCAAGGCACCTTGTTCGGCAAGAACACCACCGCCGGCGTGCTGAATATCAGCACCCGCCGGCCCTCGTTCACCCCGGAAGGCAGCGTCTCGACCTCGTTTGGCGAAGACGGCTACGTGCAGACCCACGCCAGCATCGGCGGGCCATTGACCAGCCAGTTGGCCGGGCGTTTCTCTGCCTATCGCACCCGGGAAAACGGCTACGTCGAGAACGACCACGACGGCCACACCCTCGGCGGCGGAACCCGCCAGGGCTTCCGTGGGCAACTGCTGTTCGAACCGAATGAATCCTTCAACCTGCGCTGGATCGCCGACTACAACGAAGAGGACTCCAGCGCCGGCACCCGCTCGCTGTTCAGTACCGGCCCGACCATCAACGGCGTCAACCGCTACGAGCAACGCGCCGCCGCGGTGGGCGCGACCTTGGCCCAGGGGCGCCACGTCAACCTCGACGCCGACCAGAACGTCAAAGTGTTCCAGGGCGGCACCTCGCTGGAAGCCAACTGGAGCCTGCCCGGCGACTACACCCTGACCTCCGTCAGCGCCTGGCGCTGGTGGGATTTCACCCCGCGCAACGACGACGAACTCAACGTCCCGGTGATGTACAACGTCGGCCAGTCGGCGCGGGACCAGCAGTATTCCCAGGAACTGCGCCTGGCCTCGCCGACCGGCGAACGCTTCGATTACGTGCTCGGCGCCTATTACTTCCGCCAGGAAATGCGCAACGAAGTCTTCACCGACTACGGCCCGCTGGCCGACACCTGGAACGGCACGCCGCAGGGCGCGCTGAACAACGTCTACAGCCTGGGCAAAGGCCGCATCGACACCGACAGCTTCGCCCTGTTCGCCCAAGGCACCTGGCACCTGACCCCGCGCCTGGACCTCACCGCCGGCGTACGCGGCACTTACGAGGTGAAGCAAGCGCGGGTCGGTCGCTACGCGCCAAGCGGCGGCGCGGCGGTCAGCGGTGCGGCGGCCAGCGTCCGCCAGGCGCGCCTCGGCGCGTATGACTCGGGCGACCTCAGCGTCTACAGCTTCAGCCCGTCGGCGCTGGTCAGCCTGGCCTATCGCTTCAACGACCAGGTGATGGGCTATGCCTCGCTGTCCCACGGCGAGAAATCGGGCGGCGTCAACCTCAGCGTCGCCAGCGCGCCGGTGGCCGGTGCCGACTCCCTGCTGATCGGCAGCGAACGGGCCAACGACGCCGAACTGGGGATCAAGAGCACCCTGCTCGACCGGCGCCTGCTGCTCAACGCCAACCTGTTCTGGACCGAAGTCCACGGCTACCAGACCAACGCCTACGACGACGCCAACCTCACCAGCTACCTGACCAACGCCGGCGCCGTGCGCAGCCGCGGCGTCGAATTCGAATCGACCCTGCTGCCGGTGCGTGGCCTGACCCTGAACCTCAACGGCTCGCTCAACGACGTACGCTACCTCGACTACAACAACGCCCCTTGCCCGGCCGAAGTCGCCTTGCAGCCCGGCGCGCCGGCGTCCTGCGACCTGAGCGGGCACACCGTGGTCGGCGCGTCGAAATGGATCCTCAACGCCAGCGGCACCTATGAATGGGAAGCCGGCCCGTTGCGACCGTACGTGAACGCCAGCTACGCCTTCCGCTCCCATGCCGTGGGCACGGTGGACGACTCGGAACATGCGCAATTGCCGAGCTATGCGCTGGTCAACCTCTCGGCCGGCGTACGCGGCGACCTCGCCGATGGGCAGTGGGATGTGTCGCTATGGGTGAAGAATGCGGCGGACAAGACCTACTACACCACGCTGTGGAACTCGCCGAATGGCGGGTACACGGGGGTGCTGGGAACGCCGAGGACGGTGGGGGTTACGGGGCGGTATGACTTTTAGGCCAGGCTGAAGGTCGGCTTTGGCAGACCTCGTTGGTGTATCCGGCCAGCCCCCGCTGTGGGTGCTGGCCTTGCCAATGATGAAGGGCAGCACAAAATCTGCCTATCCCCGCTTCAACGTCGCCTTCGGATACTCCCCGAACAGCGCGTGATACGACTGCGAAAACCGCCCCAGGTGCCAGAACGACCAGCGCATCGCCACTTCGGCCACAGTCACCTGACCAGGGTCCGCCGCCAGCAAATCACGCCTGACCGCATTCAAGCGGCGATTGCGCAGCCAGACCGTCGGCGGCATGTCCGCGTAACGCATGAACGATTGCTGCAAATGCCGCACCGACACCCCCGCCGCTTCCGCCAAGTCGAGCACGCCGAAGCTGTCCTGCGGGCAGTCGTTGACCACTTCCTTGACCCGCTCGACCACCCGCCGCGCCTGGTTCTCCGAACGCCGGCGCGCTCCGACGTCCAGCGCCTCGTCCAGCAACAGGAAGCAACCCTCGGCAATCTGCTCGGCGAAGCCCGGCGCATCGACGTCCACATGGCCTTCCAGCGCACCCGCCAGCACGCCACTCAGCGAGTCGGCGAACGAGCGGCAGCCGGTCGAGCGCAGCGGTTGCAACACCAGTTGGCGAAACTCCGCGGCGGAACGCTTCCAGGCCGCCGGCTGCTTCAACACCACCGCCACCTCGCGGTAGTTCTCCGGGGTGACCCAGGCATTGCGGGTCTGGCCATCGAGCAGGTACAGCGCGTCGTCGCTCATGTCGAAGCTGAACACCAGGGCATCAGGCGGGGCATGGAATTCCTGCTCGACACGCAGGTTCATGTGCTCCTCGTACAGCTCGACGGCGCCCGTCTGCGCATGCACCAGCCGGCCATGAAAATGGCCCGCCGACATCTGCGTGTACTGCTCCTGCCAGCCCGGCAACGCCACACGATGCTCGCTCACTTCGTGAGCTTCCAGCACCTTGATCGCCATGCTCTTACCCCGGTAATTTGTTAATTTTATTAATCATCTACCCGTTTCATGCGCAAGACGGATAGAGGCACGCCGCATAAAGCCAATAAATTAAGGACGTCTACGACAATGACGCGTCGCACGACAAGCCTCACACAACAAAATCAGTAATACAAATAACTATTAAAGCGTCAATCTGCCGTCAAGAATAATAAACGGAGCGGAGCAGATGAAAGCGATCACAGTGCGACTCGGCGCAGCGGTCTTGCTGAGCCAGGCCTTGCCAGCACAGGCCGTGGAGCTGAACCCGGATTTCACCCTCGATGTGCTGGTCGCGGCGATGAGCGACTACCGCACCGGCGGGATCTCGCAAACCCTTAACAAACCGGCCTTGCAGTTCGATGTCAGCCTCCATCATTCGAGCGGCCTGCTGGCAGGCATCTTCACATCCAACATCGATTTCGACAGCGATGCCCGTCGCGAATACGACTATTACGTCGGTATCGAGCATGCCTTCAACGACACCCTGAGCGCCTCGCTCATTTACTACGAATACGACTATCCCCGCGAGAGCGCCTTCAACTACAGCGAGTGGATCGGCACACTGTCGGCCTGGAACGCCACGCTGGGCGTGAAGTACACCCGCGACGTCAAACCCTACGGCGACGACCGCGGCGTGATCTGGGCCGGCTACACCCTCGACCTGCCCTGGGAATCGACGCTGGACCTGCGCCTCGGCTACTCCGACGCCAAGGACCCGGTCTATGTCAGCCACGACGGCAGCACCCGCAGCGGCTATCGCGACTGGGAGGTGGGGCTGAGCAAGGAACTGCTGGGCGTCGCCTGGCGCCTCGCCTACGTCGATACCGACCTCTCGAAAGCCGAATGCGAATCCACCCAGGGCATCGACGACATCTGCTCGGCGACGCTGATGGTTTCCGCCTCGAAACGCTTCTGATCCAGGGTGCTCATCATGCTTTTTCGCACAACTGCAATGGCCGCCAGCCTGGCGGCCGCAACACTGCTGGGCGGCACCGCGTACGCCGCTCAGGACATTCCCGGCCAGGACGTCAGCTCCGCCCCGGCTCGCCAATGGCAACCCTTCTGGGCCAAACGCGAAACCGGCTATATCAAGACGGCGGACGGCACCGAGCTGCGCTATTCGGCGCTGCTGCCGGCCAACCAGGGCCGTTTCCCGGTGCTGGTCCGCTACAGCGGCTACGACTCCGGCAGCATCGGCGGCAGCGCCTACCTGGCTGACGATGAAACCTTCTCGGTCGATCTCGACAAGCAACTGGTGAGCCTCGGCTATGCCGTGGTCGGCGTGCAGGCCCGGGGCACCGGCTGCTCCCAGGGCACCTTCGATTTCCTCGGTCCGGCCTACGGCACCGATGGCCGTGACGCCATCGAGTTCATCGCAAAACAGACGTGGTCCGACGGCAAGGTCGGCATGTTTGGCTGGTCCTGGTCCGGCATGTCGCAACTGATGACCGCCGCCGAGCGCCCTGCGAGCCTCAAGGCGATCGCCCCCGGCATGGTGCTGGGCGATGCCCGCGGCGACAGTTGGGCACCGGGCGGGGTGCCGGCGCCGGAGTTCGTCACCGGCTGGCACTGGTACCTCGACCAGCGCTGGGCCGCGGTCAAGGCCAGCGCCACCAGCGAAAACGACAGCCGCTGCCTGAGCCAATTGGCGAAGAACAAAGCGGACATCGGCAAGCACGCCCTGACCTACCAGTTGATCCGCCATCCGCTGCGCGACGAGTGGGTCAACCAGCGCAACCTCCGTGACCGCACCCACCTGATCCAGGTGCCGATCCTGTCCTTCGAAGCCTGGCAGGACGAGGCGGTCATGGCCCGCGAGGGCTACTACCACGAGACCGTGCGCCCGGAACAACTGTGGACCGTGCAGAGCAACGGCCCGCACGACCTCTACGAGTCCCGGCATTTCCGCGACAAGCTGGTGGCCTTCTTCGATCACTTTGTCAAAGGCCAGGACAACGACTTCAATGGCACCCCGCACGTCGAAATCTGGCAGGAGACCGCCAGCGCCCAACGCGACACCCCGCACGACCTCAATGAAACCGCCACCCCCGGCTGGACGCTGCAACGCGAGCGCCTGCCGCTGGACATCACCCCGGTGCGCTTTGCCCTGGTCGGCGGCGGCAAGCTGATCGAAGGCGGCAAGCCCGAGGGCGAGCCGGACGAATACGCCTACCCGGTGGCCGGCCCCGACGTGAACACTTACGAGGAAGACAACGCCTGGGGTCAGCTCAAACCGGGCTGGGAAAAAGGCAGCCTGGCGTACACCAGCGCGCCGCTGACGCGCGACCTGCTGAGCTATGGCCCCGGCAGCGCCGACCTCTGGCTGTCGACGCCGATGGGGCCGGACCTGGACGTGCAGGTCACCCTCACCCAGTTGCTGCCCGACGGACAGGAAGTGTTTATCCAGCGCGGCTGGCTGCGGATGTCGGCGCGCAAGCTGGATGACGGCAAGTCCACCGCGCTGCGCCCCTGGCGGCTGGACACCCCGGATGCCGTCGAACCGATGCTGCCGGATACGCCCGTACTGGGCCGGGTGGAAATCCCGCCGTTCTCCCATCCGTTGCGCGCAGGCTCAAGAGTGCGCCTGTGGATCGACGCGCCGGGGCGCACCGGCGGTTATGGCTTCGACACCTTCGCCCTGCCCGCCAAGCCGAAACTGCTGCATGACGCGCAGCACCCTTCGACGCTGGTGCTGGGTGAACTCAAGGGCGTCCAGGTGCCTGCGGCGCAACCGGCCTGCGACAGCCTGCTGAAACAGCCGTGCAGACCCGACCCGCTAAACCCGGCAGCCAACTGACCCGTGAGGAATCGACCATGAATGCATTACTACTGTCACACCGTGCCGTCCGTCAGGACTCCGCCGGGTAAAGGGCTATACCCACGTCGGCACGATCGATGACGTCAGCGACAGTGAAGTGCTGATCGGCGTGTACCGGGTCGACCGGGGCTGAGGCAACAACGTCAATGGGGTTCCACTCGTTTGCCCTCGCACTGTCAGGTTGCGAGGGCTTTTTTTTGCAATTTGCAGCGTCTGAACTAACGTGCACGAAGAGCAAAAGCGACGGAACGCATTACCAACCCGCCTCATCCGTCGGCCGGGTCAAGGCCTGGTACATCCGGCTCCACGGCGCAGGAATAGTGCCGCGCAAGGTGGCATCAGCGAGGTACAGCACCAACGGAAACACCGCCAGCGGCACCGGCCACCAAGTCGATGACAGTTCCCGCAGATGCCACGCCGCCAGCCACGACAGCGCCGCACACGGCACCACATGACGCAGGATCAACAGGCCCGCGCCCCGGCGATAAAGCCTGTCCGGCAACACCGCGCGACTGAGGGGCATATCCAGCCGCGTCAGCCACATGGCGATCCTGCGCCAGATGACATAAGCCCACACACTGCCCGCCGCCGCCAGCAACCCCGACGACACCACCCGGAGGACGTAAGCGGAAGGCCGGGTTTGCGCCAGAGGCAGGAATTTCAGCGCCATGAATCCACAGGCAAGCAACCACAAATAGAGACAGAACGGCACCGCCGTGCGTGGCAGCCACGCCCGCCAGTCATCCACCAGTTCAAGTCCCAAGCGTTGCAGCGTTGTCGGATTGCGCTGTTCGAAGCTTTCCGCCACCTGCTGACAATGCGCCCACTGGTCCGCGTCCATGCCATCGGCCAGTTGCCGTCGGTCGAGATCGCTTTGCCGCACGAACAGGAACGACAGCACCGCGTCCGGGTTTGGGCCCTGCACGTCACGCCGCACGCCGTCCACCTCGAACGCTGCCGCACGCAAGTCCATCAGGTGGCGCCAGCGCGGCCCCGAGCAGGGGATATGACCCTTGGCATCGCTCCAGTCCATGCGCGCGGCCAACTGATCGAAGAACGCGGCGGACCAATGTCCCTCATGCTCCAGGCAATCCAGCAGTTGCTCCTCGAACCATTGCCGGCGATCGAACGACAGCATCCATTCGCTGGCGAGGATCTGCGGCAATACCGACAGCAGCCGATGCTCGTGGCCCTCGGCGAACCACTGACGAATTTGCCCCATCGAGATAGCCGGCTCCGGAATGGCGCGAACGTACGCGGCATAGTCCGGTTCCTCCGGCTCAGCCCGAACCGGCGCGGGTGCGGGGGCGACTGACAACGCCCCGCCTTCATCGATTGCGGCCAGAACCGGCAGCGGCTCCGGCGCCTCGTCCTGTTCGTCCTCCTCTTCCCACTGCGCCCGCCAGCGCAACTCGGCCAACGCGGTTTCGTAGGCTTCGCGCAGTTGCTGAAAAGCTGCGGCGTCTTCGTCAGGACGATGGATCTTGAGCAACCGGGCGTAGGCGCGTTTTACCGCACGCTCGTCCGCGTCAGGGGTCAGGTCCAGCAATTGCCAATGACTCATGAACCCTCAGCCCTCCTGCTCGATCTGCGCCAGGTGCTCGGCAACGCTGCTGTAGGCCTTGCGCACCTGCTGCTCGTCCTGGGTTTCCAGCGCCTGCTGGAAGTACTGGGCCAGTTGCGCGATGTGCTCGCGGCGATGGCCGAGGTGCTCCTGATACAGGCGCTCCAGCCGCGCCAGCAGCAAGGTGTTGGTCTGCTGGTCGCGGGGGTGCACCTTCAATTGCTGCAAGTCAGCGAGGCGCCGGGCGATTTCGTCCTTGTCCAGCACGCCGGGGTTGTTCTCGATCACCAGGGTGCGCGTCTCGCCATTGATCGGCAGGTGCACCTGGGCTTCCAGCAGGCCGTTGTTGTCGTAAGTGAAGCGCACGTCGAGGTCGACTTCGCCGGCCCGGCGCTTGGGCACCGGAATGTCCAGCTCGCCAAGGAAGATGTTGTTCTGCACCAGCCGGCCTTCGCCCTGGAAGATGCGCACCAGCACATGCTCCTGACCATCGCTCAAGGTGGACACCACCCGCGAACGACTCACCGGCACCACGCTGTTGCGCTCGATGATCGGCAGGTAATGCCCGCTCTGATAACCCTGCGCCACCTGCACCGACGTCTCGATCCCGAGGGTGTAGGGGCAGACATCGGTCAGCACCACTTCTTCCAGCGAAGCATCGCGGGCCTTGAGCGCCGCCTGGATCGCCGCGCCCTGGGCGACCACTTCGTCCGGGTTCAACTGCATGGAAGGAATGCGCCCGAACAGCGACGCCACCAGCTTGCGCACCAGCGGCATGCGCGTGGTGCCGCCCACCAGCAGCACCTCGTCCAGTTCCGCCGCTTTGATCCGTGCGTCCCGCAGCGCTCGTTCGATGGGCGCGCGCAGGCGGTCGAGCAAGGGGCGAACCACCGTCGCGAGGTCGTCCTGGGTCAGGTCGAGGTGCCATTCGCGACCGTCGTCACTGAGGTTGAAGCGCGCTTCGCTGGCGTGGCCTAGGGCATGGCGGACGCGCTGCGCTTCACGGCGCAAACGCTGGGCCAGTTCAGGGCGATTGACGTCCGGCAGGTCTTTCGCGCCGATCCGCGCGACGAAGTGCGCTACCAGGCTGTCGTCGAAGTCTTCGCCGCCGAGGAAGTTGTCGCCGGCACTGGCGCGCACTTCCATCACCCCTTCGAACAGCTCCAGCACCGACACGTCGAAGGTGCCGCCGCCAAGGTCAAAGACCAGGAAAGTGCTTTCGTCGCGCTGGTGCAACCCATAAGCCAGGGCGGCGGCGGTGGGTTCGTTGATGAGTTTTTCGACGGTCAGCCCCGCCAGCTCGCCGGCAATACGCGTGGCCTTGCGCTGGGCGTCACTGAAATAGGCCGGCACGCTGATCACTGCTTCGCTGACCGTCTCGCCAAGCGCCCGCTCGGCGTCCGCCTTGAGGCTGCGCAGCAGCATCGCCGACAGTTCTTCGGGGCGATAGGCACGCTGGCCGAGACGGGTTTCGCGACCGCTGCCCATGTGGCGCTTGAACAGTGCGGTGGTCAATTGCGGGTGGGTCTGCAGGCGCTCGCGGGCGATATCGCCCACCACCAGTTGGCCCTGGTCGTCGAGGCCGACGACGCTGGGCGTCAGGTAATTGCCAAGGGCGTTGGGCAGCAGACGGGCGGACTCGCCGTCCCATACCGAGACCAGACTGTTGGTCGTACCCAGATCGATGCCAATGATCACGGTCACTGTTCCTTGTGTAATGCGGAAAACCGGCGCGGGCCAGCCCGAGCCGCGGGTTTGCTATTAGAGCGACGCGATGGGACCACGTAAAGTGGCCCGTGGGAGATGCGACACACCCCTTGAACGAAAATTCCCGGGCAGTCTTCAGTCGCGTGCCAAACCGAGGGCAGGATTTATTTCTGGGTCAGCGCCACCACCGAGACACCCGAGGCAACGAACGTCACCCCTGCCCCGACATTCAGGCCGTTAACCAGCCGTGGCCGCTGGCGTAGCGACTGGGTCAGCGCGGTGGCGAACACCCCCATCAGCGCAAAGCCCACCGCCGTCAGCGCGGCGAACCACACGCCATAGACAAACATCTGCAGCGTCACTGAACCCAGTTGCGGATTGACGAACTGCGGGATGAAGGCCAGCACGAACAGACCCGGCTTCGGGTTGAGCGCTGCGGACAGAAAACCGGTGAGGAAGATGTTGCGCAGCGGCTGCCTGGCTGCCGGCGCGAAGTTGATCAGGTTGCGCGAGCGCAGCACCTTGATGCCCAGCCAAAGCAGGTAACCGGCACCGATGATCTTGACGACCCAGAAGGCTACCGCCGACGTCTGCATCAACAGGGTCAGGCCCAATGCTGCTGTGGTGGTGTGAAAGAGAATGCCGGCCCCCGAGGCCACCCCCGAGACGATCGCCGCCAGCCGCCCCTGGCTCAGACCGCGACCGATCGCCAGCAGGTTGTCGGGACCGGGGGAAATCACCAGCAGCAGACAGGCGGCGGTGTAGGCCAGCCAGATATCCAATGGGAACACGATCGCTCTCCGTCCTTGGGGATGTGGGAAATTTCGCTAGATGCGGTCCGCAACCCTACCCCATCTGCGGGCGCCAACGCGATGCTGTCGGCTTTTCGCCGGAGCCAATGACGGTGACCCGCAAACTAAGTCGCTGTTTTAAAACCCCTTTCGTTTTAAAAGGGGCTTCACAGACGTAACAAAAGTTGATAAATTGCCGCCCATCCTGCAACGGACCACAGGGTTCTTCGCGAAATCGTCTTCGCAAGCAGCAGGATTCTGCATCTGGATGTACTTTCATCCGTCGCAACAGGGGCGTCGCCAAGCGGTAAGGCAGCAGGTTTTGATCCTGCCATGCGTTGGTTCGAATCCAGCCGCCCCTGCCATTTTCTTCTTCTGCTTCACCCTCCCTTCTGAATGATCCTGATGCCTCGGCAGACAGCGTTCGACTGTTCGTATTTTTCTACACCTCCAAATAGCGAAAGCTGCCCTTTATCGCCAAAATCATCAGGTCTGGCGTAGTCCCCATTCCCTTGTTCAGCGCCAAGTGTTAAATATATCGCCCACTTTAGGCCGCCCTGTTGCGTAAAGCCGCACAACGGGGTATCGAACGAGATAACAATTTGAAAAGCCTGATGTCCCTGCGTGAGGGAAGCACTTTCCCTGTTACCTGTCAGTCACCGGAGCAAGCTGCATGATCGAGGTCACCGAAGTTTCCATTGCCCAACTGCGTGCCGCGCTCGAATCCGGGCAAACCACCGCAGTTGAACTGGTCAAGGCCTACCTTGCCCGGATCGATGCCTACGACGGCGCCGACACGCCCACCGCACTCAACGCGGTGGTGGTGCGCAACCCCGAAGTCCTCAAGGAAGCCGAAGCCTCCGACGCCCGCCGCGCCCGGGGTGAAACCCTCGGCCCACTGGACGGCATTCCGTACACCGCCAAGGACAGCTATCTGGTCAAGGGCCTGACCGCCGCGTCCGGCAGCCCGGCCTTCGCCGAGCTGGTGGCCTATCGCGACGCCTTCACCATCGAGCGCCTACGGGCTGCCGGGGCGATTTGCCTGGGCAAGACCAACATGCCGCCCATGGCCAACGGCGGCATGCAGCGCGGCGTTTATGGCCGCGCCGAAAGCCCGTACAACGCCGGTTACCTCACCGCGCCGTTCGCCTCCGGTTCGTCCAACGGTGCCGGTACTGCCACCGCTGCGAGCTACTCGGCCTTCGGCCTGGCGGAAGAAACCTGGTCCAGCGGTCGCGGCCCGGCCTCGAACAACGGCCTGTGTGCATACACCCCGTCGCGTGGGGTGATTTCGGTTCGCGGCAACTGGCCGCTGACGCCGACCATGGACGTGGTGGTGCCCTACGCACGGACCATGGCCGACCTGCTCGAAGTGCTCGACGTAGTGGTCGCCGAAGACAAGGACACCCGTGGCGACCTGTGGCGCCTGCAAACCTGGGTGCCGATCCCGAACGTTGCCTCGGTGCGCCCGGCCTCCTACCAGGAACTGGCGGTGGGCGCCGGTGCCCTGGCCGGCAAACGCCTGGGCGTGCCGCGCATGTACATCAATGCCGATGAACTGGCCGGCACCTCGGAAACACCAGGCATTGGCGGCCCGACCGGCCAGCGCATCAACACCCGCGACTCGGTCATCGACCTGTGGACGCAGGCGCGCCAGGCCCTGGAAGCGGCCGGTGCCGAAGTGATCGAAGTGGACTTCCCGCTGGTGTCCAACTGCGAAGGCGACCGTCCGGGCGCACCGACCGTGTTCAACCGCGGCACCGTCTCGCCGGAGTTCCTGCACCATGAACTGTGGGACCTGACCGCCTGGGCCTTCGACGATTTCCTCCAGGCCAACGGCGATCCGAAGCTCAATCGCCTGGTGGATGTCGACGGGCCGAAGATCTTCCCGCACGACCCCGGCACCCTGCCCAACCGCGAAGGCGACCTCGCCGCCGGCATGGACGAGTACGTGAAAATGGCCGAGCGCGGCATCACCCCGTGGAACGAAATCAGCACCGTGCCGGACGGTCTGCGCGGCCTGGAGAAGACCCGCAAGATCGACCTGGAAGACTGGATGGATGAGCTGAAGCTGGACGCGGTGCTGTTCCCGACCGTGGCCGACGTTGGCCCGGCGGATGCCGATGTGAACCCTGAGTCGGCGGATATCGCCTGGAGTAACGGTGTCTGGGTCGCCAACGGCAACCTCGCGATTCGCCACCTCGGCGTGCCGACCGTCACCGTGCCGATGGGCGTGATGGCCGATATCGGCATGCCGGTGGGGCTGACTTTCGCCGGTCGCGCCTATGACGACTCGAACCTGCTGCGCCTCGGCGCGGCGTTCGAAGCCACCGGCAACCGGCGGATGATTCCGCCGCGTACGCCGGTGCTGTAACAGCGCAGGCAACCGCGACGGTTCGGGGGCGCCGGACCGTCGCGGTCGCTGCAACGATTAACGTCCTTGAGCGCCTGCCCCATCCGCCCGCC
This sequence comes from Pseudomonas sp. 20P_3.2_Bac5, assembly GCF_025466035.1. Classification (NCBI taxonomy): domain Bacteria; kingdom Pseudomonadati; phylum Pseudomonadota; class Gammaproteobacteria; order Pseudomonadales; family Pseudomonadaceae; genus Pseudomonas; species Pseudomonas sp. 20P_3.2_Bac5. The sequence continues at coordinate 9,375 of NZ_JANLOA010000051.1, read as the reverse complement.
GCGCGGCATCGACGCCGGCACTGGTCAGCTTGATCGGAAAGGTCACCGAGGGTTCATGGTCCTGCACGGTCACCGGGTTGCCGTGGATCAGATTGCGTTCCTGCAGGTGTTTGAGCGTCCCGGCCACGGCCTTTTCGCCGCGGTAGTTGTCGAGAATTTCCTTGCCCAGTCCTTCCGGGTGCGCGTGCAACAAACGGGTCAGGACTTCACGCTCCAGTTCATCATTGCTCATGAATACCTCTCTGCCCTGCGGGCTCGATTGGGGATGGTCGACATTTTTGTGACCACCCCGGACGGGCAGAGATTCATTCGGAAATCAGCCCGCGGCTGAAACCCTCAGTGCATCCAGCAGTTCGCGTACCGGGTGGTCTCAGCCCTGCCCCGTCGAACTGGGCATTTCCCTCCCGGCTCAATAGCCGTAACAAGTCATTGCAAACCCCGCTACAACAAGGTGAGAATTGCAACCAATTCTCATTAGTGATGTTTTCTCATGCCCGCCGACGATATCGCCCTGCGTTCCGCCGTCCATGACCTCTATGCCACCCATTGCGGCTGGTTGCGTGGCTGGTTGCGCAAGCGTCTGGACAACAGCAGCGATGCCGCCGACCTGGCCCAGGACACCTTCGTGCGGGTGATCAAGGCACGCCAGGCCCTGGACATCCGCGAGCCGCGGCAATACCTGAGCACCGTGGCCAAGGGCCTGGTGATCGACCTGTTCCGGCGCCGGGCGCTGGAGCACAGTTACCTCGAAGCCCTCGCCGCCTTGCCCGAGCGCGAGCATCCGTCCCAGGAAGAACAGGCCATCGTTCTGGAGACCCTGGTGGAGATCGACCGCATGCTCGACGCACTCGGCGACACGGTGAAGCAGACCTTCATCCTGTCCCAGCTCGAGGGCCTGAGTTATCCGAAGATCGCCGAGCGCCTGGGTATTTCCCTGCGTACGGTAAACAACCATATGGCCAAGGCCGTCGAGCATTGCTGCCTGATGCAGATGGGCCTGCTGTGAGCGACGCGCGCCCCGTCCTCGACCCGGCCGAACGCGATGCCCTGCGCAGCGCCGCGCAGTGGTACGCGCGGCTGTCGTCGGGCTGCGAGTGCGAAGCCGAGCGCCAGCAATGGCAGCTCTGGCACAACGCCGACCCGCTGCATCGCCAGGCGTGGCAGCAGGTCGAACAGGTGCGGCGGATGGTCGAGGGCGTACCGGGCAAGGTCGCCGCCTCGGCCCTGCGCAACGCCGGGCAGACACGCCGGCGGGTCATGCGCCAGTTGCTGGTGTTGGCCGGCGTCGGCGCGCTGGGCTGGCGAACCTGGGACAGCGACTGGCGCATCGCGATGACCGCCAGCTACCACACCGGCGTCGGCGAACAACGCCGCCTGACGCTGGCCGACGGCAGTTCGCTGCTGCTCGACAGCCATTCGGCGCTGGATGTGGCGTTCGACAACGACCGCCGCCTGCTGCGCCTGCTCAGCGGCCGGCTGCTGGTGGAGACTGCGGCGGACTCACTGGCTCGGCCATTCCTGGTGGAGACCGCGCAAGGCCAGGTCCGCGCCCTCGGCACGCGTTTTACGGTGCAAAGCGACGACGCCTGGTGCGAGGTCGCGGTGCTGGAAAAAGCCGTGGAGGTGCGCCCGGCGCTGAGCCCACAAGTGCTGCGTCTGGAGGCCGGCCAGCAGGTGCGTTTCGATCGCGTCAGCGTCGGCGCGGCGAGAACCAGCGACGCTGCGGTCGCCTCTTGGCGCAACGGCAGCCTGATCGCCATCGAGCGGCCGTTGGCCGATCTGCTCGCCGAGCTGTCGCGCTATCGCCATGGCTGGCTGCGTTGCGATCCGGCTATCGCCCGGCTGAAGATTTCCGGCGCCTTCCCGCTGGACGACACCAACCGCGCATTGGCGGCGCTGGAAAGCGGCTTCGGCCTGCGGGTGGTGCGGCGCAGCGATTACTGGGTCACGGTGCTGCCCGCCGACGCCTGAGCGTCCCACGCGGAAAATAATTTCAGGGGCGTTGCACGATTTGCTTTTCCCGCTCGGCCAATCCCTCGACAAGTGCCGTTTGCACGGCCTCATTTGGGGGAGGAACACCATGAAGTACCCGCACGCACGCTTGCTGAAACCCGTGGCCGTGGCCATCCGTCTCGGGCTTTGGGCCATTGCTGTCGGCAGCCTGCCAGGCGTCGTCAGCGCCGCCGAAGTCAGCGCCGAGCAGCATTACCGGATTGCCGCCGGCAGCCTGACGTCGGTGCTCGCCGCCTTCGGTTCGGCGTCCGGCACCGCCATCTCGTTCGATGCCGCCTTGACCGCAGGCCGCCAGTCCGCCGGCCTCGACGGCCGCTACAGCGTCGCCCAGGGCTTCGCCATTCTGCTGCAGGGCAGCGGCCTGCAAGCGCTGCCGCAAAGCAACGGCAGCTACGCATTGCGGCCACTGCCCAAAGCGGACGGCTCGCTGGAACTGGGCGCCACCACCATCAACAGCGCAGCCCTCGGCGCGACCTCCGAGGGCACCGGCGCCTACACCGTCGGCCAGAGCGCCTCGGCTACGCGCATGGACCTGTCGCTGCGCAAGACGCCGCAATCGGTCAGCGTGGTGACCCGCCAGCAGATGGACGACCAGGGCCTGGTCAACCTCGCCTCGGTGCTGCAACAGACCCCTGGCGTCACCGTCAACCGCGAGAACTCCGAGGGCTACACCTACTATTCCCGCGGCTTCGAAATCCAGGCCTTCCAGTACGACGGCATTCCCAGCCTGAGCACCGACGGCGGCAACGTGCGCGACAACTACAGCATCGGCAACTCGCTGATCTACGACCGCGTCGAAGTGCTCAAGGGGGCTACCGGCCTGGTCAACGGCATCGGTTATCCGTCCGGGGTAATCAACTTGGTGCGCAAACGCCCGACCCGTGAATTCCAGGGCCATGTCGGCGCGGGCGCCGGTTCCTGGGACCGCTACAGCACCGAGCTGGATGTCTCCGGCCCGCTGGTGGACAGCGGCGCGCTGCGCGGGCGGATGGTCGCCGGCAGCGAGCAGCACGATAGCTTCATCGACTACCAGAAAGGCGAGCAGCAGGTTTTCTACGGCATCCTCGAAGCCGACCTGAATGACGCCACCACCCTCAGCGCCGGCTTCGACTACCAGAAGAACAACAACGACGCGACCAGCAACGCCCACCTGCCGGTGTTCTACAGCGATGGCCGGCGGGTCGATCTGTCGCGCTCAAGCAACCCGGCGGACAAGTGGGCCTACCGCAACCAGGACACCTCGCGCGGCTTCGTCGGCATCGAGCACCGTCTGGACAACGACTGGATGCTCAAGGCCACCGCCACCTACCGCAAGTACAAATCGCGGGAAATCCTCGCCGGGCTGTCGGCCGCGCACATCGACCCGGCTACAAACACCATCGACCACGGTTTCTATTACGGCGGCGCCTCGAAGTTCGATACCGACACCGAAGAAAAGTCCTTCGACGTGTACGCCAAGGGGCCGTTCCAGCTCTTCGGCCGCGAGCATGAACTGGTGGTCGGCTACAACTATTCCAAGACCGACGCCGAGTCCCGCCGCACCGACGGCACCACCGACGAGAGCGTCAACCCGTTCACCTGGAACAACAACGCCACCTACCCCACCGACTGGGCGTGGTGGTCGACGCAGAAAATCGATGCCACGCAGAAGGTCAGCTACGCGGCCGTGGTGCTCAAGCCCACTGATGCCTTCAACGTGATCATCGGTGCCCGGGTCAACGACTACGACTGGACCCTGAGTAGCCTCAACGCGCTTGGCCGGACCCGCAGTTACCCGACCAGCAACCGCGGCGAGGTCATCCCCTACGCCGGCATCACCTACGACCTGAACGAGCAGTACACCGTCTACGCCAGCTACACCGACATCTTCAAACCGCAGCCGTACAACAAGGATGCCCGCGACAATCCGATCGACCCGCTGACCGGTGAAAGCTATGAAGTGGGGATCAAGGGCGAGTACTTCGAAGGCCGCCTCAACGCCAGCCTGGCGCTGTTCCAGCTCAAGCAGGACAACCTCGCCGAAAGCACTGGCCGGACCAACAGTGCGGGCAATGCCGAGATGCGTCCGGTATCGGGGGCGACGACCAATGGTGTGGAACTGGAGATTGCCGGCGAGCTGCTGCCGGGCTGGAACATCAATGCCGGCTACGTCTACCAGGCGTCCTATGACGCCGACCATGTGCGCGTTGCCACCACCCAGCCGCAGCACCTGCTCAAGGCTGCCACCAGCTACCGCCTGCCGGGGGTGCTGAACAAGGCCACCGTCGGCGGCAATGTGCAATGGCAGAGCGCGAGCTTCTTTATCGACGACAGCTTCGACGAGCAGGTCGGGCCGCAGAAGCTCAATCGTGGCAGCTACGCGGTGGTTGGCCTGCTGGCCAGTTACGATTTCACTGACGAGCTCAAGGGCACGGTGAACCTCAACAACCTGTTCGACCGGGTGTATTACAGCGGTATCGGCAACTACAACACCGCCTATTACGGTGACCCGCGCAACGTGATGTTCAACGTGAAATACAGCTTCTGATGCAAGGCGTGGGGGCCGCCGACGCGGCCCCTCCTGCCCCGCGCGTCACACTCGCCCGCTGTTGTTCTCCCGCGCCACCTTGATCATTTCATCCAGTTGCCCGATCAGCTCATCGGCGTCGATCTCGACAAAATCCTCTTCCGCCACCGCCAGAATCCGTTGGGCGAATTCGTCGCTGCATTCCTGCACACCGTCGTCCGTGCCCAGGTCATAGCCGATCATGAAACACGCGGCCTCCAGCGCCCGCAGCGGCGTGACCGGCCCGGTCACTCGATTGAAACGGCTGTCCGCCGCTGCCGGATGCGCCAGCACCGCACTGAGCAGCCAGCTTGCCCGCAGGTTCCACAACGCATGGTGATGCCCGGCGCGCAGGCGCTTGAACTGCAGGTGCGGGTTGCCCGGATTGCGCTGCTTCGGCGCGGCGCTGTTGACCCCCTCCTTGGCCGCCGCCCAGGGGAAGCACAACTCGGCCGGGACCCAGGCCAGGTGCTTGGCCTTGCAGTACTTGACCACCAGCCAGCCCAGCGCCGCCGCCACGCGGCTGTCGTAGATCAGGAAGTCTTCACAGAGCAGCGAGTAGACCTTGGTCATCCCGGAGTTGAAACGCAGGCCCTTGTCGCGCAGTACCGGCGCTTGCGGATCGCCGGCGTCGAGCGCCGCCTTGACCGTGTGCAGGGTCTGCGCCAGGCCCTGCTCGTTGGTCTTGAGCCAGTCGGCATTGCGGGCACTGACGCCGCCCCAGGCCATCACGTCCAGCGAGGCCAGCAGGCTGCGTGCATCATCGCCGCTGGCCGCCAGCAGGTCACGGCGCAGGGCATCGAGGGCGATGGCGTTGCTGCGTGGGCAATCGCCGGCGTCGTAGCCCAGGCGCTCGTTGCCGGGATGGTTCCAGCGGTAGCCTTCGAACGCGTCGAACAGGTCGCTGCACTGCCAGATGGATGCCTTGCGGCGATCGACGTATTGGTGGCGGAACAGCGAAACCGATTCAAGCTCGGTGGCCAACCAGTCGATAAAACCGGCAACGTGAGTAGCAGCGAGGTAGGACTGACGCTTCATGTAATGCTCCTGTGGGCTGGCGCAGGCACTATCGCCTGTCAGCCCGGGTATGAAAACAGCCAGCCTTCCCACTTTTTGTCCAGGTCCGCCAGATTCGATGAAAAATTTTGAAATTCGCCGCGAGCGGCTTCTCCAGGCGCTGGGCCGCCAACAGCAAGCGCAACCCGCCTCGACCCTGCTCAAACTGATGCACGGCGCTGACAGCGAATGGTCCGGCTCGCTGAAGACCATCAATCGCGACCTCGAATGGCTCGAAGGAAAAGGAGTGGTGCAGCCTGAGGAACAGGGCAACGGCCTGCCGATCCTGTGGCGGATCAGCAAATACCAGCATGAGCTCAAATTGCTGCCGATCGAGGCCATGACCCTGTCGGCGATCTTCGATCATGCCGAACGCTTCGGGCTCAAGACCCACACCGAACAACTGACCGAGCTGCGCAACTTCGCCATCCACGTGATGAACCATCAGACCCCGCGCGGGATTGATCTGGGCCGGCGCATCACCTCTGGCACCCGCTTCATGGTGCTGCGGCCCGGGCGCTATGACGCCGCGTTGCTGACCCGCCTGCAACAGGCGATTTACCTCGACGAGCCGCTGACCGTGACCTACCGCCCGCGGGATGCGGATGATGCGCTGTGTGTCTATCAACTCAAGCCGCTGGCCCTCTCCCACCAGGATTCCAACACCTACCTGTCGGCGCTGGTGGCGGAAGAACAGTGGCTTGATGGTTATCAGCCAGACCCGCAAAAACCGCGCGGCAAATACGGCAGCAACGGGCCGGGCGAGTTGTGTGCGTTGATGCTGCACCGCATCGTCGCGATCGACACGGGTCGGGTGAACATCGCCGATCCCGAGGGCTACGACGTGCATTCGCTGGAGGCCCAGCGGCACCTGATGACCCTGCATGGCGACCGCGAAATCCACCTGGAACTGCGCCTGGGCGCCAACCTGTACAACCGGCTGTGGGAGAACCCGCTGACTGATGATCAGGTGTTGCAACCCGATGGTGCCGAGCATTGGAAACTGACCTGCAACATTCTCGACAGCCAGGGCTTGCGCTTGTTTTTGTTGAGCAATGCGGCGGATATCGAGGTGCTGGGGCCGGTGGGGTTGCGCGAGCATGTGCGGGGGATGCTGCGCAAAGCGTTGGCGCGGTATTCGCGGTGAGTCAATTCGCGAGCAAGCTCGCTCCTACAGAAACTGCGGACCTGTAGGAGCGAGCTCGCTCGCGATGAGGCCACGCCAGGCAACCGGGCTGTATCTGCCGGCCTCATCGCCGAAGATCTTCGCTGATCTCAAAATCGAAGCATGGCACCGAACCTGTGCGAGCTGGCTTGCCAGCGATGAGGCCACTTCAACTGAAACGCTTCAAGGCCCGGTTCAGAGGCCTTTCCGAGTGATAGCAAAATGCAACTTTCACTCGCCTCAGGTCCTTGGCGCCGGTATCTTGTCGCCGAACCGGAAACCGGTCTTACCAATACGAGGATACGAAGTGAGCTTTATCATCTTTCTGCTGACGGTCGCTGCCGGCTACGCGGCATTCAAGCGCAAATCGGCGCTGGCCTTCGCCGGCGCGGGTGCTTTGGCGGCCTTCTGGTTCATCTATGAGTCCGAAATCGATCTGATGTACAACATCGAAATCGTCACCTCCTACCGCTGGCCTTGGCTGGCCATTGGCGCCGCGATCGGCTACGTCGGTTTTTCGATCTGGCAGCGGGGCAAATCCGGGCGCACCGTGTTCGGCGACAGCGCCAATGCCCTGGACGACATGCAACTGCTGGTCGGCCGCGTGCTGGACACCAGGACCAACCACACCGTGTTCAGCGACACCCACGTCCAGCAGAACGCCTTCGGCAACCTGGAGAGCCACACCAGCCATGACGTGCAGGTCAGCCACAACACCTGGCTGTACGACATCAACCGTGACACCGACGTGACCTACTCCGGCAACGGCAACCTGCAGGCGCGCCCGGGCCACATCTTCGGCACCATGAGCTGGAAAGGCCGCAGCTTCCTCGACATCAACTACTCCACCAGCAAGAAATTCGTCGATATCGGCACCAAATACCATCCCGTGGCCTCGCTGGTCTGGGGCGGCATCCTGGTGGTCTTCGGCTGGGCGATGTTCCCGCTGTTCGCGCTGATGTCGCCGCTGGTCTGGGCGGGCTGGATCAACTGGAACGGCAATGGCGGTATCTACACCAAGAACGTCGTGCCGGGCTCGCACAAGATCGAAGCCCTGCTGACCTACGGCGGCGGCCTGATCTACCTGGCGGCCTTCGCCTACATGCTGACGCAACGCCGCAGTGACGACGTCGACACTGCACTGGTGGTCGGCTACGCCGCACTCACCGCCCTGCACTACTTCGTGGTGAAGAAGATTGCACAGTCTCAGGAAGAGCTGATTGCGCGTGGTGAGGCCGAGCTGGACAAGCTCTACGCCAGCGGCATGGCGCGCCAGAATGCGCGGGCGGCGGCAGAGGCACAGGCTGCTCAGGCGGCGGTCGTAGCGTCCTGATTGCGCTTTTTGTGTGATACAAAACGGCATCCTTCGGGATGCCGTTTTTCTTACTTCAAAAAATCTGGGCTAAGGACGACCAAAGATGAGCGAATCCCCCTTTCTCAAATACAAGGACGCCCTCGTCCATGACCATCGGGCGTCCGCTAGGTGTTTACGCGCGATCGTACTGTCGATGCAGGAGTGTTCCGGCTATACCGTCAACGCGGATGATCTGGCACAGCTCAGCCCGGAACATTTCGAGGCAGCGCAGGCCCTGTTGAAGGTTTACAAGGAAGGCTTGAGTACAGACCGGGAGGCCATGAGTGTGCTCCGAGAAGTAGCGAAGAACTGGCCGGACTACCGAAACGTCCCTTATGGCCTGTACCCGTTCCCCGACCCGGAGACGGTGTTCGTGGATGATCAGGCCGACCTCATCGAGCACTTGCAGCCGTTTTTCGGCATTGACCTGAGTGTGGTGAACCCAGAGTGGTCGGGCTATCTGACAATGTTGGGGCCGCTGGAGCCAACCGAGCACGAGTACGTTGGTCAGGCGACAGAAGACACCCCGTGGCACACCCGGTTGTTGCACACCAACTGGATTGGTTTCAAGGTCGAAGACGGACGCTACCGACTGATGGGTGATCCGCGTTATTTCTTCCTGCATGCAGGTAACGAGCACCTTGCTGATCCGTATGTCGAAGCGCGGGAAAGTTTGCAGGCTCATTATTCTGACCAGAAAGCGGCTTTTGAGGCGGCCCGAGAGAAGTATCGCGAATCAGGGTTGCTGTTTTGCCCGTCGGAGCTGGCGAGGAAGGTGCCCCTGCACCGGGTTGAGCAGATGACGTTCGTCGAGCAGATTGGCGGTGTGGCGGACTTCATGAAGTTCCCGGTGTCCAGCCTGACGCTGGGTTATGCGGAATGTGAGAAGAGTGGAATCACGGCGGGGTATCCGTGTAGCCCTGCGGGTAATCCGTTCCATCATGTGGCTAGCGTGCCGGCGTATCACTACCAGAGTTGGGGGGCGGATCTGGTGATGATGTTTTATGAGCCGGTGGAGGGGTTGGTGTTGTTTGGGTTTTGTTGGTCGAGTCGTGAGAGTAAAGAGGGCTTGGGGTGAGGTTTCATTAAGTTCGCGAATGCTCGTGAGTTGCGGCATTCGCAGAGGCTTGCAGCACACCCGCGCTACCAGGTCCATTTCACACCGACCTCGGCATCTTGGTTGAATATGGTTGAGCGCTTTTTCTCGACGTTGAGTGAGAAGTGGATCAAGCGCCAGGCGCA